>NZ_JAHXPU010000011.1:0-362323 GCF_047308185.1 Pantoea sp. B65
GTAGCTACCGTCTTGAACGTCAAGCGGTAGCTGCATAGTTTGCGTCCCATGGCTGCCGTGTCTTCAGTACCCCGTAGCACAGATGCACCAGTTTCCTCATCACCGCACCCACTGCCGCTTTTTTTGCGGTGCCTCTGGCAAGCAGCCGCTCATAAAGCGCCTTGCCCTGTGCGTTATAACGAATGGCGCTCAGCGCGGCCACATACAGCTTTGCACGCACTTCCGGTGGCCCCGCCTTTGACATCCGCGGCCTGTGCCATACCGAGCTTCCTGATGACCTTTCCACCGGGACCAGACCGAGATACGCCGCCACCTGCGAAGCGCTCCTGAACTCTCCTGCGCGCAGAACTGCCAGCATCATCTGGCCGGTTTTATCCTTGACGCACTTTATCGACTTCAGCAGGTCGAGATCTTCTTTCAGTCCGGGATGGTTGTTTATATGGTCTGCGATAAGCTGCTCTATGCGCTCCAGCTCTTTCTGCAGCCACTGGCGGGTGCGCTTAAGGGATGTTATCACCTCGCGCGGCGTCTGCGTTGAGAGAGCCTTTTCCAGGCGGTTGAGGGTGCGCTGCACATCCTCCTGCAGGGCGTCCCGGCGGCGCAACAGTGCCCGCAGTTTGCGGACTTCCGGCGCGGGGGGAACCCAGGGTTCAGGCTGTTTCAGTTCACCGTAGCAGGCCAGAACAAAAGCATCCACGGTGTCATTTTTGGTCAGGATACCCATGCCTCTTGCGAACTCGCGCACCCGCTGCGGATTTGCCATACAGACGGTTACGGTGCTGTCGTGATGAAGGGCAAAGGCGAGGTTTTCGTGATAAACGCTGGTCGCCTCCATAACCACGGTCACCTGTGCGGGATCACACTTCTGCCGGAGCAGCCAGGTCTTCAGCTCCCGGTCAGCACCGGGTGCATTCTTAAAGACTTTGCTTTTCTTTTTCCCCGAGGAGCCTTCGGGGAGCAGGCAGACATCGAATTTTTGTTTGCTGATATCAACGCCGAGATAAATCATGAGGTTGTCTCCCTTTCACATAAACCATCACGCCATCCTGCCTTGTACATACGAAGTCAGAGCTTCCGGTTACCGTTCAGAGTAGATGCTGGCGTGAAAGGAGAAACGGAGGGATTATGCTACGAATGAAGGTCAGAGCCTTAAGGGGAGCCTGAATCTGCCTCCGTTTCATGTAGTGGTAGCTAACCACCACAGAAAACAAGATACAAGGGGCGGCATTTATGGCTCCCGTAACATAAGCATCGGTCATAATGACGGCATTTATGCCGCCCGTGCCGATAGCTGGCTCTGTGCCAGCACATTGCGCACGGTTGCGCAGTGCACATTCGCCTGCGCGGCCAGAGCCTGCGTCAGCTGAGCAAAACTCTCATGGTTAAGTTGCTGCGCCAGCTGCCTGGATGCCGCCTGCGCCGTATCACTGCCGCTAAACGTCGCCATACTCTCAATTCGCATCTGTACCGCCGCCTTACTGCGCTGCAGGCCACGGCGCTGCTGCGACAGTGTGGTTAACGCATTATCGAGGCATGGCAATAGCTGCCGCGCGGTGCTGACGGAAGGCGTCTTCAGGAAACGTTGCACATCATCTTCCAGCCCATTTTCCATCTGCGGTTTCACCGGGAAAAACTGATTTTCCGGATAACGCTCGCCACCCCCCTTCACGCTCAGGTGCTGATCGATACGCGCCCAGTCCTGCTCGGCCACCTGAAAACTAACCTGCCGCTGGCTGTCGAGACTGCCATAAATCCCCCATTTACCCAGCGCCTGATTTAACGTCAGCAGCGCCTGCCGGGCAGAGCTTGCCGCAGGCAGCGAAGCCGCGCTGACTTCACGCTTTTGCCCGGCCAGTGAAAAAGTCAGCACCTCCGGTTGAGGATTATTCAGCAATGTATTGCCATCACGCAGGGTAAATTTTACCTGTGGCCTGGCCTCCAGCGACACCTGCAACTGACGACTGACAGTGCCGCCCGATAGTTGCTGGCGGAACGTCAGCAACTGCTGTAGTGCTTCCGCCTGCCCCTGCACCTCAGCGATCGGCGCGCGGCGCGTAATGGCGTGATTCAGCTGCAGCACCTGCTTTTCCGTACGCTGCAGAAAGTGATCGGCCTGCTGCACATGGGTCAGTTGCTGATTCAGCTGCACGTTATAGCGCAGCGGCTGCGCAGAAATCAGCGGCTGATCGGGAAAACCCGCCACTTTACGATCCAGCATATTCTGCCGCCCGGCGATCGCCGCGCTCTGCCGGATAGTTCCCCCCGCCAGCGCGGAGGGGGTTAACAGTGAGTTACGATGTGTGTCTACCTGCATGATGGAAACTTAGCCCAGTTTAAACAGTGAAAGTTGCGAAACCTGGACAAATGACTTGTAAGCCGCCTCGTTGGATGAGGTGTAACGCATCAGATTCATCCAGGCTTCGGCATAATCAAGTCCCTGAAGCTGCTCAATCACCTGCTGATTGACCACGTCATTATCGCTGTGCGCATCATTCAGCAGCGTCAGATGATTCTGCCGCCCGCCAAGGTCAGTATACAGCGCTGCCACACGGTTATGGTTCTCCTGTAACCCGGACAACATCTGCCCCATATCTTCGGCATAGCTGGAGGGCGGCAGCGTCGGATCTTTCATTTTGCCAATCAGATCCTGCAACTGATTCAGCGTCGCCATATCGCTGCCGAAAGCCTGCGCCAGTTGCGTGGTCACCCGGATATCAACAACATGGGCGACGGTCGCCGCCGACTGGTTATCGTTACCCTGATAGATCCACTGGCCGGTCGCCGGATCCTGCACTACCGGAGGTCGATCGGTAATGGTGCCGCCAAACTGATAGTTGCCGTCAGCATCGCGGGTATTCAGCTGGGCAATTAGCGACTCCATTAGCGCCTGCAGTTCGGTGCCGTAGCCGTCCATATCTGCCACGCTAAGATGACCGTTATTGGCTTCCCGGATCTTATCCATCATCGTCATCAGTGTGCTGCTGGTGGCATCAATATGAACTTCCTGCTGGGCCAGATTGCCGGATAACCGGCTGATATTGTGCTGATACTGGCCGATCGCCGCCTGCTCGCGACGCAACTGCGCCAGCTGGCTACTGGCGATCGGATCGTCGGAGGGCTTAGTAATACGCTTATCCAGACTGATTTGCGTCTGTACTTTACTTAACTGCATATTATTGCGGTTAAAATTATTAAGCGCCGTATTGGTAAAGGTGAGGGTACTGACTCTCATAACAGGCTCCTTAGAATAGCGCCAGAAGATCGCGAAATATCTGGTCGCCGGTAGCAATCACTTTCATATTGGCCTGATACGACTGGGTATAAGTCGACAGGTTGATATACTCTTCGTCGTCATTCACCGCACTGTAGTTATCGCGCTGGATAATCGCCTGTTCCAGCAACGCCACGGCTGACTGTAATTCGGTCTGATTCTGGCGGCTTTTAATTCCCACGGTGCTGATCAGGGTGGCGCTGGCATTATCCAGACTGGTTTCACCCATGCCGGGAATGTCATAGTTTTGGTTTTTAATCTTAATCAGCTCCAGCAGGTTCTGGTTGTTGCCGCTTTCGCCGGCAGCAGAAGAGAATGCCAGCTCATGCCATTGCAAATCCGTAACCTGCAGCATTCCACCGGGATCGTTAGCGTCAAAAATAAACAGCGCGCCGCCCGGATTGCCATTTAAGTCAAAACCACTGGCCAGCTGCGCGTTAAATGCCGTCGCCAGCGCTTGCGCCATCCCCTTAACCGATTCATCCATCTCGCTCAGCGTCCCGCTGGCATAGTCATGCAGAGCGCCAAGTTTGCCGCCACAGGACATCGGCGTGTCATAGCTGCTGCCCGCGTAGCTGAGCGTCATCTTCATCATGCCGTTACTGTCTGGCTGAATACTCAGAGTGCCAAAATCTTTGCCGTTAACCAGCGGCTGGCCCGATGGCAGTGAGATGTTATATTCGCCTTTATCATTAATATTCACGCGTACATCGGCGTAATTACTCAGCTCTTTCACCAGCTCGTCGCGCTGATCGCGCAGAATATTGGTATCGCCGCCAGCGGCGGTGATTTCGACAATTTTCTGATTATATTTGGCAATATTTTCCGTCAGGGTGTTAATGCTGACCACCGTCCCCTGCTGTTGCTGCTGAATATCGCTCCGCTGGCTCTGAATAAATTTCTGCACGTTGTTAAAGCGCATCGCCAGCGATCTGGCTTCGGTCAGTACATCCTGACGCATCGCCTGATTATTCGGTTTTTCCGTGGCGCCGTTCAGTGATTTAAACAGGTTATCCAGGCCGTCGCCGATCCCGGTGGAATCGGAACCGAGAATTGTCTCCAGCCCGCCAAGATAAGTCTGGGTCTGATCGTAATAGCTGACTTGCGTGCCCCCACGCCACACCTGGCCAATTCGAAACTGATCGGCCATACGCATAATTTGGCTGACCTCTACGCCGTTACCGCTAAACAGACGCTGATTGCCCATCGGGCCAATCGCCTGCTGCACAATGTGCTGACGGCTATAGCCTGGAGTCAACGCATTACTGAGATTTAGTGCGGTAACATTCATGCCGATGCGTGCGGCCTGCACGCCGCTATAGCCAATAGAATGTAAACTCATCTGATCCTCCATTAGAGATGGTGCTAAGCCCCGGCGCCGGCAGCGTGAACGCCGCGCAACGTCGGGATGTCTGGCGCTTCTTATGCTGTCCGTCCGCCATCCGCGGACAGCTGTTTAATCAGCAGATCGGCGATCCCCGTGCTGCGCTGGCTGGCCAGATCCTGGGCCAGCGCATCATCATAAAAATCGCGCAGAGTGCGCGCTTCACGGCTGCTGAACATGCCATTTTCACTGCTGAGCGCATCGACGCTTTTGCGCATTTGCTGCAGCATGGTGCGCAGAAACATCGCCTCAAACTGCTCTGCGGCCTGGGCAATAGTTTGCGGCCGGACCCTGCCGCTGATATCGCCGGGTATGGCGGAAAACTCACTTCGTAGCGGGGTTATCATCGTTAATCTCCTTAGATCACCACTAATTCCGCATCCAGCGCCCCGGCTTCATGCAGCGCCTGCAGAATGGCCATAATGTCGTCCGGCGATGCGCCGAGACTGTTGATGGTGTTGACGATGCTGCGCAAATTGGTCCCGGCCGGAATGGTGACCATCTGACCATTACCCTGACTGACCGCGATATCACTTTGCGGCGTCACCACCGTCCGGCCGCGGCTGAGCGGTCCTGGCTGGCTGACCTGGTTTGATTCACGAATCGTCACCGTCAGGTTGCCGTGCGATACCGCCGCCGCGCGCACAATAATGCCGTCGCCCAGCACCACGGTGCCGGTACGGGCATTGAACACCACGCGCGGCGCCTGTTTACCGGCATTGATTTGCACATCTTCCAGCATCGACATAAACGCCACGCGCGCGCTGGGATCGGCCGGTGCATTAACCGATACGTTGGTGGCGCTTTTCGCCAGCGCCGTACCACTGCCAAATGCCTGATTCAGCGCCACCGCGATACTGTTGGCGGTTTTAAAACTGGGACGTTTCAGGTTCAGCATTACCTGGCTGTTATCCTGAAAATCGCTCGGCACTTCGCGCTCCACGCTGGCGCCGTTTGGCACCCGGCCAACGGTTAAGGTGTTGACCGACACGCTGGAGCCGCTGTTGCCCTCGGCTTTTACCCCGCCAGCAACCACATTCCCCTGTGCCAGCGCGTACACTTCGCCATCGGCGCCGCGCAGCTGGGTCAGCAACAGGGTGCCGCCGCGCAGGCTTTTCGCATCGCCAATCGACGATACGGTGACATCAATGGTTTGCCCGCGCGCATACATTGGCGGCAGGGTGGCGCTGAGCGCCACCGCCGCCACATTCTTCACTTTCGGATCGATTTTTTCCGGCAACTGCACGCCAAACTGACGCAACATATTGGTCACCGACTGATTGGTAAACTTCACCTGGTTGCGATCGCCAGTGCCATCCAGCCCGACCACCAGGCTATAGCCCACCAGCTGGTTACCGCGAATCCCCTGCACATCGACCAGGCTATTCAGCGGTTGGGCGCGGACCTGCAGGCCCGCCAGCGCCGTTGCCGCCGCGAGAAACAAAAAAACATAACGTAACATCTTGATTTACCTTAAATAGGGAACAGAGGGTGGTTAAAGAATCGGGTTAACCAGCCCGCTGAATTAGCATCACTGAGCGCGCCGCGACCGGCATAGGAGATGCGGGCATTGGCAATACGTTGTGACGACACCGAGTTATCGCGCTGAATATCTTCGGAACGCACCAGCCCGGTGACGCGCATATATTCATCGCCCTGGTTCAGCGTCAGCCACTTCTCGCCACGGATCACCAGCACGCCGCTGGGCAGTACCTGATGCACCGCCACGGTAATCGAGCCACGCAGCATATTTTGCTGAGCGGAGCTGGCATTGCCGTTGAAGTTGCGGTTGGCGGATACCGAGCCGCTCAGGTCATCGACGGTGGCGCCAAACAGCGTCGGCGCGCCTAACTCGGCACTGTTCTTTTTGCCAAAATTGGTTTTTGCCTGCTTGCTCGACTGGGTCGTTTCATCCAGCCGCACGGTGAGGATATCGCCGACGCGATATGCCCGGCGATCCTGCGTCAGCGACCAGTTATAGTTGTTGTTATATAGCCCGCCGCCGCTGACCTTCGACTCCGGCTGGACCGGGCTTTCCGGTGGGGCAAAAGCGGCATCATCCTTCTGTACCAGCAAGGCCGAGCTTTCACAGCCCGCCAGCAGCAACACGCTGAGCAGCATCAGCAATTTATTCATGGTTCTACCTGTGATCGTTCTTCAGGCGGAAGCCGCGCTTCCGCCTGACGGTTACATTTGCTGATTGATAAACTTCAGCATGTCATCGGCTGCTGAAACCATTTTGGCGTTCATCTCGTAGGCACGCTGTACGGTGATCATATCCACCATCTCTTCCACCACCTGCACGTTAGAACCCTCCAGCGAGCCCTGTTCCAGCGCGCCGAATGCCTCTTCGCCCGGTACACCTTCTACCGCTTCACCGCTGGCGGCGGTTTCGCGATACAGATTGCCGCCAACCGCTTCCAGACCGCCCGGATTGACAAAGTTCACCAGCGTAATCTGCCCCAGCTCTACCGCATCGGTTTCGCCGCCGACGCTGGCGGTCACGGTGCCATCTTTGGCAATCGACAGTTTTTTGGTGTGCTCCGGCAGTTCAATCTGCGGCACCAGCGGCAGCCCCTGGGCGTTAGTCAGCACGCCGTCCGGGCTGATAGAGAGGTTGCCCGCGCGGGTATAGGCGATATCGCCATCCAGCGTCTCTACCTGGAAAAATCCCTGACCGGTGATCGCCACATCCAGATCCTGATTGGTGACCTGCATCGAACCGACGGTAAACTGCTTCTGTGTGCCAAGGATCCTGACGCCGCTGCCAAACTGCACGCCGTTCGGCGCGACATTGTTTTGATCAAGCATGGTGCCCGGCGCACGCGGCGTCTGATAAAACAGATCCTGAAATACCACCCGGTCGCGTTTAAAACCGGTGGTATTGACGTTGGCCAGGTTATTAGAAATCGCGGTCATTTTGGCATCCTGCGCCGCCAGACCGGTTTTACTTACCCATAATGCGGGATTCATAATTTATGCTTCCTGAAGTTGGTTAACTGCCACGGATCAGGCGGTTACCCGCCTGCGCCAGCGACTCAGCGGCCTTCATCATTTTGATTTGCGCTTCAAACTGACGGCTCAATGACACGGTTTGTACCATCTCGGTAATCGCCGAAACGTTGCTGGTTTCCAGATGTTCGGAAGCGACCATGACGCTTTCGCTGCGCGGCGTGGTGGCGCGATTGCTGACCAGCAAACCATCATTGTTTTTACTCAGCTGTTCCGCCGGAATAGCCACCAGCTTGATACGATCGACATCCGCCGCTGCGGCGATATCGCCATTCTCCGGGATCACGGTAATGGTGCCGTCGTCGCCGATAGCAACCTGAGAGAAAGGCGGCAGCTGGATGGGCCCATTTTCACCGAGCAGCGGTAAGCCGCTAACGGAGAGGTTGCCCTCGTCATCGATATCAATATGGCCGCTACGGGTATAGGCTTCGCGCCGTCCATCCTGTAACGCCACCAGACCATCGCCTTTAATGGCGAAATCCAGTTCGCGACCGGTTTCACGCAGCGCCCCTGGCGCCATATTGATGCCGCCGTTCTGGCTACTGACCTGAAAACGCGAGTCATAGCCATAGCCCTGAACCCGCCGGGTGCTGGCCCGCTCCAGATCGGCGCGAAAGCCCTCGGTATTGGCATTCGCAAGGTTGTTGGAGTGAATCATCTGCTGAGTCAGGCTACGGCTGGCGCCGCTGACGGCGGTATAAATCAAACGATCCATAATTAAATCGCCTGGAACAGGGCCATCGTCATCTTCTCATTGGTCGAGATGACTTTGGTGTTGGCCTGATAGTTACGCTGTGCTGACATCAGTCCCACCAGTTCGGCGGTCATATCAACGTTGGAGTCTTCGAGGGCAAACGCTTTGATGGCGCCATTCAGACCGGTTTTCGGCGCGCCCAGCAACGCCTGACCAGACTGATTGGTCATCGACCATGCGGTACCGTTTTCCGATGCCAGGCCGTCGATATTGGCAAAAGTCGCCAGTACCAGTTGCCCCTGCAGCATGCGCTCACCGTTGCTGTAAGTGGCGTAGATCTTGCCGTCTTCATCGATCTGCTCGCCGTTACGTTCACCGGCGGCGTAACCATTGGCATTGTTTTTTGACACGTTGAAATCGGTGCCGTACTGACTGCTGCCGGTATAGTTAAGCGCGATATTCAGCGGCTGCGCTCCTGCTGCCGGCGCCTGAATATTGACCGGGGCGGCCGGCATAATCAGTACGCCGTTGGTATTGAACGACAGATCGACAGAGGCTGGCGTAGCGGCGGCGCCGTCAACGAAGTAGTAAGCCTTCCATTCACCGTCGGCGGTTTTTACAAAGTACTGTTCGATATTGTGTTCGCGGCCAAGTGAGTCATACACCTTGCTGCTGTAGGTATTGTTGTAACTCTCGGAGTTCGCCTTATCAAATGGCGTCACCGTCGGAATGCTGGCATTGGCATTCAGGTTAGCGGTGAACTCCAGACTGTCAGTGGCTTTCGCCGGAATACCACCGGTTTTCAGCTGCAGGTCGCTGATGACGCCGGTCTGTAGCTGACCGTTGGCGCCCACCGTATAGCCCTGAATTTTATTGCCGAGGTTATTGATCAGATAGCCATTGATATCCGTACCCATATAACCGGCACGGGTGTAGCTGGTCTTGCCGCTGCTGTCTTTGGTGACAAAGAAACCGTTGCCGGAAATCGCCAGATCGAGGCCACGGGCGCTGCTGGTGACATTGCCGTTTTGCGCAATGCTCTGCGAGATACTGGTTACGCCGACGCCCAGCGGCTGGCCGCTGGCATACAGCGAAGCAAACTCTGCACGCATCGCTTTATAGCCAACGGTGCCGCCGTTGGCGATGTTATTACTGATGGCGCCCAGCTGTTTGGTTGCAGCATTGAGGCCGGAAGTTGCAATATTAAAACTCATAAAATGGTCCTTAAATTTGCGCGGAACTGTTGGTTAAGCCAGAACGCGCCGAAAACAGATTGGATCGCCCGCCGACGGGCACTTTGCTGTTGCCAAACTGGCGAATGGTGTTGTAAGCCACCTCGCCGAGGCCGGGGATATTCAGCATTGGCGCACCGGTTTGCGGATCAAAGCGCACGCTGTTCACCGTCCCGGCGATTTCAACCGACACCTCTTTCTCGCCGGTATCGGTCACCACGCTGAGGGTGTATTTGCCATCGCTCAGTCCCAGTTCAGCCGGATCGATGGTGAATTCCACATCGCCCGCCGCCTGTTTCCCCAGCTCCAGCTTGATCTCTTTGCCGGCGGCATCTTTGATATGCACGGTAACGTTATTCGCCGGATGCTTCAGATTAAGGCGACCCTCAATCCGCTGCTGGTTCTCGATCTGAATGGCGTTGCTGCTGACAAATACCTGCTGCCCGACCAGATTCGACATCCCCAGCGCCTGCATGCTTTCCGCCATGTAGTAAACGCCCGCCATGGTTTCCGTCAGCGCCTGCATCGATTCCATTTGCGACATCTGCGACAACTGACTGATGTACTGCGCGCTGTCGGTCGGGTTGGTCGGATCCTGGTTCTGGATCTGCGCCACCAGCAGTTTCAGGAACATATCGCTGACGCTGCCGTTACTCTGCGGCGACTGCTGAGCGTTGAAAACATCATTGTTTTCATTACGTTGTACGTTGTTAAGCGCCATGGTTATCCTTCTCCCAGTTTCAGCAAACTCTGTTGCATACTTTTCACGCTGTTCAGCACTTCCACATTGGTTTCGAAGTTGCGTGACGCAGACATCATGTCTGCCATCTCCTCAACGGTATTAATGTCCGGGTAGAACACATACCCCTCGTTGTCCGCCAGCGGGCTGCCCGGTTCATAGCGCCGGATAGCGCCGCCGGTTTCGACCACATCCAGTACCTGCACCCGGGCGCCCGCCATGGCGCGGTTATCCATCAGCTGACTGTTCTGGTAGATGGCGGCAAATACCGGGCGACGCGCTTTATAGGTGGCCGCCTCGCTGGCGGCCGGTGATTCCGCATTCGCCAGGTTACTGGCGATGGTATTCAGCCGCACGGTTTGCGCGGTCATGGCTGAACCGGAAACACGATATATTTCATTGAATGACATGATTATTTCCCTTCAATTGCCTGTTTCATGCCGATAATTTTTGCATTGAGAAACTGCATGCTTACCTGATAATCCAGCGTGTTTTTTGAGAACTCCGCCTGTTCAACATCCAGCGCCACGGTATTGCCGTCGGTAGCTGGTTGATAAGGCACGCGATATTTCACCGCCGGCGCCGCAGCGAATGAACTTTTGCTGATTGAGCGTTGCATCTCCGCGGCAAAATCAATATCTTTAGCCTTGAAGTTCGGGGTATCCACATTGGCCAGGTTCGCCGACAACAGCTCTGCTCGGGAAAGTCGAAGCTGTAGTGCGGCCGGATGAACGCTCAGCGCCTTGTCAAAACTTATTCCCACGATGTACTCCTCCTGATTATTGATTCGCAGCCATTTAGCAAATTGCGTGCCAAACTATAACCAGTTGATTTAATGAGGATAAAATGTACATCGTCGCCAATAAGCGGAAAGCCTGTTTCCTTGCCACCACCGTTCTGATGCTGGCTTCCGCCCGGCCGGCGTGGTCCGCAGTGGAACCACAAACTGCGCGTAAACAGATCTACAGTCAGGCCACCGTCAATGCCACGGCGGATATTCAGCGCGTGGCGCGCCAGAAAAACTGGCAGGGCTACAGCAGCAAACTCAACGTATTTATTCCCACGGAAGTCAGCCGGTTTCCGCGCTGTGACCAACCCTTAATTTCCTCGTTACCGGCAGGCGACCGTCTCGATCTGGCGCGATTACGCTACGATATTCGCTGTGAAGGAGCGAACCGCTGGGAAATTGCGGTAACGGTGAAACCGGATATCTATCTGCCGATCCTGGTGGCTAAAACCAGTCTGGAGCGTGGTAAGCAGTTAGCGGCCAGCGATGTGGAGCTGAAAAAGCGCAACATCAGCGGTATGCGTGACGGCTATATCAGCCGCCCGGACGAGGTACTGGGCCTGACGGTGAAAAAGCGTATCCGCGATATGCAGGCCATCTCTCCTGCCCAGCTTGAGCAGCCGCTGGTCATCGAGCGGGGTCAGCGGGTAGTGATGATCGCCGCTCAGGATGGCATTGAGGCGAAAAGCATCGGGGAAGCGATGAAAAAAGGACGCAAAGGCGATGTGATTAAGGTGCGTAACCTGAGCAGCCAGAAGGTGGTCTCAGCGCTGGTGGATGATGTCGGCGTGGTGCGCATGCTGCTGGCTCCAGGCGCATGATGCAAAGCGGAATTTAACTTTCCGCCGCCGCGTGCCGTTATTACCTGACACCGAGAACATATTTTGCGTTAAGGGCACAAGACATGATGAAAATTACCGTTTCCAACCTGCGTCCGGTTTCCTCTGGCCTCACGACCACCAGCGAAAAAGCGGACGACAGTAAAAAAACCACCACCACGGCGAAAACTGCGGAGTCCGGCAGCATTATCAGTGAAGCGCAACAGTCGCTGCGCCAGATGCCGGAAGTGGACGAGGCACGCGTCGCCGAAATGAAACAGGCGATTGCCAGCGGTGAACTCACGCCCGACAGTGAGAAGCTGGCGCGCAGCATGATGGACTATTTTCGTCGATGAACAGTAATACCGGGCGGGTAAAACAGCTGCTGGCCGATATTAAACAGGACCTGCAGCATTACGACAGCTTGCAGATCCTGTTGCAGCTGCAACATGAAAAAATCATCGCCTGCGACAGTAACGGCAGTGAAGAGGTGAGACAGCGGCTGATGTCTCTCTATCAACAATTACACCTGTCGGCGCAACGCCGCCACAGCCTGTTGTGTGCGCTAAATCTCTCTCCGGACAGCGAAGGGCTCAAAAAAATCCTGCCTTGTCTCCCCGAACGCGTTGCTGCCCAGGTGGCGACCTGCTGGTCAACCCTGGAAAGCCGTGCCCTGCATTGCCAGCAAATCAATCAACGTAACGGCCTGCTGCTAAGCATGCAGCAAGAGACCCTGCAACAGCTTATCCGGCCGGAACCGGCCACAATGTTTTATCAGGGATGATGGTTTAAGCCATCAGCACGGGCGGCATAGCATCAATGCCGCCCGTCAGTTATTTCAATAACGATAATCCAACCAGCAGCATATCGGCATCGCAGGTTAACCTCACCGGCTGCCGCTCCATGGCGGCAAACAGCGCACTGATACGCACTTCATCCAGCTCAATTTCACTCTGTATCAGCAACCCGCACAAGATTTTCAGCAGATAAACATCGCCGCACAGCGCTAAAAATGCATCCTGGCTATTGAGCGGGAACAGATGGTGATAGCAGCGGTACAGGATAAAGTTTTGCCACAGCTGCCGGTGCTGCTGCATAAAAGTCGCCAGCTGCGCATCCTGATCTAACGCCGTCAGGTTTTGCTCCAGATAGTTATCCGCCAGCACAGTAAACTCATTTAACTTTAACGACAGCGCCATGCCCGCCCGGGCATCAAGCGTGGTATCCAGCCGGGTGGCGCTTAAGGCTCTGACCGCCTGCAATTTG
Source organism: Pantoea sp. B65 (assembly GCF_047308185.1). Taxonomy (NCBI): domain Bacteria; kingdom Pseudomonadati; phylum Pseudomonadota; class Gammaproteobacteria; order Enterobacterales; family Erwiniaceae; genus Pantoea; species Pantoea sp. B65. Next base: position 13,204 of record NZ_JAHXPU010000011.1, read on the forward strand.
TATTTGCTAATCACCGGCAGCAGATCAAAATGTTCGGCCAGAGCGCCCTGCGCCAGCAGGCGGCTAAACTCCTCGCCACAGCGGGTAATCTGTGCGACGTCGTCAGCCGATAATTTCATCATCTGGTTGATATAAATACCGATGGCATAAAGCTTCACCGGGATGTCCCCCGCGTCGCTTATTGCCAGGTTAATGCAGCCCTGATTAATCTTTTGCTGCAGCTGATTCGGCTGCCATGCGGCGGCTGACATCTCTTCCGCGCTGTGCAAGACAAAAGCGTCAGCGTTAAACAGGATGTCCTGCGCCACCCGCTCACAGCTCAGGCTGGCACTGTAGCGCCGCTGATCCTGCCAGTCGATAATGACAAAAGGGTAGTCCTGCTGACACGTTGGGCACTGGCAGTGCCAGTCTGCCTCGTGCAGGCGCAAGAGATATTGGGGGATATAACTCCGTATCTGTTTCATTACTGTTCCGTAGAGATAATAGTATTAGGTAAAGTTGTCGGTAATTTTTTGAAGAAGTCAGCGATCAGATCCTTACCGCTGGCATCGCTGTCGAGGTAAATCAGGCTGGGATACACCGCCAGCCACTGACCATGACGAAACAGCATCTGCCACGACGTTGCGCTGGCATCCGGCGCCGACAGCGCGGCAATCAACGCGTCATAGCTACGCTGGCTGAACAGGCTGGCCACCGCCGTTTGGCGCGCGCCGGAAACTTTTACCGCGCTGGGTAGCGATGCCAGTGGAAAAGCAGTATCCAGCTGGCAGCCGAGGAAGGCGCCATCCCAGGGGATATGTTGCAGGGCGGCGAACAGCTTATTGGTACTGATAATCGCCTTTTCCTGGCGGACAAAAAGCGCGTTTTCATCGACGACCAATACATTGCGCCACTGCTGCGCCTTTGCCCGTCTGACGATCGCCAGCTGACTGCTATGCGCCGCTTCGGACTGACTGGCCGGACGATAAAACGCCAGCTGCTGCGGCAGCGCCCCCAGCTCCAGTAATTGTCGCTGCATGCGTTCCGCCGCCTGCGCCTGCCCGGAGTGTGCATTAATCACTATCCGATCGATAAACTCCCATGCGATCTTGCTGCCGGCCGTCGCGCGGTTCAGTCGCTGGTAGTGCTGCAGCAGATAGCGGTCAGTGACGATGCTTTCCAGCGTCAGCGGCAGGCGCTGGCAGTTGCTAAAGATAAAATCTTTGTCGTAGGTATTGGCATGATGGGAAATGCACAAAATCGAACGGAAAGGATCGAGCTGCAAAACCGGTACGGTAAACCCCTTCAGGAACGACGACTCTTCCGCCAGATTGGCGGCATCGTCATAGCGGTGTTTCTTCAGGAAGTTGCGATGACAGGCAAAGGTGCCATTCAGGGCATGCCGTCTGCCGATACTGGCGGTCTGATAAATGCGATTCACATGGCTGTACCACACCGGAATGCTGTCGCAGCCGGCAAACAGCGCTTTATGCCGCCGCATTTCGCTGATGGTATAGCTCAGTTTGTCGGCGCGATAATAGTCATCATCATCCATACAGACGATATACTCGCCGCGCGCTAACTGATTAAGCTGATTACGTTTCTGTCCCAGCGTCAGGCGCTCGCACTGATGGTAATAGCGGATCAGCTGCGGGTGCGGCGCATACTGACTTAAGCTGGCGACCAGATCGGCGCTGCTCTGCTCAGAGTCATCAAGGATCACCAGCTCACGCCGATCCGCCGGATAATCCTGATAGAGAAACATATGCAGCAGGAACGGCAAAAAAGCACGACGATTCCAGGTAGGGGTCACCACACTGACAAAAGGCAGTTCACCCTGCGCTGCGGTGTTGTTACGCGCCAGCAACTGCTGCAGCAAACTGCCCGCGCGTTGATCGGATTGCCGGTTTTTCATCTTAGTCCCCCCTTATTGATGCCTGCGGCGATGGCGCAGCCAGCTCTGCATCGCCTGTCCGTCGGTAATTTTCTGTTCCTGGCCGTTGCGTGCGCGCAACAGTGCCGCCTGTTGCTGTTGCAGTACCACTTCCACCGTCTTCTCGCGGCAGGCCTGTAGGATCAGGTCCTGCTGTAACTGCTGCTGCTCGATCTGCGCCAGCGCGTGCTCCTGTTTTTGCCAGTCAATCACCCGCTGAATATTGGCTTTGTAGCGCGCCAGATTGTGCATCTGCGTGGCGTCCTGGCTGGCAATCGCATCGCCACTGCTGAGCGAATTTAGCGCATCAATATTGTTGTGATAGCGCTGGCACAGCTGCTGTTGCTGCACCAGTTTGCCGCTGGTTTCGCTGACCGCCCGTTCACGCAGCAGGCGCAGTTGCTCAAGGGTGGCGATAGTTTTCCGGGTTTTAAACATTGGCGTTCCACATTAAGCACGGCTGAGAGCAGTCAGATCGACGATCGACTGTTGCAGCGAGGCACAGTCATCTACCTGCTGACACAGATAGCTGTCGATAGCCGGATACAGACGTACCGCACGGTCAGCCTGGGCATCGACACCGGCAACATAGCCCCCCAGTGGAATCAGCGGCTTCAGCGCCATATAGTCGGCGTACAGCTGCTTCAGCGTCTGCGCCGCCTGCTGATGTTCACGCCCGGTCACCTGGTTCATGCAGCGGCTGATGCTCTGACCAATATCGATTGCCGGATAGTGCCCGGCTTCCGCCAGCTGGCGTGACAACACAATATGGCCGTCCAGTACCGCGCGCGCGCAGTCGACAATCGGATCCTGCTGGTCATCGCCTTCCGCCAGCACGGTATAAATCGCCGTCATAGTGCCGTCGCTGTCGCTATTGCCTGCGCTCTCCACCAGCCGGGGAATAATGCCGAAAGCCGAGGGCGGATAGCCTTTGGTCGCTGGCGGCTCACCGAGTGACAACGCAATCTCACGCTGCGCCATGGCGTAACGCGTCAGCGAGTCGACCAGCAGCAGCACATCTTTGCCGCGATCGCGAAAATGGGCGGCGATGGCATGGCACATTTCGGTGGCTTTAATACGCATTAGCGGCGATTCATCCGCCGGCGCCGCCACCACCACCGACTTCGCCATCCCGGCGGCCTGCAGCGCATGTTCAATAAACTCTTTCACTTCGCGCCCGCGCTCGCCAATCAACCCCACCACCACCACTTCGGCCTGCGTCGCCCGGGTGATCATGCCGAGCAGCACGCTTTTACCGACGCCGGAACCGGCCATCAGCCCGACGCGCTGCCCTTTGCCAATGGTCAGCAGACCGTTAATCGCCTTCACGCCGACATCCAGCGGCGTCGCTACCGGTTTGCGCGTCAGCGGATGAATTGACTCCGGCTGCAGTGGCAACAGGCTGTCGCCCGCGAGTTTGCCTTTGCCGTCAATCGGTTCGCCAAGCCCGTTCACTACCCGCCCCAGCCAGCTGGCGCCAATCGATACCCCGGCGGACTTTTCCGCCGGAAACACCCGGGCGCCGCCGATCAACCCTTCCGGCTGCTTAAACGGCATCAGAAAAGTTACGTTGCGATCGAAGCCGACCGCCTGCGCGTCGACCAGTCCGCCGCTGGCGTCTTCAACCTGACAGCGTTGTCCCACCGCCAGACGACAGCCAATACTCTCCAGTAGGATGCCGTTTACCCGCACAAGTCGTCCGGCGACGCGCGCCAGCGCAATGTTGTCGATCGACCTCAGCGCCTTATCAAACGCGGCGTTATCCCTCATCACTCACCCGCTGCTTCGCTCAGATTCTGCGTTAAGGCGTCCATGCACTGTTCCAGCCGGTGATGACAACCAATATCCATTTCGGCAGACTCGGTAATCACCCGACACTCTCCGGATTCCAGCTCCGCTTCCGCAGTCAGGCCCCACTCCGCCACTTTTGCCGGTTCGATTTCGCTGATGCGCAGCAGCTCTTCCGGATTCAGCAATACCCGCAGCCGGGTCGGCGCCTCCGGCAGGCTGAGCAGCGACTCCTCCACCAGCGCCAGCATCTGCGTCGGTTGCAGCGCCAGCTCACAACGAATAACCTGGCGCGCCACTTTCTCCACCAGTTGCAGCAGCTCGGCACGGCGCCGCTGCTCATGTTCGTTCAGCGTCGTCTGCAGTTGCCGGATCAGGGCATCCAGCGGCTGTGCCGCCAGCATAAACTGGGTATGCGCAATGCGTTTGCCGTCCTCGCGTCCAAGACGCAACCCCTCTTCGCGGCCACTGCGCAGCCCCTCCTGATATCCCTGATCTTTGCCCTGCTGCAGTCCCTGCTCAAAACCATCGCTGACGCCCTGCTGAAAGCCGTCCATCAGCTGTTGCTGATAGTGGCTGCTGCCCGCGTCCGCCGCACGCCAGCCATGGCGCAGCGGTGGAAACTGGTGCAGACGCGCCGTGCCGCCGGCTTCCGTTTTTAGCTTGCTGATCATCGCTTACTCCATGGTCTGTTCACTGAACAATTGCACCTGAATCTCACCCTCTTCCGCCAGTTCGCGTACGTAAGCCATAATCTCTTTGCGCACCTGCTCAATCCGGCTGACCGGCACCGCACCAAGGCGGCTAATGGTACTTTGCAGCAGCTGCACCTGACGGCGCGGCATAGCATCGAAGATCACCTGACTCAGCACCGGTTCGGTACCTTTCAGCGCAATCGCCCACTTCTCCAGCGGAATATCCTCCAGCAGTCGCTGCAGGGTGGCGGCATTCTGCCGGCTGAGAATAAAGAACTCGTACATCTCGGTTTTCAGCGCATCGACCACCTGCTCGTCACGCGCCTGCAGTTGGTCCAGCAGCGATTGCTGGTTCTCCGAAATCCGGTTGACGATATTCGCCGCCTGGCGGATACCCTGCACTTTGGAACCGTGCTCCGACAGCACCGCCACGCCGCGCTCGATCAGCCGATCCAGCTCATCGACCACATCGCGATTGACGTCATCCAGTTTGGCAATGCGGTAGAGGATCTCGTTCTGGCGCGTCGGCTCAAGATGCATTAACACCAGTGCCGCGACATCCGGCGGTAAAAAGGCGAGAAACACCGCCTGCAACTGCAGATGCTCCTGGTCGATCAACGCCGCCAGCTGTGGCGCATCCACCCATTGCAGGCGCGCCATACGGTAACGGATCTCGTCGCCGTAAATACCGGTAATCACACTACGGGCAATTTCGCCCCCCAGCGCCTTTTCCAGAATGCTGCGCAGATAGCTGCGCGAGGCGCCGTTAATACCGCTCTGCTCGCGGTAATCCTGAAAAAAGTTATTCAGCGCCACCCGCGCCTGCGCCACCCTGACGCCATGCAGACGCGCCATCGTTTCGCTTAGGCGCAGCACCTCCTCGCGCGACAGCTTGCTCATCACCGTTGCGGCCGCCTCCTCACCAATGCTCAGCAACAGAATGGCGGCCTGCTCCAGACGGGTATGGCTGCTACCCTTCGCTGGTTTGCTAGTGCTGAGGTTATTTTCCACTGCTGTTGCTAAGCTCATTGCTGCCTATCCACTGTTTCAATACTTCGGCGACGCGATCGGTCTCGCTGTGCGCCAGGGTTTGTAAGTAGCTGACTTTGGTTTCCAGTCCGGAACCTTGCGGCGGCAGATGGTCATCACCCGGCAAGTTTCCCGCAGCCAGCACCGGAGAGAGCTCGCTCTCTTTCTCACCATCATCCCTGACGAAGACGCCATCCGGCAGCGCCGGTGACGCCGGCTTCGGATGCGCCGGCGTCTGGCCGACACGCCGCATCATCGGCAGCAGACCAAACAGGATCACCAGCAGCGCCAGCAGACCAATACCGCCACGCTCGGCCCACAGCAGAGTGCTGTCACGTTCCCACCACTGCAGCTCCGCCACTTCCGCTACCTCCGGCCGGGTAAATGACAGTTGCGTCAGGGTCAGCTCGTCGCCGCGTCGGGTATCAATGCCGGCGGCATTGGCCAGCAGCTGATTCATCGCCAGGTGATTAGCTTCGCTCCATCCCTGTACCGCTTTGGCGCTTTCATTCAGCACCACCGCCACCGACAGCTTCTCCAGCTGATAACCGGGATAGCGCACATGGCGCACATCGCGATCAAACTGAAACTGGCGCTGCGCCTGGTTACGCGTCGACAGCGCCTGCGGATTGCTGTTTTCCGCCGGCGGCGTTGTCGCGACCGGCCGGTTACTCAGCGAACCGGGAATGCCGATCGCCAGCTGGTCGGTGGTATTTTCCTGTTGCAGACTCTCACTGCTGACGCGCGGGTCGCCGAGATAACGCTCCTGAGTCTCTTCCACCTGGCTGAAGTTAATCCGCGGCACCACGCTGATGCGGAAGTTTTCCGCGCCGATCACCGGCGTCAGAATATGTGCCAGATTGTGTTCGATCTCATTGCGCAGCCGCTGAATCATCTCGCTACTGTTTTTGATCCCGCTACGCCCGCTCAGCAACTCTTCGATATTGGCCGAGAGCAGAGCGCCGTGTTGATCCACCACCCGTACCTGTGCCGGTTTCATCCCCGGCACGCTGCCGGCCACCAGATTAACGATCGCCGCCACCTGCTCATCGCTGAGGGTTTTGCCATACTTCAGGCGCACCACTACCGATGCGCTGCTGTCAGGTTTGTTGCTGAGGACAAAAGAGCTGGCTTCAGAGATGCCTAAATGCACGCGCGCGAAGTCGACGCTATCCAGCGCCATAATGCTCTGAGCCAGCTCCCCTTCCAGGCTGCGTTTAAAGCGCACATTCTGAATAAACTGGCTGCTCCCCAGCATCTCCTCTTTATCCATCAGCTCGTAGCCTTTCGGCGTCTGCGCGCTGATCCCTTTGGCGGCCAGCGCCATACGCGCCTTTGGCAAATCGCTTTCACGCACCAGCAGATTGCCGCTGTTCGGTTCCACGCGATAACCCAGCCCTTCGCCAGCGAGCACTTCCACCACCTGGGCGACCGGAATATTCTCCTGGGAGCCAAACAGCGTGGTGTACTGGTTATTACTGCGCCACAGCAGCGCGATCACCACCGCCGTGATCGCCACGGCGATGGCGCCCGGCACCAGCCACTTTTTCAGTTGGTCTGCCGGAAAGCCCGCCAGCATCTGTTTAAATTTTCCGCGCACAACACACCCTTACATTGAAATATTCATGACTTCGTCAAAAGCATGGGTCAGTTTGTTACGCACCTGCATCAGGGCAGAGAAGGCGATACTGGCTTTCTGGCTCTCCAGCATGGTGCCGGTTAAATCGTCGCTGGTGCCCATTTCGATGGCGCGCTGCCTGTCGCTGGCGGAGTGCTGCAGCCCGTCAACATGGCTGACGGCGTTATCCAACACCTGACCAAAGGAGGGCGCCCCTGCGCTGATGCGGTGGTCGCCGCTGGCCGGATCGATGGCGCCTGCGGCGGCCTGTGCCTGCATACGCTGCATTTCGGCAATCATCTGGTTTTGCACGCCGGTGGCGTGAAGTTTCTCAATCATGTTATGTTCCTGCTGTCGCTTAAGAGGTGAAACCCAGGTCGAATCCCTGCTGCCGCATGGAGGCCAGGCGGTAACGCAGCGCCCGCGGGGTTATGCCCAGAAACTCGGCGGTTTTCGATTTATTTCCCTGATGGTGGTTGAGCAGATCGACGATGTACTGAAACTCGGCGATCCGGCCGCGCTGCTTAATCGGACTTTCGTCACCCGCTTCGCCAGCGCTACTGGCCGGCAGTAGTGATTGCAACGCGGGTTCCGCTGACCGTTGCAGGCCGAAACAGGCGGCATTCAGCCGGCCATCGGCGCTCATAATCAGCCCGCGCTGAATGATGTTTTCCAGCTCGCGCACATTACCCGGCCAGTGGTACCCCTCCAGTAGCGCACGGGCGTCAGCGGTCAGCGTCGGGGTCTGCGCCACCAGCGCGCGGTATTTGCCAATAAAAAACTCGGTTAGCGGAATGATCTCCTCCTTGCGATCGCGCAACGGCGCGATATGAATCGGCACCACGGAAAGGCGGTAATAGAGATCCTGACGGAAACGCCCTTCGGCGATCTCCACGCTCAGATCTTTATTCGTCGAAGCAATAAGACGGATATCCAGCGCTATTTTTTTATGGCTACCAAGGCGTTCAACTTCCTGTTCCTGTAATACGCGCAGCAATTTAGCCTGTAATGACAGCGGCATATCGCCAATTTCATCCAGTAATAATGTACCGCCATTGGCCTGCTCAAATTTTCCTGGCTGACTGCTAATCGCGCCGGTAAAGGCACCTTTTTCATAGCCAAAAAGAATCGCCTCCAGCATATTTTCCGGAATTGCCGCACAGTTAACCCCGACATAGGGCGCCGTCTCATCAAATGCCGCGTGATGAATATATTTCGCCACGCACTCTTTCCCGGTACCGGTCTCACCGGTAATTAAAACAGGCACATTAAATTTTGCCAGACGATCGGCCAGCGAGAACATACTGATGCTGGACGGCGCTCTGGCAATATAACTAACTGGTTTTTTATCGAGACGGTTCCCGACCCAATCCATAACAATAATCCTCCACCCTTGGCTTACCTCGTTATCCATCAAGAAGCGATAAGGACGTAATTATTTATGTTTGATAATCGCTATTCAGATCGCTGCATTAAACCAACATGATAAAACAGTGAGTAAGACAGTGCTTAAACGCGATATTACAGACAACGGATAAAATTTACGCCAAGTATACATTTCGGATGATTCATAACCAGCATTAACGGCGTATTAAAAAATTAATGGATTTAAATCAACACGTTACACATTTAAATTAATATTTTTCCAAAAATATAATTAACAGATTAATAAGAAAAGCAGTATTGCATACCGCATTACCATCCGATTTAATACAGGCAAGGATTTTTCCTAAGCATGGCAACGATCAGACTTTCATATTTCTTATCAACCATAAAAGATCAATGCACGATGCTAAATAACGGACTCAATTAACCGCGACCAGAATGATGTCGGTCATCATCGATGCCTGACATCATTTATGCGTTAACCTGGATCATAATGATGCGTTCAAAAAGTGCCAAAATCAGAATCTATCATCAGGGAGAGCATCCTGAGATGATGAGACTGGATGTCAATAAACTTGGCCGCCCTTATCATAAAGTGCCAAAAATCTTTACCGATAAATTCGATCAGTTTGATGGCAAGCTGAGTATTTATTTCCTGAAGAAGTTTCGCGTCAATGTGGCGCTCAAGGCCATGCAATTCCAGATGGACTCCTGGAAAAAGAATAGTCAGATTTTTATCAGCGCAATTGGCAACCTTGGTTTTAATATTGACCGTGCGCTGCTGCTGAACATTTTGCAGGATTATTACGGTTTAGCGAAGGATAATCAGCAAAATATGCCTGCCGAGCCGGCCCCGGTAACTAAAACGGAAGAGCGCCTGCAAAATAAGCTGGCAATTGAACTGGTGTCATTGCTGACCAGCGATGCATTATTTGGCGAAAAACTAACCATTAAACCCGATTATTCCGCGCTGATTACGCAATGGGCCTGGCGAATCGAATTTACCCTCGATGGTTATGACCAGGGCAATTTCTCACTGCTGTTGGATGCCGCGCATGTCGATCGCCTGCTGACCAATATGCGTCAGCACGCCGCCGACCGCGCCAGGCTGCAGCAGGAAGTACAGCAGCAAGATGTGCAGGCCACTTTCAGCAATTTGCCGGTGCGTTTGCATGGTCGTCTGGCGACATTACCGCTGACGGTAGCGGAACTGCTGCTGCTGAAGCACGGCGATATCCTGCCGATGGCGCTGCCGGATCGTGTCCCGTTATTTATCGGCCCGCAGCCGCTGTTTAATGCCGCCATTCGTGAAGATCGCGGCCAACTTTTCTTTTCCGAATTTAGTGACCGTACGAGTGAACAACACCATGACTGATATAAATAACGATCTGGCCAGCGCGCTGGATTTTGATTTCTCTGTCGACGAACCGGCCGCCAGCGATCAGGCGGAGAATGAGCAACAAGCCCAGTTGCAGCAGCGCAAACAGCGCAATCTGTCGCTGTTCAGCCGCATCCCGGTCACCCTGACGCTGGAGGTTGCCTCCGTTGATATCTCGCTGGCGGAGTTGATTAACGTCAATAACGATTCGGTGATTGAGTTGGATAAGCTGGCCGGTGAACCGCTGGACGTTAAAGTGAACGGTATTCTGTTAGGCAAAGCGGAAGTGGTGGTACTTAACGACAAGTACGGCCTGCGCATTATTGAGTTCAACAATAAAGAGCTGGGTGAACTGACATTATGATGGCTTCCCGCCGGGTCGTTGCCACCCTGCTGCTGGCCGCCCTTGCGCTGATGCCAGCGATGGCGCTGGCGCAGCAAAACGGACTGACGCTGTTTTCGGCAACGCCGACTGCCAGCGGGCAGGATTACAGCGTGAAAGTTGAAATCCTGATCCTGATGACGCTGCTCGGCCTGCTGCCGACCATGCTGCTCATGATGACCTGCTTTACCCGCTTTATTATCGTGCTGGCACTGTTGCGCCAGGCCATTGGCCTGCAGCAAAGCCCGCCGAATAAGGTATTAACCGGTATTGCGTTGGTACTGACAATTCTGGTGATGCGTCCGGTGTGGACGCAGGTTTACAGCGAGGCAGTGGTGCCGTATCAGAATGAGCAGATCACCCTGAAGCAGGCGCTGAGCAACGGCGAAGCGCCGCTGAAGAAATTTATGCTGTCGCAGACCAGTAATAGCGCGATGGCGCAAATTATGAGTATCGCGCAGGTAAGCGGCAATCCGCAGGACCAGGATCTGTCGATTGTCGCACCGGCCTTTATGCTCAGCGAACTAAAGACGGCGTTTAAGATCGGTTTTATGATCTATATCCCTTTCCTGGTAATCGACCTGATCGTCTCCAGCATTCTGATGGCGATGGGGATGATGATGCTGTCGCCGCTGATCGTCTCACTGCCCTTTAAGCTGATCCTGTTTGTACTCTGTGACGGCTGGTCGCTGATCGTCGGCACGCTAACACATAGCGTACAGGGGCTGTCGCCATGATGACCATTGATGTGGCGGGCGATATCCTCGCGCAGGGGTTAAAGCTGGTGCTGCTGATCTCGGTGGTGGCGATTGTGCCCAGTCTGATCACCGGTTTGCTGGTAAGTATCTTCCAGGCTACCACCCAGATTAACGAACAGACGCTGAGCTTTCTGCCGCGTCTGGTGGTAACGCTGGTAGTACTGGTGCTGGCCGGGAAATGGATGCTGACGCAGCTTATCGATTTCACTCAGCTGATCTTTGAACAGGCCGCGAAGCTGGTGGGCTGATGATGGGCATTGCAATTAACGATCTGATTAATCCGCTGCTGGCGCTGTGGCTGCCGTTTGTCCGGATCCTGGCATTTTTCCACTTTTGCCCGATCGTCGAACAGCGCGCCTTTCCGCGTAAAGCCAAAGTGGCGCTGGCGCTGCTGTTAAGCATCGTGCTCACGCCGATGATCGATAACAACGTCATTCTGCGCGAGCTGATGAGCGTTCAGGCGCTGTTGCTGACCGCCGAGCAGGTGCTCTGGGGTTTGCTGTTTGGTCAGATGCTCAACTGGGTGTTCTGGGCACTGCAGACCGCCGGATCGATTCTGTCGATGAATATGGGGCTGGGGATGGCGGTGATGAACGATCCCGGCAGCGGCAGTTCCACCATGGTGATTTCACAGATTATTTTTGTTTTTTCCGCGCTGCTGTTTTTCGCTATGGACGGCCATCTGCTGCTGATCACCGTGCTGTATAAAAGCTTTACTTACTGGCCGATTGGCGAGGCGATTAACGCTCTGACCCTGCGCACTTTTGTCACCGGTTTCGGCTGGATTATCTCCGGCGCGCTGCTGCTGGCGATGCCAACGGTATTTATTATGCTGCTGGTGCAGGGGGTGTTTGGCTTGCTGAATAAGGTCTCGCCGACCCTGAACCTGTTCTCGCTCGGTTTCCCAATCAGCATGCTGTTTGGCTTGTTCTGTTTCCTGCTGCTCAGCAGCAATATCGGTGACCATTATCTGCATTTAACCAATCAGATCCTGGCACAGTTTGACCGGCTGAGGAGCGACTGATGTCAGGCAACAGTAGTGGAGACAAAAGCGAAAAACCCACCGCCAGTAAGCTGCAAAAGGCGCGTGACAAAGGCGATATCCCGCGTTCGAAAGACGTCACTATGGCTGCCGGGCTGGTAGCCAGTCTGTTTACCGTGCCGTTTTTCTTCCCTTACTATCAGCAGCTGATTCAGGACTCCTTTGAATCGATGACGGATATTGCCATGCGGCTGGAGGACGAGGGCGCCATGGGGCAGTTTATGCTGACCAATGTGCTGATTGTGATGAAATTCCTCGCCACGCTGCTGCCGATCCCGGCAGCGTCGATCATCGCCAGTCTGGTGCCGGGCGGCTGGATTTTTGTGCTACAGCGCATTAAACCCGACATTAAAAAGATCAGCCCGATCGCCGGCGTTAAGCGGCTGTTTTCCGGTCAGCATCTGGTTGATGTGCTGAAGATGATCGCCAAATGCTGCATTTTACTTGGCCTGCTGTATCTGATGATCAACAGCAACCTGCCGGAACTGATCGGTCTGCAAACGCTGTTTTTGCAGGAGTCGATCTTTCATGGTCTGGCGTTGTGGTATTCGATTATCAGCCTGTTCGTGGTCACTATCGCGCTGTTTGCCTTTATTGATATTCCGCTGAGCAAACACCTGTTCACCAAAAAAATGAAGATGAGCAAAAAGGATGTGCGCGAGGAGTATAAAAATCAGGAAGGGAATCCACAAATCAAAGGCCGTATCCGTCAGTTGCAACGGCAAATCGCCATGGGACAGATTAACAGCCAGGTGCCGCAAGCCGATGTGGTGATTACCAACCCGACACACTTCGCGGTAGCGCTGAAGTATGACCCGGCGAAAGCGGCGGCGCCGTATATCGTCGCCAAAGGGGTGGACGATATCGCGCTCTATATCCGCTCGGTAGCGGAAAAGCACCTGGTGGAGGTGGTGGAGTTTCCTCCGCTGGCGCGCTCGATTTATCACAGCACGCGCGTTAACCAACAAATTCCGGCATCACTGTTTCGCGCCATGGCGCATGTGCTGACCTATGTGATGCAACTAAAATCCTGGCGCGCGGGTGCCGGCGACAAGCCACAGCTGGACCGCCAGATATCGATTCCAAAAGAGGATGTAAAAACGCATGGGAAAGTTTAATACCCAACATCTGCTGGCCATGCTGCGTAATAGTCATATTGGCGTACCCACGCTGCTGCTAAGCGTACTGGCGATGGTGATCTTACCGCTGTCGCCGCTGGTGCTGGATATTCTGTTTACCTTTAATATCGTGCTTTCCATCATGGTATTGCTGGCCAGTGTAAACAGCCGCCGCCCGCTCGATTTCTCGGTGTTCCCGACGATTTTGCTGGTGACCACGCTGATGCGTCTGACGCTGAACGTCGCCTCCACGCGCGTGGTACTGCTTAACGGTCACGAAGGCGCAGGCGCTGCCGGTAAAGTGATCGAGGCATTCGGCAACGTGGTGATCGGCGGCAACTTTGTCGTCGGTTTCGTGGTGTTCATCATCCTGATGATCATCAACTTTGTGGTGGTGACCAAGGGTGCGGAGCGTATCTCCGAGGTCTCGGCGCGTTTTACCCTGGATGCCCTGCCAGGTAAACAGATGGCGATCGATGCCGATCTTAACGCTGGTCTGATCAATCAGGAGCAGGCCGGTGCGCGCCGGAAAGAGGTGGCCAGTGAGGCCGACTTCTACGGCGCGATGGATGGCGCCTCGAAGTTTGTGCGCGGTGATGCCATCGCCGGGATTATGATCCTGCTGATCAACGTGCTGGGCGGGATTCTGATCGGTATTTTTAAACATCATCTGGAAGCGGGTCAGGCGTTTGAACAGTATGTTCTGCTGACCATCGGTGACGGTCTGGTGGCGCAGATCCCTTCCCTGCTGCTGGCAACGGCGGCGGCAATTATTGTCACCCGCGTCAGCGATGGTGGCGAGATCGGCGATGAGATTAAAAGCCAGCTGCTGGCGAAACCCGCCACGCTGTATACCGCTGCGCTGGTGATGTTTGTTCTGGCGGTGGTGCCGGGAATGCCGCATCTGGTATTCCTTGCCTTTACCGCGCTGCTGTTGTTTGCTGCCTGGCGCCAGAGTAAGACCATGATCAAACCAGCACAGACGCCGCAGGATCTGCAGGCGATCAGCAAGGCGCTGGATGACGATGAACATTACAACGTCAGCTGGGAAAGCATTCCGGTGATTGAACCGATTGGCCTCAATCTCGGTTATAAGCTGGTTACGCTGGTGGATAAAGCGAAAGGCAGCCCGCTGACGCAGCGTGTGCGCGGGGTACGCCAGGTGGTTTCGGAGACCAGCGGTCTGCTGCTGCCGGAAATCGCCATTCGCGAGGACTTTCGCCTTAAACCGGCGCAGTACGCGATACAAATCAATGGGGTGCGCAGCGCCATCGGCGAAGTGCATGCCGATCGGCTAATGGCGCTGCCGACCGGTGAACAGTATGGAGAGATCGACGGCGTACTGGATGTTGATCCGGCCTACGGGCTGGCGGTGACCTGGATCTTACCGGAGCTGAAGGCCAAAGCGCTGAACCTCGGCTACCAGGTCGTGGATTGCCCGAGTGTGATTGCCACTCATCTGAATAAAGTCGCGCGTGAAAACCTGCCGGAGCTGTTTAACTACGATGATATTACCCGGCTGAACGAGCGGCTGGCGGGGATGGCGCCTAAACTGGCGGAAGACCTGAACAGCACGCTGAATTACAGTCAGCAGCTAAAAGTGTATCGCCTGCTGCTGGTCGATCAGGTCTCACTAAAGGATATTACCACCATCGCCACCACCCTGCTGGAAAGCGCGGCGGTAACCAAAGATCCGATTCTGCTGGCTTCGGATGTGCGTTACGCGCTGCGCCGCGCGCTGGTGGCGGCCATAGCGCCGGATAATAAGCCGCTGTCGGCCTTTACGCTGGAAAATACGCTGGAAAATTTGCTGCTGTCGGCGCTCAGCCAGGCACAGCAGGCGGGGAAAGTGGCGCTGGATAGTTTTCCGGTGGATCCGAATATCCTCACCCAGTTGCAGTCGACACTGCCAGTGATTCTGGAACAGCTGAAAGCGCAGAACCTGACGACCGTACTGCTGGTGACACCGCAGCTGCGCCCGCTGATTGCACGCTATGCGCGGCTGTTCGCCAGCGGTTTGCAGGTGCTTTCGTATAATGAAGTACCGGATGACGCCAATCTGCAAATTGTTGGTAATGTCAGTTAAAGCAAAAATGCACCGGCGGCATTTATGCCGCCGGTTGCAACTGTTATAGAAAAACGGGCCCTAACTGTGCCTGTTATTATCCTGCATAGCGTGTTCTAATTTTACTCTGGCTGGAGTTTTAAGACCGAGGTGAATAATGAACGAAATAAAACAGATCCTGCAGCGTGAGATCGAGATACTCAATCGTACTGAACAGCGCGATAACAAACCTCGCTTCAGCTTTAACTTTCTCAAAACCCATCCTGGCCTGTGGCTGTCGATGTATATCTGTTATGCCCTGACGGTAGCACTGATCTTTACCACCGATTTTCTTGGCTGGCCGGCGTTCTGGGGCGCGACGGTGTTTATTCTGGTAATGAGCGTACTGATGCTGCTGGATATCAATCCGAAATACCGCTTTGAGGATATCGACCACCTGCACGATTTACGCGTCTGCTATTACGGCGAGTGGTATTACGTGCGCACCCTGTCTGATGCGGCAGTCACCGAGATCCTCAACCACCATGCCACGCCGGAAAACGTGAAAGCTGGCATTAGCCACTTGTTATCGAATAAAGGCAACGTCGATTTCTATGATGTCTATTCCCTGACCTGGGGCAACGCGCCCGCCAGCCGGGTATAAATCACATCATGGCGGCTATCAGGCCGCCAAGGATCGCCGCCGCCGCTTCCTGCGCGTCATCCCATGGCCAGGCCGCATTAAAGCGAAAATAGTTGGCATACTGCTGACCTGACGAAAACATGCTGCCGGGCGCAATACTGATATGGTGGCTCAGCGCACGATAGTAAAGCTCGGTGGCATTCACCTGTTTGGGCAACTCAATCCAGAGAAAATAACCGCCGCGCGAATCATTGATGCGCGTGCCATAAGGCAGATGACGTTTTAGCGACTGGCGCGCCAGATTCTTACGCTGCTCCAGCACCTGCCGCAACTTGCGCAGGTGGCTGTCATAGCTACGGGTGCCGAGATAGTTAGCCAGCGCCAGCTGCATCGGCGCGCTGGTCGACAGGGTACTCATCAGCTGTAAGCGCTGAATACGCTGGGCATGCCTGCCCGCCGCCACCCAGCCCACACGAAACCCGGCCACCAGATTTTTCGAGAAAGAAGAGCAGTGCAATACGTTGCTGTTGTGATCAAACGCCTTGGCCGGTAATGGTTTTTCACCACCGAAATAGAGCTCGCTGTAAACATCATCTTCAACCAGCGCCACCTTATATTCAGCCAACAGCGCCACCAGTTGCTGCTTCTTTTCGCTACTGAGGGTAAAACCCACCGGATTTTGCTGGTTGCTCATCAGCCAGCAGGCTTTAATCGGCCAGCGCGCCAGTGCGCTTCGCAGTTCATCGAGATCCATGCCATGTTGCGGATCGGTGGCGATCGCCACCGCCTTCAGCTTTAACCGCTCAATCGCCTGTAGCGCGCCGTAAAACGACGGGTTTTCAATCACCACCCAGTCACCCGGCTCGGTAACCGCCTGCATACTGAGGTTCAGAGCCTCCATCGCACCGTTGGTAATAACAATTTCATCCGGCGACACGGTGATCCCCTGCTGGGCATAGCGTTGCGCCAGCATTTTACGCAGCAACTCATTGCCGGGCGGCAGGTTATTAATGGCGTCAGCCGGGGTTAAAGTACGGGAAACGCTATTCAGCGATCGCATCAGCTGCCGCTGCGGAAACAGCTCCGGATCGGGAAAGGCAGAGCCAAAGGGAATGATCGACGGATCGCGGCAGGCCTGCAATACATCGAAGATAAAGGCATTGATATCAACCGTTTCCGCCAGCTGCACTTTCTGATGGCTGACCGGTTGACTGAGAAACTCTGCGCGCGGCGCCACATAATAGCCGGACTGCGGGCGCGACAGGATCCAGCCCTGGCTTTCCAGCACCTGATAGGCATGCATGACCGTCATCAGACTCAGCCCGCTAAGCATCACTTGCTCTCGCAGCGAAGGCAGACGTTCGCCCGGTTGCCACACTTCCGCTTCAATCTGTGCACGAATCTGATGCACCAGCTGTTGGTATTTTGCCACGATCTGTTACAGGCCATTTGAGAATAGAGGGGAACTATTATAGGTAATAAGGGCGGGAATGTCGTGGGGATGGTAAAGGTGACATACTACAGCGCAGATCAGTATGTCACCCTGAGAGAGTCATAATGATGGTTTGTTACAGAACGTTGTCTGTCCGGTTTACGCAGTCAAATCATTACTCACCATTGATAATAAATCTCAGACTCAAATGATTACCGCCTGCAGTATAAAACCAATTATATTTCAGATAATAATTATCAAGATTTTAATGTGAGTTTTATTTATATCATTAGTGATGGAGTCGTTTAAGTTCACTCTGAGATAGTCCGGTCACTCTCCTTACCATCGAAGCGTGCACGCCCTCATGAAGTAATGCACGGGCAATTCTGCGTACTTCTTCCTGACGTCCTTCCAGCTTAAGTCTTTGCGCCATTGTCATAATTAACTCCTCATCTTGTGGTAATGCCTTCACCAGCATACGGATAAATGATGTCGGGTCGGTAGTATCTCCTGCCCGCAGTATATATTCAATCGAAGCAGTGCGCTGCCCCTCGGTATAATAATCACTTTGTAACAATGTGACCAGTTGCTCAAAGTACGCGGAAAAATCTCGCTGAAAGATATTCTTCTGCATAAACTCAAGTAATGCCACCCCCTTATGCTTCATTATTTCACTATCGGAAATAGCTGTGACATCCACCAGCAGAAAACCGCTGTTATACAGCCCCACGGCCAGACTTGGCACATTTAATTCCTTTCGCAAATGCAGCGCATTTGGATAGGGTCTCTTCCGTCCATGATAGAACAGGATAGGTATAACCAGCGGCAGTTGTTCATGTCTGGCATCATAATAGGGTTGCATTCCGGCGACGACATAGCGCAACATCCGGTAAGGCATATGCCGGTGGGGGGAGCTCTGATGTTCTATCACACAGTAAATATTACTGTTTCCTGTAACTGTTTTCATTGAGTAATATATATCGGATCGCAGCTCCCGCTGGTCCATATCGATAAAACTACCTGATACCAGTTGCAGAGTATCCAGTCTACAAACTTTCAAGAATGCCGGTGGCAGATGGGCCTTCAGAAATGCTCTGGCGGTATCAAGATTGGTAAGGAATTGCTTAAATATTTTATCATGTGGTGCAGATGTCACTTTCATTATTGTTAATCCTGTCATTCCGTTTGACGTTGTGATAATTACGCCAGAAAAAGCGTTGAGTAAGGCGAGCAGGAAAATAACAAATCAAAAATCACATAGAAAGACGCATTGAATAAAAATGTGATTAATCTGACAACAAAAATATGGCAGTTACATCTCTTACAATCCCGCATGAAATTTAATTAGTCACCACAATAACCATTTTAACTAACTTATTACTGTAGGGGAGCCATTTATGGCTCCCGTGCTGATGGCTTAAGACCAGGCAGAAGATCGAGGTAATCACGCCACTTGCTGATAAAAATCTATTTTCATGACTATCACTGATGGATAATTTGGCATGCAACCCTTTAGCATCTAACTTTTCTCATCAGTTGGTTTATTATTTCCAGCATAATTCCCCGGCGCTGCCGTCCATTTCCACCCTGGTGATTAGCGTACAAATGTACGTTTAACCCGAACGGAAACTAAAAAATAAGAGATCCAAATAGCACATCCTATGATGTTTCTGCCTAACCATGCGAATTGACCATGCTGTAACTGTACATCATAAACAGAGTATGCGACGCTGAGATCAGTCAGACAAAAGAGCAGATTAGCAACAAGAAGAGAGATATAAAAACCCGGAGTCTTGCGACGTTTTCTGAAAAATTGACCGGCAGTATAAACGGCAAGCCCGGCAATCATCAGCCAGCCGCAGAACTCAAAAATAATTAACGGTATAACCGATCGGATGTTATCAGGATAAAGTAAATATTTTAGTGCGCCCATTGCCTGAAATGTGGAAAAACATATGGACAGAACAATACTAACCGCCGGGATATACAGAAAACCGCCTATTTTCTTAAAAGCATTCTCTTCACATCCCTGACAATAATCAGAATTTTTTATTGCTTCATTTTCACATTTAATACACTGCATCTGACTTCCTTTTTAACAGACGTTAACACATTAACCAACACTGAAGCTGTACAAAAAACAGGCTTAACCCGATAAGAACACCAGGCGGGATTTTTTATTAGCTGTTTCAGGCCTTACCTCAGTAACACCAACATAGCTACCGATAACTAAAACAATAACCAATAGATTATCATTAATATTTAGAAATACACTTAAGACTGGCTGGTTAGTGATTTAATAAAACTAATTCCACTTAAGGCGGAATATAAAGAAAGGCAAAGTAAAACCGATAGTTAAAATTAGTATCCGCGTAGCGCATCAGACAGAAGAACAAAAACACCCTCTATTCCCCTTACAATACGCTTCCAGGTTACATCCTGTTTACCTGGCCGTTAGCCGGAAAAAATATTAAGCCGAATGTATCTCCGGTGACAGGTATTTAATCGCGCCATCAGAATGATAAATCCACTACCACATTATCCGTGTAACTTCCCACCGCGGGCGTATTCTGGGTGGTAAGTACCCGGGCGGTGTAATTATAACTGCGCGTCACGCCATCGCTGCTGACCGTGTTGGCATTAGCGCTGCTCTGACGCTCACTGCCATTCGCCCCCCAGCGATCGCTGCTGCTGGCTTTATAAATTTCGTAGCCAAGCATATTACTGCCACTGGCCATATAGCGCAGATTATTGACCGCATGCGCGCCATTGCTCAGACCAACGCTATAGCTGCTGCCTTTGGTGCAAATCACACTGATCGATTGCGAAACCGTGGTGAAACTGCCGACCAGCGGCGCACTGCCAAAGCTGATATTGGGGGCGTTAATGGTGGTGCAGTCATTGGTGACTACCATGGTGACGGTAAGCGGAATAACGCCTGAGCCATTCTGGTCCTGACCCGACAGGCAGAGTAATCCCCCCACTGACAGTCCGGTACAGATACGATAAGTGACCGCCACACTTAGCATAACGCTATAGGTGCCGGCGGCTACCGGCGTCGCCGGTAAAACGGTGCGCAGATAGAGCGGAATAGAAAAGTTATATGAGCCGCCGAGGCCAAGGTTCAGCAACTGACTGGAACTATAGGTTACCGCCGTTGCTCCGATGGTCATCTCTGATGCGCAGGTTGATACCGCACAGAGCTGAACCGGAATATTGTCACTGCCGGTATCCCCTGCGCGTTTCATGGTGCCGCGCGTAGCGGAAATATTGCTGGCCGTCGACAGGGCTAACGTAATGTTATTCGACGACAGCAGCCCGATAATCAGACCCGATCCGCAGTTAACACGAGCCGTGGTTGATGTTGCGCTGACGGCACTGCCGGCAGTAAACGACGTCACCGTGCCAAAGCTGGCGGTCGAAGCAGGCAACGAACAGGCTGCCCGGCTGCCAGTAGCAAATCCGATGGCGATCAACGGTATAAGTACCAATAAAAGTCTTTTCATGGTCGGTTTCCTGAGGGCAGAGCCGATTGCGGCGCCGTGGATGCCTCCGCTGGCAGCGGCGACAGGGGGCAGGTTATCGGTCCGTAAGTATTCAGGGCTTTTGGCGGACCACCAGCAATAATTAAGCGGCTTTCACAGCGGCGCCCATCCGGCGTCAGCGCCACCAGCGCATTATCAGCCGTCAGGTTGTCCAGCCAGCTGAGGCCATCCCAGCCAACATAGGCTGTCGCCTGCCCCTGGCGCATCACCTGAGTGGATACCGGCAACGGTTCACCATACTGATCGTGCAGAATGACACTGGCGGCGCGCAGCTGTTCAATCGGGAAATTCAGCAGGTAGCCACTCTGACGTTTTACCGCGAAGCGTTGCTCAACCTGTAAAGCGGTCATATCGGCAGGGAGATCGAGAATGTCGATATTATATTTTGCCGGATAGAGAGAACTGACCCCCGGCACCAGCAGATATCCCTGGTCACTGGTGTTCCCCAGCGACTGATTCTCATAGCGCACATTAATGTCGGGATAGCCGGTTTTCACCAGCACAAAAGCATCGTTAACCTGATTGGCGGCAAACAGCCTCCCATCCATTAGCACCAGCGCGCCGGACACATCAGCCCACTCGGTGGTGTTGTCATCACTGCCATAGAAACCGGCGGAGGTTTGCATTTTCTGCGTCCGCCAGTTCAGGCTCCCCTGACGATAATCACCGCCGATGCCCTGATGCGCCCAGGAGGCATCCCATGCGATGCCACCATCAGCCGGCATGGCACGTGAAAGCCAGACCCGCTGCGCGCTTCCGCCCTGCGGGTCGCGTTCGCTACTCATGCTGGCATTACCACGCGCGCCAAAGGGGATCATCAGCGAGATGGCGCCGCTCCAGGCGCCCTGCTGTCGATCGTGGCTGGCGGAGATATACAGGCTGCTGCTGCCCCAGATATTTTTGCTCCATGACAGATTCCATAAGCGGGTGCGATCGCCGGAGCCGCTGGTGATATCAATAAAAGCGGCGCCGAGACTGCCATAATGGTCCAGGGAAATACTGGTGTTGTACTGAGCGCTACGGCGGCTTAACCCGTAACCGTCGTCAGCAGCACCGCCACGACGGTTACCCACCCACGCCAGGTCGCCATACTCGCTGGTGCGCAGCTGGTGCTGAGTACCGATACTGAACCAGCGATTGTTATACTGATAGCCCCAGCTGTATTGTCTGCCGCTGTCTGCTGACATCCGGCTCTGCGCCAGCGCAGCATTGATCACTCCGAGCGGCCCGATTTTGAGCTGCGCACCACCGCCACCCTGCGCCAGCGCGTTCGCCCCCTCCGCATGGGTTTCCAGCGTTAGCCAGTCGGTCGCACCGTAACGATACGAGCCGCTCACTGCCGCCGGTCCGTAATCAAAGTTGCTGATGCCGTAATTCTCGCGGATCGCTCCGGCAGCAACCGAGAAGTCAGATAAACCGGGCTTCAGCAGCTCGCTGGAAACATAAAAAGGCAGCGTGGTGGTAATCTGACGTCCTGTGGCATCGGTAGTGACGATTACCGCATTCCCGGCGCCGTTAATAAACGGCATATTGGTCAGTGAGTATGGCCCCGGCTGTACCTTATTAGAGCTATTACGGTAACCGTTAACAAACAGGTCGAGCGTCGAAGGCAGCGACACCTGACCGGCAAAGGTGGGCAGTGGGTAGGTCACCAGATCCGGACGCAGCGAGAAATCGCGCGCCAGCTGCACCCCGCCAAGCCGGACACTGCTGCTCCAGCCCAGCGCATCGGTAACCAGATCCCCCACCTGCCAGTTAAGAGAGTCGGCTTCGTTCTGACGGGTCCAGGAGGTGTCGTAGCGAATATAACCCTCATCAAACGAACCGCCATCGCCCTCCAGCTGCTGCTGCCAGCTGCCGTTACTGACAAACTGGCCGGGATCGCCAAACAGCCGAAACTCATGCCACGCCGCGAGGCGCGTACCGCTGCTGTCGGTACGGCTGGTATAGAAGTCATAGTTAATCAGCGCGCCGTTGCTGGCGCGGGCGGGATAACGCGGCCGGGGGCTTTCACTATTAAAGGTTTGCGCCGGCAGCCAGCCAGCCGGAACCGTCAGTAATATGCGCTGACGCTGACGGTCATATTCGGCCCTGATCTCCGGCATCGCTGAGACATCCACCAGCGGCGCAGCCAGTTTTGCCTGCGGAATACCGACGCGCTGCAGATCGCCGGCACGCAGCAGGTAGTGACCGTCGCGAAACTCAACCGGCACAATGTCGCCGTTATCGCGTTGATTCACCACCAGCCCCAGCATATATTGCTGATTCGCCCCGCGACTACTGAGCGTGGGGGGCGGTGGCAAAGCGCGGTAAGTTTCCGCCCAGCCTTCTGGCGGGGCGAGGCCGCTTAACAGCGCGGTCATCACCAGCGGGTAGCGCCACCCTGGTGGCAGTGAAGGCATACTCATCCGTTAATGTACTGAACCGCTACTGCGCCAGCTTTTATTGTTCAGTTCCGCCACCAGCTCTGAATTTGCCGCCGCCGGAAAGGAGAGTGGCCAGCGGTAAGTGGAGTTGGCCAGCACATAACCATACAGACCGTCGGACAAACTGCGTCCCCCGAGGCTGGCTTTACTCAGGCGCGCATGGCCAGCCCCGCGATTGGTCATCTCAAGAAAGGCTTTGCCCTGCTGTCTGATAATGCGCCAGCTTAATAGCGGCTTAGCCGTTGCAGCATCCAGCCCGTGACCATAAACGAACAGCGGCACGGAATAGCGCATCTGGAAATTCAGCCCGGCCTGATTCTCCCCCGGCGGCTGCGGCGTCGGGATCTCATCCAGCAATACCCGATAAGCCGCTTCCTGTCCGGGCGGCGGCGCGGTCTGCTTAACCAGACGAACCAACTGCTTCTGTCCCGGTTCAATGCGCACCAGCGGCGGACTGGCTAACAGCTGCTGCTGAGTCTGGTATTGCTCCACACCATCCACCTGCTGCCAGCTAAATACCCGCACCTGCATCAGGGTGGTGCTGGCGCCACGATTTTCCAGCCACAGTTCCGCCGCCTTCTCGTCACTGGCCACTTTTGGATCGATAGGCCAAATCAGCACCGAGTTGCCGGCAAAGGCTGGCGCGCCAGAGAGTGTCGCTAACAGCAGTTGTACGATGCGTGCGATATTCATTGCAAATGTCCTTATTAACAGAAGTGGTGCCTTACCAGCTCAGGGTAACCGTCAGTGTGTCAGTATAATTTCCGGCCCGGGCGACGCCGTTCAGTTGCAGCAGGCCATAGATGGGCAGCGTTATGTTATTGGCGTTGCCATAACTCAGCGCTACGTTCTGGCTGACCGGGATTTCACTGGCGGCGCTGTGGCTGGCGCTGGTAAAAATTTGATAGCCGACAACATTGCTGTAATTCGCCAGTTTCAGGTTACGGGTAGTGGCGTAGTTATTGCCGCCATTAATGCTCATATTCAGGGTAGTACCCGGCGTACAGGCCAGATTGATGGTGGAACTCTGCACATAGCTGGCGCTGACGCTGCCGTTGTCGACCCCGGATCGCGTACCGAAATCCAGTGCGCCAAATACCCCGGTGTTGCTGCCGGAAATCACACATCCGGCAACAACAGAGGCGGCAACCTGAAAACTTTGCGTCGGCAATGACTGCGCGCTGCTGAGGTAAATACCCAGCAACGCGCACAGTGGCCGCATAAACGCCATGTTAAACCCTACCTTTCCCGGCACGGTGCCTCCCTGGCATCCTGAATCAGTAGTTCACAGCAACATTAATGGTATCCGTGTAGGTCCCTGCCGGGATGGCGGCGTTAAAACCGCCTCCGGCGACGCGACCATAAACCGGGAAGTTACTGCCCAGCACCGGATCGGGGGTGCCGGTTGATGGCAGATCGGCGTTATTGGCTATCGAGGTGGCAAAAGCGGCATCACTGTACAGGGTGTAGGCAATACCTCTGGTGTTATCGCTGCCCAGCACCAGATAACGCGGCGCGCTGGTTACCGTGCCATACACCGTACCAGGCGCAGCGTTACTGCTGGTGACCCGCACGTTAAATGTCTGGCCGCTGGTGCAGCGCACAAAGATACCGTTCCCTGCCGAACCGACCAGGGTAGCGTTGAGCGTGTCAAAGGTGGCAGCGCTGCTACCGAAGTTCAGAGTACCGAAATTAACCCCTGTCGTTGCACTTTGTCCGTTGACCAGACAACCGGTAGTCAGCGTCAGCGTGGCGTTTATCGTTCCCGTTGTGGTGGCGGCAAAACCTGTAGAGGCAACACCGAGGCTCAGGCCACAGCCCACCAGAAAAAGCTTTATCTCCATAAACATTCCTTACCTATTTGGGTGATGTTTTTTACTTTTCAGCCTGGTGAGAAAGCAACCGACAACCATAAAAAAAAGCCGGGCGTCTTTCAACGCCGGTGGTGTTGCAGGATGAAATTCGTGGATAGCCCCCGGGAGGAAATCGACATAATTCATCAGTTTTATTTACTATAGAACAGCCTGAAACTATCGGTAGTGACAAAATAAAAAATATAAATACGGGCATTTTCACAGCAAAAAAGATCGTTTTGTCATATGACACAACGCAGCACGCATGATGTTTACAAAGATAATATCCAGAGGATCTATCCGAATTTTTATTACAATGTTATTTTCTGGTAACCAGGTTGCGATATTAATTAACCTAATAAATTATCAGGGTATTGACCGTTACCGGACAGCCGAGGAAAACACCGCTTATTTTCAGGTGAAAAGCGCTAACCCACGGCTACCACCAACCGTGTCTGCGTCATCACCCCGAGCGCGACATAACAATAATTTTTATATAACTGCGCAGTACCGTCAGCGGTGCTACTGGCAATACGAGGAATGAGTCATGCTCGTCACAAACTGGGATCCTGTGCTAATCGCTATTTCCTTTATTGTGGCGTTTATCGCCTCTTTTACTGCCCTTGATATCGCCGGTCGGGTCACGATGTCACAAGGGCGTGCGGCGTTTTACTGGCTGCTGGGCGGCGGCACGGCGATGGGGATTGGCATCTGGGCGATGCACTTTATCGGCATGCTGGCGATGATGATGCCGATGGAGGTGCATTACCAGCTACCACTGACCGGGGCTTCTCTTGCTATTGCCATCGTGGCGTCAATCCTGGCGTTACGGCAGGTCTGTCGCCATCAGCTGACGCCCGCCCGGCTGATCGGCGGGTCGCTGCTGCTTGCCAGTGGCGTGGTGGCCATGCACTTTATAGGCATGATGGCCCTGCTAATCGCCCCCGCGATTCAGTGGCGGCCATCGCTGGTGGCGCTGTCGGTGGTTATTGCCCTGCTGGCATCGACCCTCGCCATGTGGCTGGCATTCCACCTGCGGCAGGGAGAGCGCGGATTACTGGCGCAACGCGCTATGGCGGCAATTATTATGGGGATGGCGGTGGCGGGTATGCACTATACCGGCATGGCCGCCGCGCAGTTCTCCGCTGGCAGTCAGATGCTGATGACCGGCGTCAGCGAACATGGTCTGGCACTTTGGGTCACCGCCATCACCTTTTCGATTCTCGGTTTTACCCTGCTGGTCTCCATGCTCGATTCGCAAATTCGCACTTCGCGCTTAACCGCACGCCTGGAACGCGCCAATTATGAGCTGGTGCAACTGGCCACCCATGATCCCCTGACCCAGTTGCCAAACCGCATTCAGCTGGAGAAGCGACTCGATCAGGCGATCAGACAGGCTACCCGTGAGAACAGCAGCTTTGCACTGATGGTGATCGATATTGATGGTTTTAAGACCATTAACGACGCCTATGGTCACCCTATTGGCGACCGGCTGCTGATCTGCGTGGCAGAGCGGCTGTCGGGCAAACTGCGGCCCAATCATATGCTGGCGCGGCTTGGCGGTGATGAATTCGTATTGCTACTGGAGGTAACCGACGCCAGTGGCGCTACCCGGCTGGCTGAAAGCCTGGTAACAGCCATTGAGGCGCCCTTTATCATGGAGCGCTATCAACTCTCGGTGTCACTGAGTATTGGTATTGCGCTATTCCCGGCGGATGGTCGGGATGAGCATCAGCTGATGCTGAGTGCTGATATGGCGATGTACCATACCAAGCACAGCGGTCGTAACGGCTGGCACTTCTTTGCACCGTCGATGAACATGGTTACCCAGCATCAGTTGCAGCTGGCAAACGATCTCTGGACCGCTCTGGAGCGTGATGAACTGTGCCTGTATTACCAGCCGAAGTTCGCCGCCCACAGCGGTGATTTACTCGGCTTTGAAGCGCTGTTGCGCTGGCAACATCCGCAGCGCGGTCTGCTGACGCCGGAGATATTCCTGCCGCGCGCCGAAAAAACCGGGTTAATTATTTCGATTGGTAACTGGGTGATTAATGAAGCCTGCCGTCAGCTGCACAGTTGGTATCAACAGGGGCATCAGGGCTGGACCGTGTCGGTGAATTTATCCGCCCTGCAATTTGGCCAGCAGGATCTGGTCGGTACCGTGCAAACCGCGCTGCAGCACTACCAGCTGCCCGCGTCGTCACTGATGCTGGAAGTCACCGAAGCGATCGCCATGCGCGATCCGCAGCTCAGTCAGCGCATTATTGCCGCACTCTGTGAACTCGGCGTCAAAGTATCAATAGATAACTTTGGTATTGGCTACACTAATCTGCTGCACCTGAAACAGCTGGCGGCGAGTGAATTAAAAATCGACCGTACTTTTATTAATACTCTGAAGCCGGATAGCGACGACAGCAATATCATCACCGCCATGGTAACGGTGGCGCAGCGCCTGAACTTGCGCATTGTCGCGGAAGGGGTCGAAACCACTGAACAGCAACAGCTGTTAACTGGCCTGGGTTTTGACAGCTTACAGGGCTATTTATTGGGTAAACCGATGCCAGCCGACCAGGCTGGCGAATTTGAGGTGATCAGACAGTCGTCCTCCGTCATTGATCGCCAGCCGCCGCTGGCTTCCGCCTGAATGATGGCATGTGCAAAAATAACCCCGCGAAATAATGCCTTATAATTTTACTCACTCTCTGCAACCCGCTTGCTGGTCAACGGACCCTGGGAATATTTATGCTCGTTAGCTCCTACGACCAGATTATGGTTATTGTCTCTTTTATTGTGGCTATTCTTGCCTCTTACACCGCCCTGGATATGGCCGCCCGCGTGCGCAGCAGTAAAGGCCGGGCGGCGACGGTCTGGTTGCTTGGCGGGGGGTTCGCCATGGGGATTGGCGTCTGGTCAATGCACTTTATCGGGATGCTGGCAATGAATTTGCCGATTGCGATCAGCTACAACGCCGCGCTGACCGGGTTATCGATGGTGATCGCTGTCGCCGCTTCGGTATTTGCCATGTGGATTGTCTGCTACGGTGAACTGCCGCCAGCCCGACTCTGTTTCGGCTCGCTGGTGATGGGCAGCGGCGTGGTGGCGATGCACTATACCGGCATGGCGGCGCTAATGTTTGAGCCGGGCATTGTCTGGAGCTGGGGCTGGGTGGCCTGTTCGGTGGTGATTGCGCTCGGCGCGTCAGGAGCCGCGCTGTGGCTGGCGTTTACTCTGCGGCAAAACCGCGCCCGCATGACCTGGCTGCGCGCCGGCGCCGCCATCATTATGGGGGTTGCAATTGCCGGTATGCACTACACCGGTATGGCGGCGGCCAGCTTTCCGCTGGCAAGCCACCCCACCCATAGCGGCGTTAACAGCAACTGGCTGGCGATCCTGGTGATGGTGGTGACGCTGGCGATCCTCGGCATTACGCTACTGGTATCGATGCTTGATGCACGTTTACAGGCGCGTACTTCGGTCCTGGCCTCCTCGCTGGCCGAAGCCAACCGTGAGCTGGCGCAGTTGGCATTACATGACAATCTGACCCGGCTGCCAAACCGCATCCTGCTGGAAGACCGGCTCGATCAGGCCATCAATAAAGCCAGCCGTGAGAAATCGCAGTTCGCGCTGATGTTTATTGATGTTGATGGTTTTAAAGCGGTCAACGATGCCTTTGGTCACCATATTGGCGACAACCTGTTGATTGCCATTACCGAGCGCATGAATAAAAAAATGCACGGCCACCATACGCTGGCACGGCTGGGCGGCGATGAGTTTGTACTGTTAATTGAGATTGATGACCCGGATGATGCCGCCACCGTGGCGGGCGCGCTGGTCAGGGCGATTGCCGTGCCATTTGAAATTTCCCGCTACGAACTGGTGGTATCGCTGAGTATTGGTATAGCGGTGTTTCCCGGAGACGGCGCCGATGAGCGTGAGCTGCTGTTTAATGCCGATGCCGCGATGTATCACACGAAAAATAACGGCCGCAACGGCTACAGCTTTTTCCAGCCGTCGATGAACAGCATCGCGCAGAATCAGCTTCAGCTGATTAACGATCTGTGGCTGGCGCTGGATCATCAGCAACTGCGTCTGTTTTATCAGCCAAAATATTGCGCGCCTCGTGGCCCGATCATCGGTTTTGAAGCTCTGATACGCTGGCAACACCCGGTGCGCGGCCTGCTGACCCCGGAGGTGTTTCTGCCGCTGGCAGAAAAAACCGGCATTATCGTCAATATGGGGAACTGGGTGATTAATGAAGCCTGCCGCCAGCTGCGGGTCTGGCACCTGCAAGGTCACCCGCACTGGTCAGTGGCGGTCAATCTGTCATCGTTGCAGTTTGAGCAGAATAATCTGGTTGAGACGGTAATGGCGGCGCTGAAACAGCATCAGATCCCGGCGGAATTACTGACGCTGGAGGTAACGGAGACCACCGCCATGCGCGATCCGGATGAAAGCGTGCGTATTCTGACGGAATTAACCCGGCTGGGGGTAAAGGCATCGATTGACGACTTTGGTACCGGCTATTCCAGTCTGCTTTATCTGAAGCGTTTACCGGCCAGTGAACTGAAAATAGACCGCGCCTTTGTTAACGAACTGCGGGCGGATACCGAGGATGCCACTATTGTTTCGGCGATTGTGGCGCTGGCGCAGTCACTGAACCTGAAAGTGGTGGCGGAAGGGGTAGAAACCGAAGAACAGCAGGCATTCCTTACCGGCCTGGGTTGCAATACGCTGCAGGGCTTTCTGCTGGGGCGCCCGGTTCCACCGGAACAGATCGATGCACTGAGAAACTATGTAGCTGCACAGGCGCCGCCGGAATAACCGGCCGGCAGCTAGCGTCAGCGGATCGCTTTCATGCGATCCGCAGTGCCAGATACTATTTGCTGACGGTTTCCATTCCCATCAGGCCAATCTTCAGATATCCCGCCTGACGCAGGGCATCCATTACGCCCATCAGGGTTTCGTAATCGACGCTTTTGTCCGCCTGGAAGAAAATGGTGGTATCTTTCTTCCCTTCGGTCTGGGTTTCCAGCGCCGCCACCAGATTGGTGCTGTTCACCGCCTCGTTGCCAATAAACAACTGCTTGTCGGCTTTAATCGACAGATAAACCGGTTTTTCCGGGCGCGGTTGCGGGGCACTGGTTGAGGCAGGCAGATTAACGCGGACATCCACTGTCGCCAGCGGCGCGGCAACCATAAAGATGATCAGCAGTACCAGCATCACGTCGATAAACGGCGTGACGTTGATTTCATGCATTTCACCATTGCTGTCGAGATCTTCGTTTAATCGCATCGCCATAATGCTTAACCTACCCGCAGCTTATGGGCAGCCGGGGTACGATGCGCATCCGCGCGATTCGCCAGATCCAGATCGCGGCTCTGCAACAGCAGCACCTGTGCCGCCACATCGCCCAATGAGGCGCGGTAGTTGGCAATCATGCGGGCAAACACGTTATAAATAACTACCGCCGGGATAGCGGCAACCAGACCAATGGCGGTCGCCAGCAGCGCTTCGGCGATGCCCGGCGCAACCACCGCCAGATTGGTGGTCTGGGTTTTGGCGATGCCAATAAAACTGTTCATAATGCCCCAGACGGTGCCGAACAGACCGACGAACGGCGCAATCGCACCGATGGTGGCAAGGTAGCCATTACCGCGACCGGCATAACGGCTGAATGCCGCCACCCGACGCTCGAGGCGAAAGCCGGTACGTTCTTTAATACCGTCGTTGTCATCGGAACCGGCGGAGAGCTCAAGTTCATTCAGCGCTTCGTTGATCAGCCAGGTGCTGAGACTACCGGACTGAAAGCTCTTGCTGTTTTCTGAGGCTTCATTAAGCGAACGTACGCTGGCCAGCGCCTGCTGCTCGCGCTTCAGACGGCGTTTTGCCGCCAGCAATTCCACGCTCTTACTAAAGAAGATCGCCCAGGTGATGACGGATGCCAATAACAGTCCAATCATTACCGTTTTCACTACGATGTCGGCATGTTCATACATACCCCAAACAGAGAGATCTGTTTGCATCAGATTATTGGTCACCACGCTGTGTCTCCAACCTCGATTAACAACTTAATAAATCAAGCGCGGATCATATCAAATCAGCGCTGAATTGATAGTAGTTCTCATTACTATTTACATTTTATCAGCCATTTCCGGCCGCAGTTTTGCGTAAAAACAACTCCGGAGCGATTTTTAACATCCAACCGCCATCACATTTTTGAAATGATGTTTTATAAATTAGCGAATGACATTTCAAAATATCGCAAAAATGTGAGTCGCTTCACCGCCACTGCCCATTTTTAACGCTACTTTTTTAACGTTACTTTTTGAACCACATTATTCTAACAATGACTTGCCTCTGGAGCCTGAGATGAATTTAACCCGTACATTCTTCAGCCTGTGCCTGCTAACTGTCTCATTTAACGCTGTTCATGCTGCCACTATTCGTGCGGCAGATGTCCATCCCAAGGGCTATCCCAATGTGGTGGCGGTAGAACATATGGGCGAAAAGCTGGCGCAGGCCACTGATAATCGTCTTGAAATCAAAGTGTTTCCCAGCGGCGTGATGGGCGACGAGAAACAGATGATCGAGCAGGCGCAAATCGGCGCCATTGATATCATTCGCGTGTCGATGGCGCCGGTAGCGGCGATTCTGCCGGAAATCGAAGTCTTTACCCTGCCCTATGTCTTCCGTGATGAAAACCATATGCATAAGGTTCTGGACGGCAATATCGGCCAGCAGATTGGCGATAAAATTACCAACAACCCTAATGCCAAACTGGTGTTTCTCGGCTGGATGGATGGCGGCACGCGCAATCTGATCACCAAAAAACCGGTATTGAAAGCGGAAGATCTGCGCGGCATGAAAATTCGCGTGCAGGGCAGTCCGGTGGCGATTGACACCCTGAAAGCGATGGGAGCCAACGCAGTGCCAATGGGCGTCAGCGAAGTGTTCAGCGGCATGCAGACTGGCGTTATCGACGGCACGGAAAATAATCCACCGACCTTTGTCGCCCATAACTATCTGCCGGTCGTGAAAAACTACACCCTCAGCGGTCACTTTATCATTCCTGAGCTATTCCTCTACTCCAAAACCAAATGGGACAAGCTGAGCAAAGAAGATCAGCAGTTGATCCTGAAGCTGGCGAAAGAGGCGCAGGCCGAACAACGGCAGCTCTGGGCAGCCTATAACCAGCAGTCGATCGACAAGATGAAAGCGGGTGGCGTGCAGTTCCATGAAATTGATAAAACCCCTTACATTGAGGCGACGCAGCCGGTTCGTGATAAATATGCCGCTCAGCATCAACAGCTGATGCAAGCCATTGCTGATGTTAAATAATCAGGAGTCCCTATGGCGAACAAATGTCACCACCTGATGGATGGGTTGTATCTGGCGGCGATGGTGCTTTCCGGTCTGGCGTTGCTGGTGATGACGCTGGTAGTGCCGTTCGCCATCTTTATGCGCTACGTGCTGAACGATGGCGCTCCGTGGCCGGAGCCGCTGGCGATTCTGTGTATGGTGACCTTCACTTTTGTCGGCGCCGCGGTGAGTTACCGCGCCGGGTCGCATATCGCGGTTTCCATGCTGACTGACCGTCTGCCGGAAACGTTGCGTCGGCTGGCGGCACGCATTGCCGATCTGCTGATGCTGGCGATCTGCCTGTTTATCCTCTGGTACAGCGCCCAGCTCTGTCTGCAGCTGTGGACGCAGCCTATCGCTGAATTTCCGCTGTTAAGCGCCGGACAGAGTTATCTGCCGGTTCCGATCGGTTCCGCGCTGACCCTGTTGTTTGTGCTGGAACGTCTGGCGTTTGGTTCGCAGGAACATCGCCCGGTGGTCATTATGGGTAACACCTGAGGGTTAGCTATGGATGCATTTGTACTGCTGTTTAGTTTAGCGCTATTGCTGGCGGTCGGTATGCCGGTCGCCTACGCGGTAGGACTGAGCGCACTGGTGGGCGCCTGGTGGATCGATCTGCCGCTGGAGGCGCTGATGATCCAGATGACCAATGGCGTAAACAAGTTTTCGCTGCTGGCGATCCCGTTCTTTATTCTCGCCGGGGCGATTATGGCGGAGGGGGGGATTGCCCGCCGTCTGGTGAATTTTGCCTATGTGTTTGTCGGTTTTATTCGCGGCGGTCTGTCACTGGTTAATATTGTCGCCTCCACGTTCTTTGGCGCCATCTCTGGCTCCTCAGTGGCGGATACCGCATCGATTGGATCGGTGATGATCCCGGAGATGGAACAAAAAGGTTATCCGCGCGATTACGCTGCGGCGGTAACCGCCAGCGGATCGGTGCAGGCGATCCTGATCCCGCCCAGCCATAACGCGGTGATCTACTCCCTGGCGGCGGGCGGCACGGTGTCGATTGCCGCGCTGTTTATCGCTGGCGTGCTGCCAGGCCTGCTGCTGGGCATCACGCTGATGGTAATGTGTATCGCTTTTGCCCACCAACGTAACTACCCGAAAGGCGAGCGGGTGCCGTTTAAGCAGGCGCTGAAAATCCTTATTGATGCGCTGTGGGGGCTAATGACGGTAGTGATTATCCTCGGCGGCATTCTCAGCGGGGTGTTCACCGCCACGGAATCCGCGGCAATCGCCTGCCTGTGGGCATTTTTCGTCACCATGTTTATCTATCGTGATTACCAATGGAACGAGCTGCCGAAGCTGATGTGCCGCACGGTAAAAACCGTCACCATTGTGATGGTGCTGATTGGTTTTGCCGCCTCGTTTGGCGCGGTGATGACCTGGATGCAGCTGCCGGATCGCATCACCCACTTTTTCACCAGCATCTCCGATAACAAATACGTCATTCTGATGTGCATTAATATCATGCTGCTGTTGATCGGCACCCTGATGGATATGGCGCCGATTATTCTGATCTTAACCCCGGTTCTGCTGCCGGTAACCAATGCGCTCGGTATTGATCCGGTGCATTTTGGCATGATTATGATGGTTAACCTCGGTATCGGCCTGATTACGCCGCCGGTCGGTTCGGTGCTGTTTGTCGCCAGCGCCGTCAGTAAGCAAAAGATAGAGCAGGTGGTACGCGCCATGCTGCCATTCTATGGCGCGCTGTTCTTTATTCTGATGCTGATTACCTATGTCCCGGCGATTTCTCTGTGGCTACCACGGCTGGCGGGCGTGATGACCGATTAATCCGGCTGGCGGGAGCCATTAATCGCTCCCCTGAGCTGTTTCTGCTATTACCATTCAGGGGTGGCATTTATTGCCGCCCGCTGCGGTCAATCGTGTTAAGTTATTTCTTTCTTATGGAATTAGCAGGGCCGCTTGGGTATGACGAAGAAGAAAATTGAAACTGCGCTGATCAGTGCAGGTCGGGCAAAAAAATTCACTCAGGGTTCGGTTAACAGTGTCATTCAGCGCGCCTCCTCGCTGGTGTTTGACACCGTTGCCGATAAAAAGCGCGCCACCGCCGGCCGGGCCAGTGGTGAACTGTTTTATGGTCGCCGCGGTACCCTGACGCACTTTTCACTACAGGAAGCGATGACCGAGCTGGAAGGCGGTGCCGGTTGCGCGCTCTATCCCTGTGGCGCGGCGGCTGTCGCCAACGCCATCCTCGCCTTTGTTGCCGCCGGTGATAACGTGCTGATGAGCGGCTCGGTGTATGAACCGACTCAGGACTTCTGCACCAAAATTCTCAGCAAGATGAATGTCTCAACCACCTGGTTTGATCACAGCATCGGCGCAGAGATCGCTGAACTGGTGCAGCCGAATACCAAAGTGGTGTTTCTCGAATCACCGGGTTCGATCACCATGGAAGTACAGGATGTCCCGGCGATTGTCGCCGCGGTACGCCGCAAAGCGCCAGACGCGGTGATTATGCTGGATAACACCTGGGCAGCCGGTATTCTGTTCCGCGCCCTTGATTTCGGCGTCGATATCTCGATTCAGGCCGGTACCAAGTACCTGATTGGTCACTCCGATGCAATGATCGGCACCGCCGTCGCCAATGAACGCTGCTGGGCACAGCTGCGGGAAAACTCCTATCTGATGGGCCAGATGGTGGATGCGGATACCGCCTATATGGCCAGCCGCGGACTGCGCACCCTGGCGGTCCGCCTGCGTCAGCATGAAGAGAGCAGCATCCGCATCGCCAACTGGCTGGCCGAACGTCCGGAAGTGGCGATAGTCAATCATCCGGCGCTGCCGCAGTGTAAAGGACATCAGTTCTGGCAGCGTGATTTTAGCGGCAGCAGCGGCCTGTTCTCCTTCGTACTGCGGCAGAAATTAAGCCCACAGCAACTGGCAAACTATCTCGACCACTTTGAACACTTCAGCATGGCCTATTCATGGGGTGGCTATGAGTCGCTGATTCTGGCCAACCAGCCGGAAGAGCTGGCGGAAATCCGCCCTGTTGCAGGTGTTGACTTTAACGGTACACTGGTACGCGTTCATATCGGCCTGGAAAACGTTGACGATTTAATCGACGATTTGGCTGCCGGATTTGCACGACTGACGCAATAACCACCAAACAGCTGCAACTTACGCTGAGAAACCTTAATCAGGCCTCAACGAATATGCAGCTTCGCGCCATAGATCAAGGTGTGGCTTGCCTTTTGCGGTTACAATCGGGGCCGGTGTAAGACTAATAATTAAAAACCGCAGCAAACAGGATACAACATGGGTGTGTTACATGAGATTGTGCAGGCGCTCTGGCATCAGGATTTCACAGCGCTGGCCAATCCGGATGTCGTGTGGATTGTTTATGGTGTGATGTTTGTTACTCTGTTCCTTGAAAATGGTTTGCTGCCCGCCTCTTTTTTACCGGGTGATAGCCTGTTACTGCTGGCTGGCGCGATGGTGGCGAAAGGGGTGATGGATTTTATCCCGACGATGGTGATCCTGACCACCGCTGCCAGTCTCGGTTGCTGGTTAAGCTATTTGCAGGGCCGCTGGCTCGGTAATACAAAAATGGTAAAAAGCTGGCTGCTACATCTGCCGGCGCAATATCATCAGCGTGCATGGAATCTGTTTAATCGTCACGGATTAATGGCGTTACTGGTAGGACGTTTTCTGGCCTTTGTCCGTACCCTGTTACCAACCATGGCCGGTATTTCTGGTCTGAATAACGGGCGCTTCCAGTTTTTTAACTGGCTGAGCGGATTACTGTGGGTGAGCATTGTCGTGGCTTTCGGCTATGGCATCAGCCAGGTACCCTTTATTAAACATCATGAAAACCAGATGATGGCGGTACTGATGATCCTGCCGGTTGCACTGTTATTTATCGGTCTGACAGGCAGTATCGTGGTGGTATGGAAACATAAAAAGAACAAGCAACAGGCCTGATGAATCAGGCCTGACGGGAGTGCGCACCTTCTCAGGAGGCGCGCATTCTTGACACTTCCTCGCCCGGCGTCACGCCGAAAAAACGCTTAAACTCACGGGAAAATTGCGAGGCGCTTTCGTAACCCACTTTCATTGCCGCCGCGCTGGCTTTCAGGCCATCGTGCAGCATCATCATCCGTGCCTGATGCAGACGATAGCTCTTCAGATACTGCAACGGCGAAGTGCTGGTCACCGCTTTAAAGTTATGGTGGAACGCTGACACACTCATATTGACCTCGGCGGCCAGCAGCTCAACGCTCAGGTTGTCAGTGTAATGATGTTCGATACGGCGCAACGCGCGCGCAATCTGACTGAACTGGGTCTGGCGGCTAATCAGCGACAGCAGCGCGCCGCCACAGGGCCCCACCAGTACATGATAAAGAATTTCACGCACAATCTGTGGCCCTAACACCCGCGCATCACGCGGACTGGACATCACGTCCAGCAGGCGCTCACAGGCGCAAAGCATCTCTTCCGTCAGCAACGACGAGTGAATACCACGCGTTTGCGGTTCAGGGTGGAAACTGTCGTCATCGCCAATATCAATCAGCAAATCCTGGAGCGTCATGGTGTCGACATGCAGAGAAAGCCCGGCCAGCGGCGCTTCCTCAGTAGCAAAGGTCTCGCACTCAAACGGCAGTGGCACCGTCAGCATCAGGTACTTGGTGGCATCGTAATGGAACACACTGGTGCCAAGATAGCCGGTCTTCTGCCCCTGAAACAGGATGATAATTCCCGGCTTGTACATTACCGGCGTTCGGCCACAGGGCCGGTTGGCGTAGATCAGATTAATATCCGGCACTGCCGCCAGGGAGGCTTTGCCGTGCGTCATCAGACCTATGACCTGTGCGGCCAGCCTGCCAGAGACAGCTTGATGATCCATGATGAGTTTCCCGGTCGGTGAGCAATAGAGAGAGTTTGCCCTGTCGCTGCGCAATTCTCCAGAGGATTAGAGAAACAGGCAAGATTAAGGCAGGAATGAGCATTGAGCGCACAGCGACGAATCCCGACAATAGTCACCATGTTAAATGACCTCCCCGCGATAAAGGATAATAACGATGAATAACTTCACTCTGCATACGCCAACCCGCATTCTTTTTGGTAACAACCAGATTGTGCATTTGAGCAAAGAAATTCCCGCTGGCAGCAAAGTGCTGATCACCTTTGGTGGTGGTAGCGTGAAAAAAAATGGCGTGATGGACCAGGTATACAGCGCGCTGCAGGGTTTTGAACTGCTGGAGTTTGGCGGTATTGAGCCGAACCCATCGTATGAAACGCTGATGAAAGCAGTGGCGCTGGTGAAAGCGGAAAAAATCGATTTTCTGCTGGCGGTCGGCGGCGGTTCGGTGCTCGATGGCACCAAATTTATTGCCGCGGCGACATTCTATGCTGACGAACCATGGAACATTCTGAAAACCCGCGGCGCAGAGATCAAACAGGCGCTGCCAATGGGCTCGGTGCTAACGCTGCCAGCCACCGGTTCGGAATCCAACAGCGGTGCGGTTATTACCCGTCGCGCTACCGGCGACAAACAGGCATTCAGCTCACCGTTTGTGCAGCCACGCTTTGCGGTGCTGGACCCGGTCTATACCTATACCCTGCCTGAACGCCAGATCGCCAACGGGGTGGTGGATGCCTTTGTACATACCATTGAGCAGTATCTGACTTATCCGGTTGATGCCAAAGTGCAGGATCGCTTTGCCGAAGGCCTGCTGCTGACGCTGATTGAAGACGGTCCGAAAGCGCTGAAGGAACCGGAAAACTACGCGGTTCGCGCCAATGTCATGTGGAGCGCCACCATGGCGCTGAACGGTCTGATCGGCGCGGGCGTACCGCAGGATTGGGCAACCCATATGCTCGGTCATGAACTTACCGCGATGCATGGCCTCGACCATGCGCAGACGCTGGCTATCGTGCTGCCGTCACTGCTGAATATTAAACGTGAGCAGAAGCGCGGCAAGCTGTTGCAGTACGCCGCCCGCGTCTGGGGCTTCAGTGAAGGTGATGAAGAGCAACGTATCGATCTGGCGATCACCGCCACCCGTGAATTCTTCGAAGCGATGGGCGTGCCAACCCGGATGCAGGATTATCAGCTGGACGGCAGTTCGATTCCGGCCCTGCTGGTGAAACTGGAAGAGAAAGGCCTGACGCAATTGGGTGAACATCGGGATATCACTCCGGCTGTCAGCCGTAAAATCTACGAAGACGCGCGTTAAGCGATAATTCCATGGAACCCCGGGTTGTTGACTAAACTCTAATCTTAAACCGGTGTCGCTGATACCGGTTAACTCGCTGGAAAGGAGACGTTATGGTAGATCAACCCGTTATTAAACTCCGCGATGGCAATATGATGCCACAGCTTGGACTTGGTGTCTGGCAGGCCAGCATTGCGGAAGCACGCGATGCGGCAGTGAAAGCGCTCAGCACCGGTTATCGTTTAATAGATACTGCCGCTATCTACAAAAATGAAGAGGGCATTGGTCAGGCGCTGCAGGAAACTGATGTGCCGCGTGACGATATCTTTATTACCACCAAACTGTGGAATGACGATCAGCTTAATGCCAGACAGGCGCTGGAAACCAGTCTGAAAAAACTGCAGCTGGAGAGTGTTGACCTGTATCTGATGCACTGGCCCTGCCCGCAAAAAGACCACTATGTGGCCGCATGGCAGGCGCTGATTGAGTTGCAGCAACAGGGGCTGACCAAAAGTATTGGCGTCTGCAACTTTAACCAGCCACATGTTAAACGCCTGATTGACGAAACCGGCGTCACACCGGTGGTGAACCAGATTGAGCTGCACCCGATGCTGCAACAGCGTGAGCTGCATGCATGGAATGCGATGCACCAGATTCAGACTGAATCCTGGAGTCCGCTGGCCCAGGGGGGTAAAGGGGTATTTGATCAGGAAATCATTAAAAACCTGGCGAAGAAGTATGGCAAAAGCGTAGCGCAGATTGTGATCCGCTGGCACCTCGACAGCGGCCTGGTGGTGATCCCGAAATCCGTCACCCCCGCGCGTATTGAAGAGAACTTTAAGGTATTCGATTTCCGTCTGGAAAAAACGGAGATCAGCGAGATTAGCCGGCTGGATAAAGGCAACCGGCTGGGGCCGAATCCGGACGATATTAACTAAACTGCTACTCTGTCACAGGGGCGGCATGTTTGCCGCCCGTTCAGAGCATTGGCACACTCATTTGCTTTATTACCAGCTATAACTTTACCCATCAGATTTCAGCAAAAAGGAATTTGGTGTTCTTATGGACCAGAACCTGACCATCAGCACCCGCCCGGCCACCGTTGCCAGCGCTGAACCCGCGGCAAACCTGCCGCATTTCACCGCACAGATCACCCGGATCGGCAACCGCCCGTTACTCACCACCCGCGCCGCCCCCGCTACCCCTAACGTTATTTGCGCAGCAAGTTGGGCGCCCGTGGTCACCGCCCGGCCAGTCGCCGCGCGCAATCCGCCGGACAGGCCGTTATTCACGCCGTTACCGCCGCCGCCAGCGGCAGAGATTACCGAAACCATACGCGGTGCCGATGATTACCAACAGCAGATTCCCGCCCTGTGCAGCCGTCTGCTGGCGCGCGACGATCGTCTGGCCAGCGCCTTCCGCGGCGATCTGGAGCTGATACAGCGCACCTTTAGCCAACGGCAACCGGTCGCCATCGACCCACAGCTGGTGGCCGACCTGGGTGCTTTTAACCGTGATATTACGGCAATGCAGGCTATCAGCCACGGCGAGCAGACACTCGACTACCTGCAAACTCTTGCGCAGCGGCTGCGCGCTATCAGCGAGGGAAATCGCGCGGATATCAGCCCTCAGCAGAAAGCGCGCGCCTGGCAGTTATGCAGTGACGTCGAAAACAAGCAGGCACAGCTCAGTCGCGCCCTGACTATCAGAGAGATCCCGCAAATGCGCGCGAGTATTGGTCGTATGATTATGCGCGATCTGTTCGACGAACCCCCGGCCAGCGAGATTGATTGTACGGGAATGGAGCGTACCAGCGCCCGCCTCGCCGCAGAGATCAGTCAGTTGTTGCCAGAGCGCGGCGCGCCCGCTGGTGAGGCGATCAGACAACTGACGACGCTGAAGCAGGCATGGATGGCCGCGCGGCAAACAGCCAGCGCCCGGCAGGCGACCAGACTATCAGCACGCCGCTGGCTGCAGCTGCTGGATAGCCAGCGGGATGCGCGTGCGGCGCTGATGCGCAGCCTCGGCGAGCAGCTGAGCGGTTACCGCATGATCACCACCCTCGCCCCGGCGGCAGCGCAGCCGCCGCTACTGCCCGCCCTGCTGCACTGTTTTACCTTCTGTACCCCTTTTAGCGCGGAGATCCGCCGCTACCTGCAGGATCTGCTGAGTGAAGCCCAGGTTTATCGCGCCGCCGCGCGCTGCCAGACGCTGCTGGATGACGCGGATTTCTTCCGTAATCTGAGTTTACGTCTTAGCCAGCTGAATCAGGAGCGGCTGATGACGCGGAAAAAGCAGCAGGCCTGGGCGCAGCTGGCGGCAGCGCTGGGCAACTTTACCATCAGCAATCGCTACCATCTGGCTGAGGAATATGCCCGTAAACAGCAGCAGGACATGCAACGCGCGGCACAGTGGCAGACCCATTACGCGAGCTATATCCACGAAAGGCAACAACGGGGGGATGAGCTGGCACTGGCGCGCCAACAACTGCTGGAATGGCAGTGCCAGGAAGATCACTGGCTGAAGCAGCAGGTTGAGATTATCTGTCAAATCGAAGGGGAACGAAAAAGCCGCATCGTGACGCTGAAGGAGAACGGCCCGGTTAATTGCCATATCACCCGCGATAAAAAGGTCACTGCCGTCGCCGCTCCTTTCGTGGTGCAGGTTGCGCGCCATCGGCTGTTGCAGGCACGCAAAGCGGGCGATTATGCCGTGCAGAACCTGCTGCGCGCGCGCATCGGCGTCATCCGCGCCAGCACCAGCGCTTCCCGCTCCGTGGCTTATCAGCAGGCTCCGCGTCGCGCTGGCCATGTACTGCGCAAAATCACCGTAAGCGAACTGAACCGGCAGATAAAGATTATCGGCTTTGGCGAAGCAGGCAGCGGCCTGCCGGATCAAATACAGGTATTTGATGTGCATCAGGCGTTACAGCGCCAGTGGCGGAAATACGCGCAAAACCCGGTGCTGCTGCCGGATGAGGCACAGCGCAGCGATTTGCCGCCGCTGCCGCTGTGCGCCGCCGCGCCACCGGCAACAGTCAGCGGCGCGGAGGTGATGCTGACGCAGCTTAATCAGGCGATCCATTACGCACACCATATCAATACCCTGCTCCATTCGCCGCCAGCCGATACTACCCTGCCAGGGAGTCGCTTGCAGGATATCAGTCTCTTCTATCTCAACAAACGTGAAGGCGACGCCGATCCGCAGCAGCAGAGTAAAACCCGCCGCACCAGCGATGTTGCCGCAGGCGAAGCGGCTCCCTGTCAAAGCATCACCGACTTTATTAATCACCATTGCCGGGTATGGCAAACGATGACTGCAGAAGCGCGTCAGGCCAGCGGCGGCGCGCATCAATACGCTGCGCATCACTATCTGAATGCTGACTCATGGCGCAGGCTGGCGGACGATCATGGCCTGACCGCCGCCGGAGAAGAGCGGCTGACCGCGTCGCAGGACAACCAGCATGCCGGGGATTATCTCTTCCATCTGCAGAAATGGGACAACCTGCTACAGGAAGAACGGGATGCCTGGGGCAGTCCGCAGAATTATGCCCGCTATTACGGTCTGACGCTGACCACATGGTTCAATATGGTTAACGCTGGCGGGCTTAAGCAAAAGGGAATAGACCGGCTGGCCTCAACCGCGACGGCACGCCTGAGCGATTACTCGGAGCATCTTCTTAACTGGGATGAGATGAGTAGTAGCGATAAAAAAGCCGTCGGTGGCTCCAGAGGATATGCCGATCTCTATCAGCTGAACCGGCTGAGCTGGCAGAATCTGGCGACCAACGAAAGTACCACCAGCCGGGGGCTGATAAGGCTGATTGCCGCCACCAGCGCCAGAGGTGAAGACTACGAGTATCACGGCCAGCTGTGGCACAACATGACGCAGGCACAGCGCGACGAGGCAGCAGGGGCGGAGGGTTATGGCATCAGCAATCAGTTACGCGCCACCATCTGGTCAAGACTGGCGGATA
The DNA here is from genome assembly GCF_047308185.1 of Pantoea sp. B65. NCBI lineage: Bacteria > Pseudomonadati > Pseudomonadota > Gammaproteobacteria > Enterobacterales > Erwiniaceae > Pantoea > Pantoea sp. B65. The sequence goes on from NZ_JAHXPU010000011.1 coordinate 55,774, forward strand.
ATGGCGGGTTGACTGCCGAGGGGCTGACGGTGCTGACCGCCAGCAATAGCGGCAAAATTGACTATAGCTACCACCGCCAGCAGTGGCTGGCGATGACGGCACAACAGCAGGCAGAGATGGGCGGGTTAAACGGCTATGCGGAAAAACATGGCCTGATGCGCCGCATCTGGGCGGTACTGGCGGGCAGTAACCAACCGGTAGCGGCCGGAGCGATCTACCGGCCGATGTCCGGCCCGAAGATCGACTATACCTGGCATTGTCGCATCTGGGATAGCATGACGCAGCAACAGAGAAATCAGACTGGCCTGACCGGCTATGCGCAGGCAAACGATCTGCTGCCGGAAAGATGGCTGAACCTGGCCCATAAGAGCGGGCTGACCCGATCCGGCAGAAAAAAACTGCTCGCCTCGACCTATGATGCGAGGGTTGATTACACCCTGCATTGTCAGATCTGGCATGAGATGCCGCAACAGGTCAAAAAGCGCGTCGGCGGCGCACGTCAGTACGGCAGAATTAACGGCCTTAATCTCGACTACTGGACCAGCCTCGCCAACAATAGCGGCCTGACGCGCTTAGGTGAAAGCCGGCTGATCATGCCGGATAACAACCGTAAAAATTACGATCTGCACCTTGAGAGATGGCTGAATAAACCGGCCGAGGAAAGAAATGCCCCCGATGCAGTCTACCTGTATGCGCTGGTCAATCGCCTGAATATTCTCTACTGGAAACGTCTGGCAAATCCGGCAGGCCTGTCGAAAGAGGGACAGACGCTACTGGAAAAAAGAAAACAGAAGCGCGCGGCGGTAATGCGCGCCATGGCGCCAGACTATCTGCCGCCCGCAGCGCTTACTGGCGCGCCGGAAACCGCGCAGACAGCGCCAGCGGCGGTAGTCGCCGCGCCGGAAAGGGTGGAACCCCGCACCGCCCCACTCAGCTTTCATAATCATCTGCAGCGCTGGAAGGATATGAGCTATGACGAAAGGAAGGCATGGGGAGGCGCACGCATCTATGGCTTACGGCATGGTCTGAATCCGGACTACTGGATCAAAATGGCCATCAGCCGCGGTCTGTCAGAAACCGGTGAAGCGATGCTGGCACTGCCGTTTGTCAATCGCCAGGATATTATCCGCCATCTGCAGATTTGGGATGAGATGTCGCCAGAGGCGCGCAGGAAGCGCGGCGTGGCCGGCTATGCGCTGGATAACAATCTGCATCCGGGGACCTTCGCCAGTCTGGCCAATCTTGCCGGACTGAAGCGGCTTGGCCAGGGCAAGCTGCTCGATTTTAACCGGCGCCAGGCGGCGCAGGGGGAGATTACCGACGAACTTAAACCGCAGCTGAAACCGAATTATACCTGGCACTGTCATGCATGGAATAATATGACCCGGCAGCAGCGGGAAGCTATCGGCGTATGGAATTATGCCACCCATTACAATCTGACGATCAGTACCTGGTTAGGGCTGGCCAGTGACGACGGACTCACCATTAGCGGCCAGAAGAAGCTGCGCAATCCGCAGGCGAAATACACGGCTCATCTGTATAGCTGGCATCAAATGTCACCGACCGCCCGGATTCAGATCGGCGGCGCTGCCGGATATGCCCGGGAATATAAGCTGAATGAGAATATCTGGCTGAAGCTGGCGCACAATGACGGGGTGAGTCGCCTGGGTATGGAGAGGTTGCAACCCATCACCCCCTATAAAGCCGACCTGGCCTGGCACTGCCAGCAATGGCATCGCATGACGGCCGCGCAGAGAGACGAAGCCGGCGGCGCAATATCCTATGCCCTGACCCATGGGGTTAAATTAAACAGCTGGTCAAAACTGGCCGATGATGGCGGCCTGACCGTTGAAGGCAAAGTCAAACTGCTCACCGCCACCCGTGGCGTACCGGACTATGGCGCGCACCTTCAGTTATGGTCGGAAATGTCGCAGCAGGAGCGGAACAACTGCGGCGGCCCGCGGCAATATGCGGAAGATAATCTGATCAGCACCGCCTACTGGCTTAGTCTGACGCATCCCGGCGGCCTGAAGAATAAAGGCGCCAGGCTGCTGGAGCGTCACCGTCTGCTATCGCGCCTGAAAATGAACTCAGGCGGCAAACCAGCGCCGCAGACCTCTCCCGCCACAGAGATTAAAAGCGAGACGCTGACGGCCAGTCAGCCGCAACGGCGTGGCATCACGTTGATTACGCTCGATGACCAGGGCGCCACGCTACACACTGAACCAACCGAAAACCCCCTGCTGCGTGATCTCTCCGGCATCCACAATCATTATCCGATTCTGCGCGACCCGGATAATCCGCAGAAAAGCGTAACGCTGCAGGCGGAAGGCAAACCTGCCAGTGAGATGACCGTAAGTTGCTGGGGCGAGCTGAACCGGGTGTTTGCCGCCATGAGCACCAGGCAGGCAAACGAGGCGAAAACCCGGCTGCGCGACCATTTTCGCTGGACGGTAGAGAATGAAACCGCCCTGCATCTTACGGCCAATAACCGTATGGTTATCGCCCCCACTTATCATGAGGTGAATGGCGAAATTATCTCACTGGGCAATGGGGTATTTAACGGTAGCGATGCCGCAATCCCCGCCCTGACGCTGCTTGGCCCCTATGCCGGTATCTACCATGATAGCGAAGAGTCACTACGGCGCGAGCGCAAGAAAATGGGAGCGCTGCGCACCTCAACCTACCTGTTCGGCACCCGCGCCTGGGGACGTACCGTCAGCGCCCTGAGCAGCAGTAATATCACCAAAAATATCAATACCGGCCAGCTGGGTAATCATCCGCCGATTGCGAATAATAATGTCGCCGCCGTCCGTTTTGGCAAAAACATCACGATGTTTGTCACCACCCGCGAGGTAAAACCCGGCGAGGAGTACTTTATTGATTACGGTGACTTCTACGAATCGCCACCGCAACCGGCGGCTGGCGTGAAACCCGAACCGACAATCGCGCCGGCAGAGGTCACGTTCAGCGCCAGGGATATCGAGGATATGGCTAATCTGATGCTGCGTGCTCCGGGCGCCTGGCACTCGGAATTAGGCGAGCAGGCTCCGCTGCTGGTGATGAATGCGGCACAGCTACCGGACAACCTGGTGCTCAGCATCAACCACAGTAATGTCACTCATATCTATCGGCGGGGTGCTGAAGAGCAGTTTATCCAGGGGCCTTATCACTCCCGGCCAGAAGAGTTGCATATTGCGTTAAGGTATAGCGCAGAGATCGGACACTATGATGTCGAGCTGGTGCCGGGCAATATTATTCCGATCAAACCCGATGGCGACTGCTTATATCAGGCGATTAGCCACGCTTTGCGCCAACGCGGAGTCGGGGGCTTCAGCTTCCAGCGGTTGCGTAATCTGGCGGCCGGGGCTTTTCTTGCCGATAGTGCCCGTTACCTTGCCATGGTGGATGTGGAGAAGCTGAAGATGGAGCTGTCTGCCCTCCGATTACCATTTAAACGCCGTATTTTTACGGACCTGTCAGATTTACCGCCGTAGGAGTGGGATTTACGCCGTCCGGGCCAGTCACAGCTAAACCACCACTACAAAAAGCCCATCGTGCAATATCAATGGAACTCCAGTCTTTTTCTGACAGCCAACAGACCGCCTCTGCGGTTACTGTGCGGTTAACTTGTCTGTTTCAGCATAGTTTTATAACTTAAGGAATAACTGCCGCCTATGCCGAATAATAAGCTGGTTCCCGTCAGCCAAAGTAGTCACGCCACCCCTATTCCGCCGCCAGCTTCTTCTTCCGCCAGCGGGTTAAGCGCAAATCTCCGCCAGACCGCCAACACTCCGCAGCAGTCGGCAGCCGGCATTATCTTGCGCGCGCCTCCTCTGCCGCCGCTACACCAGCCAGAAGCCCCGCTAACCCGGGGGTTCACAGCAGCACCCACCTTCAGTCGCGGTGCTCTGTCCTCTTCTGCACCGCCACCCAGCGCGCTGCCGGGCGCAGCGCCCTCAGCGCTGGCGCCTGAACCCGGGATAGCCAGCGGCCGCTCGCTAATACGGCCGGTAAAAAAAATGTCGCTAAAAGAATCCGCCCAGCGCGCTGCTCAGGGCTCCAGCTCAGCCGGGGAAATGGTTGCCCTGATGATAAAACATCAGAAAATCGCCCGACAGCCCGACGCCGACAGCGCTCAGCAAGCGGATAACACCGCATCTGCCGCGGTTTATGCGCCGCCGGGTAAACATGTCAAGACCTGGCATGAGATGTCACAGCAGGAGCGCGATGCCTGCGGCGGCGCGGCGGGTTACGGCAAAACGCATAATCTCAACCCGGCGAGCTGGCTAAATATGGCTAATGACAAAGGACTCAAGCAGCGGGGAAAAGATCGTCTGACCCACGGCCAGCTCAGATCAAATACCGATTATGTTTTTCATCTGAATAAATGGGAGAACATGACAGATGAACAACGTGCGGACCCCCGCGCTTATGCGGATAAATATAATATCTATTTTCCTGTCTGGTCAGTGCTGGTGGACCAGAAAGGCCTCACCACCAAGGGTAAGGATCGGCAGTTTGAAGCGCAGATTGCCGCGGATAAAACGCCGCCGGATTATACCTTCCACCTTAATGCATGGTGTGAACTCGCGGATGAGGAGCGAAAAAAACCAGACGCCGCAAGGTTATATGCCAGGGCAAACCGGTTGCACATTACCTGGTGGCGTCGCCTGGTCGATGCCGATGGCCTGACCAGCAGAGGAAAAGCTAAGCTGGCCCCGACGCTATCCGCGGATAAGGTGGACTGGGGTTACCATTGCCAGCACTGGCAGAATAAAACGCAACGCCGGCCAGCGGCGCCGGGCGAAGCCGAAAAGTATGGCCGTCAACAAAACCTGCCGTTAAGCGTGTGGCTGGCTTATGCCGGAGATAATGGATTGTCGAAAACCGGGCAAGCCAAACTGGCCTTCGCCAATAACATCCAACCTGTCGATTACAAATTTCATTGTCAGGAATGGCTGCGTATTCTGGCTGAAGAGCCAGATAAATACCCGGCGGCAATGGACTATGCCATTGAAAAAGGGCTGGATCCTGGCAACTGGACAAGATTAGTAACCGGTAAGGGGCTGAGAGCACCAGGGAAAAGATTGATTCAACCGCGGGAGGATACGGTCAAAGTAAACTGGGTCAAAGAGTGCCTGCAATGGCAGCAGCTGACGGAACAACAGGGCGGCGCAGGGTGTTCGGCTGAAGAGTATGCGGTCGAAAAAAAATTCAGCGTGGTGCAATGGGCCAAGTATGCGTCCAATCACGGCCTGACCCCGGGCGGAAAAGAAAAGGTACGCCAGGCGCAGGAAAACCTGACCAGGGATCTGGTTGAGTATTGTAAAAAATGGCAGGCGATGACGCGGGAAGAACGGGGGAAAATTGGCCGCGGGGAGTACGCCAGGGTCAATAAACTTGACCCGATTCGCTGGCGAAAACTGGTAGACCTTGATGGATTAACCCCCTATGGGGAACAGGAAGTCAATCCACCGACAACCATGGAACTGACGCCTTATCTGCAAGAATGGCAGCGCATTAGTCGCGAAAAACCGCAAACCCGGCAAGAGGCGATACAGTATGCGGTGAAAAATGGCATCCTGATTAGCCGCTGGCTGAAATTCGTGAATACGGCGACATTCAGTTCCAGTAACCTGCAACAGCTGCCCCGCCTGCATGCCACCGAGCAAAGACTGAGTTACCCGGCGATAATCTCCGAGTGGCTCAAACTACCAGCGAAGCACCGGCAGACAAAGGGAGCGATGACCACATTTGCCCGTCAGCATGATCTGAAACCCGGTAATTTTTCCTACTTTTTGCGCAAGTATAGCCAACAGAACCCCACGGCTGACGACTCCCCGTCGCCACCTCCGTCGCCATCGTCGTCAGTGCCGCAGATAAAAACCGAACCGCCCTCACCGAGCGGCGGAGGAGTTGAGGTTATTACCTTTGATAAAGATGACCACGTCATTTCAAGCCGGCTGCCGGAACCGCGGCTGCTGGAGGTGATGCCAGACGACGATAATGGCCCGATATTAAATACTGCGGACGGTTCACCATCAGACATCATTCAAAAACTCGGGCCGTCAGAAACCTGGCGAGTCAATCACTGGGGAGAAATGAACCACGTCTTTACCGGTATGCGCAGTAAAGAAGCAAAGCAACTGAAAGCACAGCTGCGGGAGCAATTTCGCCAGATAGTGGCAACGAATATTGCCCTGCCCTCTTACCGGCCGGGGTACCTGGCAATCCATGGTTCCCATCATCAGGTGGACGAGGAGATTATCCCGCTGGGCAACGGCCTGTTTAACAGCAGCAACGAGGTGGTGGAAAAATTTACCGTGCTTGGCGCCTATAGCGGTGCCTGGCATATTGACGGCTCGGCCTCGGGCGTCCCCGGCACCCTTAGTCAGGAGAGAAGAAAATATGGTACCCGTGCGGTTCTGACCTATATTTTTGGCACCGGCGCCGGCACGCGCGTGGTCAGTGCCGTGAGTCAGGGTAATCGTCTGAGAAAAATGAATACTGGCCAGCTGCCGGGTAAAGAGAAAATTAGCGACAATAATGTGGCCTGTGTGCTTTACGCCTCTAACATCCATTTTTATGTCACCACCCGCCCGGTGATGCCGGGCGAGGAGTATTTTATCAGCTATGGCGAGCGCTATAACCCCAACTTTGCCATTGAGGTCGCCAGAGAGCAGGAAGCCGCGGAAACCAGGCAACACATTAAGCGCATGATGCAGGACAGCAACATCAGCAGGGATGAAGCGCTGACGAGGATCAAAACCGAACAACAAGAGCTTACTACCACCGACACGCCGCTGCGGCCAGAAGTGAGTTTTACTGCCGCTGATATTCGCAATATTGCCGATACGCTGTTACGCACGGCGAAAGCCTGGCGTTCAGAGCTGGGAGATATGGCCCCGCTAATATTGGCGCGAGCGGAAGGCATGCCGCAGAATATGGTGCTGACTATCCACCGCGGCGCGGTCACCCATGTTTACCCCTGGCGGCAGGATGGCTATATCCTGCATGGAGATCGGTTTCAGCCATTGCCGCACCAACTGCATGTGCCACTCTTTCTGAGCGGCGAAGAGGGTGCAACGCACTATAATGCGGTTGATCGCCACGGCGGGTTAATCGCCAACCCGGCAGATGGCGACTGCTTATTCCGCGCAATCGGCCAGGGACTGCGCGAGTACGGCAATCTGGATTACAGCATTGCGCATTTGCGTCATATCGCCGCCGATACGTTTATCGCCAACAATGATCGCTATCTGGTGAATGTCGATTTAGATCAGCTGATCGCGGATGTTGAGCAGGAAAAAACGCGCCAGCGGTCGCTGAGAAAGCGGACGGCGGCGCGGATGGAATAAAGCGTTCCGGCCGATCAGTATGAAACCGCAGGCTGTACCAGCAACTGCCCTGCGGAACCACGATCGGCCATCTCCAGCATCTGGCTGTGATAAACAAACGGGAAATGTTCGGATGACGGCTGGGTAAACATCACCAGCAGTTCAACATCGCCATCCACCCAGACGGTATCTTTCCAGCCGCGGTCCTCGCCCATTGGCAGAGCGCCATTGACGTTCTTCAGCAGGAACATCACCCCTTCAATATGGAAGGACTGCGGCGTATCGGAATGAATAATCCAGCGCTCAAAGCTCCCCTGCCGGGACTGCACATCAATACGCGTCATATCCCAGAGCGCGCCATTAATCCCCGGCAACGAATCGCCAAGGCGGAATTCGCGGGTGCGGCCCGGCAGGCCATCAAGGATCTGATCGGCTACCAGTCGCATCGGCAAATTATCCGTGACTAACGGCAGCAGCCCGGTAGGACGCAGGTTCAGCACCGTGGTGGAGGTTAAAATCGTCGAAGGTTCAAAGAAGCCACGCAGGCGATCCATAATACTGGCGGCCACGCCGGCGGTAATTGACACTTCCGCGCCCTGCGACATATCGACCAGCACTTCGCGCCGCTCGCCCGGAGCCAGCGACAGCTGTAGTACCGCTACCGGCGCAGGCAGAAACCCCTGATCGCCGGCGATAACATTAAACGGGCGACCGTCACTCATTCCCAGCTGATAACGCCGGGAGTTGGAGGCATTCAGCAGGCGTAACCGCACCCAGCCGCGTGACACCTCGACATATGGGTTTTGCACGCCATTGACCAGCAGGGTATCGCCAATAAATCCGCCATTGGATGGCGGGTCATATTTCGGTACGCCAAAATTATCCAGCCGCTTATCCTGAATAATCACCGGGAAATCATCGACGCCATAATGGTTGGGAATCGGTAAGTTTTTACTGATCTCATCCTCCACCAGCCACATTCCCGCCAGGCCGTTATAGACATGAGGCGCCATACGGTTCGGCGTGTTGGCGTGATACCAGCAGGTGGCGGCGGCCTGACGAATCGGCACCACCGGCGACCAGTCAATACCGGGTGACATCATACGCGGTGCTCCGCCCATCAGCGCGCCGGGCACCTGCAATCCCGCCACGGTCATCGCTACCGGCTCACTCAGGCGGTTACTGTAGATCAGTTTGACATCATCGCCACTCCAGACGCGTACCGTCGGCCCGAGATAGAGACCATTAATTCCCCATACCGGCACTTTGTTGTTGTCGCCGCTAAATGACCAGTTGCTATGTTGCAGAGTGAGAAACAGCGGCTGGCCACGACGGGACTCCAGCAACGGTGGCACCGGCAGTGCGGTTGCCTTACCTGCCGCGCGGGCGCTGAAAGGCACTGCGCCCGCGCACAGGGCGATACCCGATGCCTGAATAAATTGACGTCGACTGAAGGACATAAAAACTCCGAACCCGTAAACGCGGCCAGGCAGAACATGCCGCTTTCCATTTTTTTATGATAGTGAGATTAATGGTGCAAAACATTAACACGGGCGGCATCAATGCCGCCCTGGTCCTGAAATTCCTGCAATATCACCAGAGGGTTAAATCTTATTACTGGCTTCGCGCTCAGCCACTTCAGCATTCAGCTGTTCCAGCTTAACCATCATCAGCTCGCGGCAGTGGGTTGCCAGCTTACGTACTGACTGATTTTCGAACTGCTTAACATCTACCGGCGGCAGCATCTCGATAATCACTAAACCATTTTTCCAGCGATTCAGTTTAATTTTGTTATGGGTATTAGACACCACGATCGGGATAATCGGCACGCCTGCGGTCATGGCGGCGTGAAAGGCGCCGGTTTTAAACGGCAGCAAACCGCGACCGCGGCTGCGCGTACCTTCCGGGAACATCCAGAAAGAGATTTTTTTCTTTTGAAATTGCTCCACCATTTCACCAATAGTGCCAGCGGCTTTCGCCCGGTTATTGCGATCGATCAGCAGGTTACCGGTCAGCCAGTAAAGCAGTCCAAAAAACGGGATCCACAACAGGCTCTTCTTACCGATAGTCACCGTCGTTGGCTGCACAATCTTGGCCGCGGTGATCATGTCGTAGTTGTTCTGATGGTTAGCAATATAAATGGCATTACCATAATTTTCAGCACCGGCAGGCCGGCGCAGTTCAACTTTCACGCCAAACACCCACGACAGGCGGCCAAACAGGCGGCCAAAGGTCGCAACATGACGCGGATTTCGTGGTGAAAACAGGCAGTAAATACAGCCAAACACACAAACCAGAACCGAATAAATGACGACAAAAATGGCACGTAAAATTAAGAGCATCACAACCTCGTTATTGCTTCCGAGCTAAGAACCTGGTGCTTCAGCAACACACACCGGTAATACGCCGGACGTGGCGGCGGTGATCCCCGCCGTTAGCACGCCCGATACTGGCCGTTATTCTTCGCTATCACCCACCGTTGGACGCGCAGGCGCATCAACATCCACCCGATCGATACGCTGTAAGCCACGCGGTAACAAGGTACCGCGGCGGCCACGTTCAGCCCGGAATTTCTGCAACTCTTCGGCGCGCAGCGTCAGTTTGCGTTTGCCTACGTGCAGGGTTATGGCGCTGTTCGCCGGCAGCAACAGCAGCCATGCCAGCTTATCTTCGCCCGATGCGGCTTGCGCCGCCGGAATCGAGATAATCTTGTTACCCTTGCCTTTCGACAGCTGCGGCAAATCGCCGACCGGGAACAGTAACATACGCCCGGCGGAGGTGATCGCCAGCAGCAGATCATCGTCACTGTGAATCGCCATTGGCGTCATCACCCTGGCATTTTCCGGCAGTGACAGCAGCGTTTTACCGGCGCGGTTGCGCGACACCAGATCGCTGAAAGTACAGACAAAACCATAACCGGCATCGGAAGCCATCAGCAGTTTTTGCTCATCGGCTTCCATCAGTACCTGCTCGATTACCGCGCCCGGCGGCGGCGTCAGCTTACCGGTCAGCGGCTCGCCCTGGCCACGGGCCGATGGCAGCGTCATCGGATCCAGCGCATAGCTGCGACCCGTGGAGTCAATAAATACCACCGGCTGATTGCTCTTGCCACGCGCCGCCGCACGATAACTGTCACCGGCTTTATAACTCAGACCGGACGGATCGATATCATGCCCTTTGGCGCTGCGTACCCAGCCAGACTGCGACAGCACAATGGTCACCGGTTCAGAAGGCACCAGCTCATGTTCGCTGATGGCTTTGGCTTCGTCGCGCTCACGCAGCGGAGAACGACGATCGTCGCCGTAGGCATCGCTGTCGGCCTGCAGCTCTTTTTTCAGCAGGGTATTCATTTTACGCTCAGAGGCGAGAATGCCCTGCAGATGATCGCGCTCTTTCGCCAGCTCATCCTGTTCACCGCGAATCTTCATCTCTTCCAGTTTGGCGAGATGACGCAGTTTTAATTCCAGAATCGCTTCCGCCTGCGTTTCGCTAATCGCGAAGCGCGACATCAGCACCGGCTTAGGTTCATCCTCAGTACGAATGATATGAATGACTTCGTCGATATTGAGAAACGCAACCAGCAAACCTTCCAGGATATGCAGGCGTTTCAGCACTTTTTCCAGACGGTGATTCAGGCGACGACGCACCGTATCGCGACGGAATACCAGCCACTCAGTCAGGATCTCCAGCAGGTTTTTCACCGCCGGACGATTGTCGAGGCCGATCATATTCAGGTTAATGCGATAACTTTTTTCCAGATCGGTGGTGGCAAACAGGTGGTTCATCACCTGCTCCATATCCACCCGGCCGGAGCGTGGCACAATTACCAGACGCGTCGGGTTTTCGTGATTGGATTCGTCACGCAGATCCTCCACCATCGGCAATTTTTTATTGCGCATCTGCGCCGCAATCTGCTCCAGCACGCGCGCGCCAGAGACCTGATGCGGCAGCGCGGTGATCACCACATCGCCATCTTCGCGTTTCCACACCGCCCGCATGCGCACCGAGCCACGGCCATTTTCATAGATCTTACGGATCTCATTACGTGGAGTAATAATTTCCGCTTCGGTCGGGTAATCCGGCCCCTGCACAATATCCAGCAATTCATCCAGCGTGGTTTTCGGGCTGTCGATCAGGGCAATCGCCGCTTTCGCCACTTCGCGCAGGTTATGCGGCGGAATATCCGTCGCCATCCCCACCGCGATACCCGTGGTGCCGTTCAGCAGGATATTGGGCAGGCGCGCAGGCAGCATTTTCGGCTCCTGCAGGGTGCCGTCAAAGTTCGGGACATAATCAACCGTGCCCTGGCCCAGCTCGCCGAGCAGCAGCTCAGCATATTTCGACAGCCGTGACTCGGTATAGCGCATCGCCGCAAAGGATTTCGGATCGTCCGGCGCACCCCAGTTCCCCTGGCCATCGACCAGCGGATAGCGATAGGAGAAGGGCTGCGCCATCAGGACCATCGCCTCGTAACAGGCGCTGTCGCCATGGGGATGGTATTTACCCAACACGTCACCAACGGTACGCGCGGATTTTTTAAATTTGGCGCTGTTATTCAGCCCCAGTTCCGACATGGCATAGACAATGCGGCGCTGAACCGGCTTCAGGCCATCGCCTATATAAGGAAGCGCCCTGTCCATGATGACGTACATGGAGTAGTTGAGGTACGCATTCTCTGTAAACGTATGCAGGGCAAGACGCTCTGCACCATCCTGCGTCAAATCGCTCATGAATCTCATTTCCTCACATCGCAGCGCGATTATTAGTCACTTCGACACGCCACACAGCGGTAAGTTTGGCGAGGATAGTACCTTATCTGGTGATGTTCTGTCACAGGGAACCGCGAAGCTGCTGCGCAGACGCGCTGCGCAGATGACCTGAATAGCCGAAAGCGGATTAATTGCCAGTTATTATTAAAATAATATTTAATCTGCGAACAGGGTCACAATTATTTATTCCACGCAGGAATGTGACCCTCATCCCAATTAATTACCCCATCGCCATGACCTTTTAATTTTGTCCGATGCAGCGGACAATTTTTAGTATTGTCGTGACGACTACCGGCGACTAGATTAATCATCACAGTCAGTTAAATACTCATTTTTCACCCGGCAACCGTAAAGGAAATAAGTAAGCAACAGTAATCAAAAAATAAGCATCAGAACATCTGATGCAAACTGGAAAGGGTAATATGATGCAGCCACTTACCTCACGACAAAACCGATTATTGAAATTCCTGCTGCAGCATCAGGAGCATGTGACGGTTAAAAATATTGCACATTATCTGGATGTCTCAGAAAAAACCGTCCATCGCGATATGCAGTTTGTTGAAGCCTTCCTTTCTGCCTGGAATATTTATCCAGACAAAAAGGTCGGCGCGGGCATCATGTTAATTGCCGCCGATGACCAGCGTTTAATTCTGCTGGAACAGCAAATTGTGGTGGATGACGGCGACAGCGATGCGCTGGCGAACAATGCGCGGCGGGTAAAAATAGCCTCGCAGCTGTTAAGCGATACGCCGCGGGAGACGTCGATCAGTAAACTGTCCGAGCGCTATTTTATCAGCAGCGCATCAATCGTTAACGATCTGAAAATCATCGAAAGCTGGATGCAACCGCTCGGGCTGACACTGGTGCGCAGCCAGAGCGGCACGCATATTGAAGGCAGCGAAAGCAGTGTGCGTCAGGCGATGGTGGCGTTAATCAATCAGGTGATGAACCACAAAGAGCCGGGAATGATTAACCATTCGCGCCTCGACCCCGGTAGCTACCACGCCCTGACCCACTATTTTGGCGCGGAGGATGTCGATTTCGTCCAGCAACTGTTGCAGGAGATGGAGCAACAGCTAGCGTGGCAGCTGGGTGAACCCTATTACGTCAATATGTTCACCCATATCCTGATTATGATGCACCGTATGGCTACGGGAAACTCCCTGACGCTGGGTGAGGAGACTATTTACCAGCAGGTGGATAATCATATTTTCACCATCGCCGCGAAGATGGTGCAGCATATCGAACAGCGCGTCGATAACTCGCTGCCTGCTGACGAAGTGTGGTTTATCTACCAGTATATTATCTCCTCAGGTATCGTTATCGAAGAGCGAACCGACAATCAGCCGCCGCATTATAATTATGCTAACGGGCAGTCACGCCGCTTAACGCTCTGTTTAATTGACCTGTTTTCCGATCTAATTAATATTGATCTGCGTAACGACAAGTTACTTTATGATGGCCTGTTAATTCATGTAAAGCCGCTACTGAACCGGCTTAAATACCATATCCGTATTCGCAACCCGTTATTAGACGATATTAAAAGCGAACTACAGGATATTTACCAAATCACCCAACAGGCGATTAGCCAGCTGTGCCAGCGCTTTCAGTTGCAGGAAATTGCGCCAGATGAAATTGGCTATTTGAGCATTCACTTTCAGGCGGCGCTGGAGCGGCAAATTGCCCATAAGCGCATCCTGGTGGTCTGTTCCAGCGGCGTCGGCACTTCTCACCTGCTGAAAAGTCGTATTCTGCGCGCCTTTCCCGACTGGATTATCGTCGGCGTCGTCTCCGCCAGTAATATGGCCAGTTTCTGTCAGCATGAAGATATCGAGCTGGTGATCTCCACTATTCATCTGGAACAGCAGCAGATCCCGGTGGTGTATGTTTCGGCATTTTTTAATGACGATGATATTAAACGTGTTACTGAGAAGGTGATTGCCAGCAAATTACATCAGGCGGTCAACGCACTCCCGGCAACTGAGCATTAATTTTCTTATGAGGTGAAGTAAATGGATATTAATAAAATTCTTAATGCTAAGCGCGTCAAACTCACCATGACTGCCACCAGCAAAGATGAAGCGATTCAGGAACTGACCGATCTGCTGTATCAGGATGGCGCACTGAGCAGCAAAGAGGTGTTTATCCGCGATGTTTATCTGCGCGAAGCCGAAGGCTCCACCGGTTTTGAAAACCATATTGCCATTCCGCACGGTAAATCGTCGGCGGTAAAACAGACCACGCTGGCCATTGGCCGCACGCGCCAGGATATCGCCTGGGAGACCCTTGATGGCAGCAAGGTACGCTGCATTATTCTTTTTGCCGTGCGTCTGGAAGATCAGAACACGACACATATTCGCCTGCTGTCTCAGGTTGCCAGCGCGCTGGCCGACGATGAGGTGATTGCTCAACTGTTGGACGAGACCGACCCGGAAAGAATTATTCAACTGTTCAGCCAGTACGCGGAAACAGACCTCTGTTAACCCGAAATAAGACGAGGCATAAGATGAAAATAGTTTGTGTCGCCGCCTGCACCGCAGGCATCGCGCATACCTATATTGCGCGGGAAAAACTGATTAAAGGCGCTAAGGCGTTAAATCATGAAATAAGAGTCGAAACCCAGGGCACCATTGGCACCGAGAATGAATTAACCGCCAGTGAAATCGCCGCCGCCGACGTGGTTATTTTAGCCATCGATATCAAGATTAAAGGTGAGGAACGCTTTAAAGGCAAACCTGTTGTCCGGGTCAAAACGGATATTGTCATTAAGTCCCCGGTTAAGTTTCTGGAAAAAGTAGCGGGTTCGTTAGAACGCGCCTGAAGATAAACTTTTCGGAATAAACATTATGAACGACAACAAAAGTAAAGTCGGTCAGCAAATTAAGGGGCACCTGCTTACCGGTATTTCATGGATGATCCCGCTGATTGTCGCCGCCGGGATCTGTATCGCCCTCGGTCAGGTGATTGGCGGCACCCACGTCGCGGAAAAAACCGGCAGTATTGCCTGGATGCTGAACCAGATTGGCGGCTGGGGTATGGGGCTGATTGTGCCGCTGATCAGCGCCGCCATTGCCTATTCGATTGCCGATCGCCCCGGTTTTGCGCCTGGTCTGATCGTCGGCTTTATCTGCGGACAGATTCAGACTGGTTTTATTGGCGGTATTCTCGGCGGTTTTCTCGTCGGTTACACCGTACTGCTGCTGCGCCGCGCTATCAGGTTACCGCAATCAATGCAGGGCCTGATGCCGGTGATGATCCTGCCGGTGCTGAGCACCATTATCGCCGGGCTGCTGATGATGACCTTTGTCGGTCAGCCGATTATCTGGCTGCAAAAGGCGCTGATCGCCATGCTGCAATCGATGCAGGGCGGATCCAAATTCCTGATGGGGGCGATTCTCGGCGCCATGGCCACCTTTGACTTCGGCGGGCCGGTGAATAAAACCATGTCACTGTTTGCCGATGGCATGCTGGTCGATGGCATCTACGGCCCGGAAGCGGTGAAATTTGTCGGCTCGATTATTCCCCCGTTTGGCATCACCCTGTCGTTCCTGCTGACGCGCCATAAATACACCAGAGCCGAGAAAGAGGCGCTAAAGGCGGCTTTCCCGATGGGTATCTGCATGATTACCGAAGGGGTGATCCCGATTGCGGCCCGTGATCTGCTACGGGTGGTGGGCAGTTGCGTGGTGGCTTCCGCCATCGCCGGTGGTCTGATTATGGTCTGGGGAGTGGAAGCGCCGGTGCCGCACGGCGGAATGTTTGTGGTGCCGCTATTTACCAAACCGCTGATGTTCTGTCTGGCGCTCGGCATTGGTACCACCATCTGCGGTGTGATGCTGTCGCTGATTAAGAAACCGGTCACCCAGGCCGACGAAGAGTTCGATGACGTCGAAGACCACAGCGTGCGTGATGAAGACATTAAATTCACTCTCGAATAACAGGAGTAGCTATGTACGCCTCAATGAAAACCGTGATTGATGACGCCTGGCAGCGACAGTACGCGGTATTAGCCATCAACTGCTTCAATCTGGAAACCGCGCGCGCCGCCATCGCCGCCGCGGAACAGCAGCAGGCGCCGCTGATCCTGAATGTTTATCAGGGCCATAGCCGACACTTTCCGCCGCATATCGCCATGCCGCTGGTGCAGGCGCTGGCGCAGCAGGCATCGGTGCCGGTGGCACTCAGTCTCGACCATGGCAAAGCTTTTGATCTGATTGGCCAGTCATTTCGCGCCGGATTTACCGGCCTGATGATTGACGCGTCAGGCCATCCGCTGGCGGAAAATATTCGTCAGACACGCCAGGTAGTGCAAATGGCGGCAACCGCCGATGTCTGCGTCGAAGGGGAACTGGGGCATATCGCCGATGCCCCGGTGTATAACCTCGACGATGCCGCAGTAAAAATGACCCGGGTGGAAGATGTGATGCCATTTATCAGCCAGACCGGCATCGATCTGCTGGCGGTCTCCGTCGGTACCGCCCACGGCCTTTATCCGCCAGATGTCACGCCGGAAATTAACTTTGAACGTCTGTCGGCGTTGCATCGCGAGTCGCCGGTACCGCTGGCGCTACATGGCGGCAGCGGCACCAAAGCCGAGGATATTCGCCGCGTCAGCCAGCACGGCGTGGCGAAGATTAATGTCGGCGCGGCGGTATTTGAAGCCGGGAAAAACGCGCTGCAAAACGCGCTGCGGCAGCAACCCTCTGCCGAACTGGCCGATCTGCTCATGCAGATGGAGTCCGCCTGTCAGCAGGTGGTGTTTGAGTATCTCAGCTGGTCGGGTGCCGCCAACAAAGCCTGACCCCTGGCCTGTTCCCTTTACCGTTATACCCGTCAGCGCCTGTGCCCTGATGTGGGAATGCTTTCGCCCAATTTAACCCAGATGGAGAAGTAACATGTTGATTTCAATGCACGAAATGCTGAAACCCACCCGCGAACACCGTTTTGCTATTGGCGCCTTTAACGTTGCCGACAGCTGCTTTATTCGTGCGGTAGTGGAAGAAGCGGAATCCACCGACACTCCGGCGATTATCTCTATTCATCCCAGCGAGCTGGAGTTTGTCACCGATGCGTTTTTCGCCTATGTACGCGAAAGAACCCTGCGCAGCAAAGTGCCGTTTGTTATTCACCTCGATCACGGCGCCTCGATTGCTCATGTGCAGCGGGCGATCCAGTGCGGCTTTACTTCCGTGATGATCGACGGCTCGCTGCTGCCTTATGAAGAGAATGTGGCGCTAACCCGCGAAGTGGTCAAACTGGCGCATGCGGTGGGTGTCTCGGTGGAGGGCGAACTGGGCACCATCGGTGATACCGGCACGACGATCGAAGGCGGCGTCAGTAAAGTGATCTATACCGATCCGGCACAGGCGGAAGATTTTGTCCGGCGTACCGGCGTCGATACGCTGGCGGTGGCGATTGGCACTGCGCACGGCATCTATCCGAAAAATATGAAGCCAGAGTTGCAGATGCATATTCTGCGTGATATCTCGCAACGCCTGTCGATCCCGCTGGTTCTGCATGGCGGATCCGCTAACCCGGATGCGGAGGTGGCGGAAGCCGTTACCCTCGGTGTCGGTAAGATCAATATCTCCAGCGATATGAAGTACGCCTACTTCGCGAAGGCCCGCGAGATCCTCAGCCGTGAAAGCTGGTGGGATCCGAATGCCATCTACCCGGAACCGATCAAGGCGGCCAAAGAAGTGATCCGCTACAAAATGGCGCTCTTCGGTGGTACCGGTAAGGCACATCTGTATCGTGCTTAAGCCGGTCAGGTATGTCTTGCCAGTACGCTGGCAAGACATATCGCTTATCCTTTTGCCGGATTCAGTTCGGAGCGATCGATAGCAACCTCTTCCACACCATATTTGGCGAGAATTTTTTGCCAGGTTCCGTCCTTTATCAGGGAGTTCACCGCCTCAACCCAGTATTTCGCGTCACCGGATTGCTTACTGACCGGGATACCGGCGTAAACCGTATCAAAGATTGGCCCGACGCGTTTCAGATCGCTCTGACTTTTCAGCAACCAGCCGTTTTCGCCGGTATAGCCGAGCGTGGCATCAGCACGGCCGGATCGTAACGCCAGCCAGGTCGCACCGCGATCGGGAAACTGGCTCAGCTTAATCGCCGGTTTACAGCGAATAAATTACCTTAGCGGATTAACCACCCTAATGTTTAAAGCCGTGGTTTTAACGCCCTATTTAGCGGGGATGGTTGATAACTGCCATCGGCAATGAAGGGGGGAGTAACCGCAGCAAACCAGGCTGTCGCATTAGCACGCTGATTATTTAGCGCAGAGCCTGGCTGGCGAGGCGTGCAAAGTAATTTGCGGCCGGTGCGATCAGCGCTTCGTCCGGATTAAATCCGCCGTGATGCAAACCGTATTCGCTGCCGCTGCCGATACTGACAAAAGCGCCGGCGATCTGCTGCAGATAGATAGCAAAATCTTCGCCGCCAAGATGCAAATCCGCGGTTTGCACCGTATAACCGCACTGACGCGCCACCTCGCTGCTAAAGTTTGCCCAATGGCTATCGTTGATCAGCACCGGTGGCCCCGGATGCCAGCTCAGTGTGGCATGCGCGCCAGCGCCGGCGGCAACAGACTCCACCACCCTGCGCACCCGCGCTTCCAGCTGCGCCCGCACCTGGAAATCATGGGTACGGGCAGTGCCGCCAAACTCCACCACCCCTGGCAGGACGTTCCAGCTTTTGCCGCCATCAATACGGGTGATACTCAGCACCAGACTGTCGAGGGTATTAAAGCTGCGGCTGGTTAACGCCTGCAGTGCCTGAATAATTTGACTGGCGATCACAATGGCATCGACCCCCTGCTCCGGATGAGCGGCATGCGCGCCTTTACCCTCAACCCGGATAACAAAACGGTCCGCATTGGCATAGAAAGCCCCGGCGCGCGTGGCGAAGGTGCCGGTCGGCAAGCCAGGCTCATTGTGCATGCCAAAAATCGCCTGCACGCCATTCAGTGCCCCCGCATTGATAAACTGGCGTGCGCCGGTACAGTTCTCTTCGCCCGGCTGAAACAGCAGCCTGACGCGTCCGGGCAACTGGCTTTCCTGCGCTTTCAACAGCAGCGCCGCGCCCAGCATCACCGCGCTGTGCATATCGTGACCGCAGGCATGCATCACCCCTTCATGGCGTGAGCGATAGCCCAGTCCGGTGGCTTCATGGATCGGCAGTGCGTCTATATCGGCGCGTAGCGCGATTAGCGGTTCACCGCTGCCGATTTCAGCAATAACGCCGGTGCTAACCGGATAATCGGGGAGGCGAATCCCGGCGTCTGCCAGCCAGCCGCGAATACGCTCACTGGTAGCATATTCATGGTTTGACAGTTCAGGATATTGATGCAGCTCGCGCCGCCAGGCGATCAGTTGGGCTTCCAGAGTTACGCTCATCATCTTTCTCCCGGGTTGCTCAGGCGATATAACATCCACCCATCCCCTTTCAGATATCAATGGCATTGATAGTGGGGTGGCTAGCTTATTTGGTAAAACAACAATTCTGAGCTAACGAATTTAAAAACGGCATAAGAAACATCACGCCTGATGCGCGCCCCCCTGCACCTCTATTGCATATTTTCGCAAAAGCTTAGTGTAAATCCTTGGTTTATCTCTGACCGCTCAATTGCCGATGATATGCAGCTGGCTCATTTCCTTTCACAATTCTGAGGATAAGCATGGCGGAGATCTCCACGGAACAACTGGTGCGCTGGCGCCGCGAACTGCATCAGCATCCTGAACTGTCGAACCATGAGTTCGATACCACGAAACGCATTACCGCCTGGCTACAGCAGGCCGATATTCGTCTGCTGCCGTTGCCGCTCAGAACGGGCGTAGTGGCGGAAATTGGTCACGGTGACGCGCTGATCGCCTTGCGCGCCGATATTGATGCGCTGCCGATTGAGGAAGCCACCAGCCATCCATGGAAGTCGCAAAACAATGGCGTGATGCATGCCTGCGGCCATGATGTGCATACCTCGGTGATGCTGGGAGTGGCGCATCGTTTGCGCCAGCAGGAGAAATCCCTGCCGGGCCGGGTACGCATCCTGTTTCAGCCCGCAGAAGAGACCTTTAATGGCGCGCAGCAGTTGATCGATGCCGGCGCCTTAAAAGGTGTGCAGGCGATTTTCGGCATGCACAATGCGCCGGATCTACCGCTCGGCACGCTGAAAACCCGTGGCGGCGCCTTTTACGCCAATGTCGATCGCTTCGTGATCCGTCTGCGCGGCAAAGGCGCTCACGCTGCCCGTCCCCATGAAGGGGTGGACAGCATTGTGATTGGCAGCCAGATCGTGCTGGCATTACAGGCATTACCGAGCCGGGTGTTCAGTTCACTGGAGTCGGTAGTAGTCAGCATCACGCGTTTTACTGCCGGTAATACCTGGAATGTGCTGCCACAAAGTGTCGAGCTGGAAGGGACGGTTCGCACCCACAATGATGCCATTCGCCAGCAGATCCCGCAGCGTATTCAGGCGATTATCAGCGGTATTGCTGAGGGTTTTGGCGCAGAGGCTGAGCTTGACTGGCAGCCAGGCCCACCGGCGCTGGTTAATACACCGGCATGGGCGGATTTTGCCCTGCAGCAGGCTGAGCAGTCAGGCTATCGCACCGAGGTGGCGCCATTGCAAATGGGAGGTGAGGATTTCGCTTTCTATTTGCAGCAGATCCCCGGCGCTTTTGTCAGCATTGGCAGCGCCAGCCAGTTTGGGTTGCATCACCCAGGATTTGATCCCGCAGAAGCACTGATTGCTCCGGCGGTAGACTATTTTACCGCGCTGGCGCCACGCGCTCTGCAGGCGGTCGCGCCACCGGAAAGCCTGACGTCCTGATGGCGAAAACAAGGAGAGTTGCGCTGGCGATCCCGGCTCCCACACCCGAGCTGGATCATGTGGTGATTAATGTTTCCGACCAGCTGACCAGCGTGAGCGAGCTCTACCGACGGTTGGGTTTTCAGCTAACGCCGCGCGGCTATGATACCTCGGGTGCCACTCATCATCTGGCGGTGTTTAATCATACTTATCTTGAACTATTGAGTATGGCGACGGATGGTGATCATCCGTGGCCATATCCGCCCGGTCTGAGCGGCCTGGCGTGGAAAACCGGCGATGCCGATGCAGTATATCAGCATCTGCAACGTCAGGATCTGGACGGCGATGCCCCGGCCTCGTTCGGGCAGCCACTGGCCCGGAACGATAGTAGCGAACCGGAAGCACAGTTTCGTACCGTGCCGCTACGTCCGGCGCTGGTCGCCAACGGACGTAGTTTTTTCTGTCAGCATCTGACGCCGCAGGCAATCTGGCAGCCCGCCCGGCAACAGCATCCTAATGGGGTCAGCGATATCAGCGAGTTTGTGATTGTGGCGCAGGATCCGGCCAGGGTGGTGCAAGTCTACTGTCAGTTGTTTGGCAGCCATCGCATCCTCGCCGGTCTTGATGGCGCTTTTACGCTGCGGGCCGGTGTCGCGACGGTGCGTTTTGCCGCCACCAGCTATATGGAGAACCGCTTTGGCGGGCTGCCGGCTGACTATCAGGGTGAGCCGCGCATGGCGGCACTGAGTCTGCAGACCGGCGAACTGAGCAAAACCCGCGCCAGCCTGCTACGCGGCGATATTCCGTTCCGCGAACAGCCGGATGCCATCGTGGTGGATGCCAGCCGGGCGTTTAATCTGGCGCTGCGCTTTCACCTATAGCGTCGTTAACTGGCAGCATCAATGGATGCTTAATCAGTGAGCCAGCCACTGGTCGACAATATTTTGATACTCGCCAGTGGCGGTACTCAGATGCAGCCACTGGTCGACATACAGTTTCCAGCTGATATCATCGCGCGGCAGCATATAAGCCTTCTCGCCGTACTGCATCGGCTTATCCGGATTGAGCGCGCACAACTGCGGATAGCGTTTCTGCTGATACAGCGCTTCCGAAGCATCGGTGATCATCACATCGGCTTTATTGTCTACCAGTTGCTGGAAAATGGTCACATTATCATGGAACAGCGTCAGATTGCCGTCAGGTAAGTGGCTGTGAACAAAGGCTTCATTGGTGCCGCCCGCCGGTTCGATCAGCCGCACTTGCGGCTTATTCAGCTGCGCCACGGTCTGATATTTTGCTTTATCGGCGCAGCGCACCAGCGGGATCTTTCCGTCGCTCCCCAGCGGGATGGCGAACCACGCCGTTTGCTGGCGTTTCAGCGTGACGGAAACGCCACCCAGCGCAATATCACACTGCTTCGCGAGAAAATCCGGCGTCAGGGTTTTCCATGTGGTAGCGACCCAGTTGACTCTGGCTCCAAGACTTTCCGCCAGCGACTGCGCCATAGCGATATCTATCCCTTCATAACTGCCGTCACTGCGCAGGAAGGTATAGGGTTTGTAATCACCGGTGGTACAGACATTAAGTGTCTTACTCTGCATTACCCGGTCAAGGTGCGACTGCGCGCTGGCACTGCCCGCCAGCATCATTAATACCACTGCCCATGCTTTGGTCATTGCTGTCATTCTCCTGGTTAATCAGGGCTAAATCCTATCCCAGCCACCGGGATTGTTGCTGCTGAAGCAAAAGTGTTGTGATCTATCGCACATTTTTTTCCCGCACGCACGCGCGTACACTGGCTTAAATTCATGAACTGGAGAAGAAAAAGCGCATGAGCAAGATTCTGATTATTGATGCGGGCAAACAGTTTGCCCATTCCAAAGGCGAACTGAACCATACGCTGACCAACGTTGCCGCCAGTTTCCTGCGCGATAACGGCCATCAGGTAACCATCACCATGGTGGATGAAGGCTATGATGTCGCGGCAGAAGTCGACAAATACCTCGCGGCAGATACCGTGATCTATCAGATGCCAGGCTGGTGGATGGGTGAACCCTGGATCCTGAAAAAATATATTGATGAAGTCTTCACCGAAGGCCACGGTAAACTGTATGCCAGCGATGGCCGTACCCGTTCCGATGCGGCGAAGAAATATGGTTCCGGTGGTCTGATTCAGGGTAAAACCTATATGCTGTCACTGACCTGGAACGCACCGCTACAGGCGTTTACCGATCCGGAGCAGTTCTTTGAAGGCGTCGGCGTTGATGGGCTGTATCTGCACTTCCATAAAGCGAATCAGTTCCTTGGCATGGAAGCGTTACCGACCTTTATTTGCAACGATGTGATCAAGCTGCCCGACATTCCACGTGACATCGAACGCTATCGTGAGCACCTGAGCAAAGTCTTTGCTTAACTGAAATTATCATAAGGGATAATGCATATGCTGACCGTGATTGCTGAAATCTGTGTCAAACCGGGTCGCCGTGACGACGTCATGGCGGCGATTGCGCGTTTAACGCCGACGGTATTAGAAGAAGAGGGTTGCGGCGGTTATCAGGCGCTGCTCGACCATAAAGCACAGGTACCGTGGAAACAGCACTCACCCAATTCCATTTTTATGCTGGAACACTGGGATTCGCTGCGTCATCTGGAGCAGCATCAGCAGATGCCCCATATGGAAGCTCATCGCGCCATCATTAAAGATGATGTGGTTGATGTGAAGATTTTTGTGCTGGAAGCGGCGAAGTAACCGTCGCGCCGGGCGGAGAGCGCTCCGCCCCGCTCACAATAGCGGTTTACTGGCGATCTGCTCGCTGAGGAAATCGAGAAAGCAGGTGATGCGCGCGGAAAGCGTGCTATTACGATAGTACACCGCACTGATCGGATGGCGCATCTCCTGCGTCTCCTGTTCCAGCACCGGCAACAGCCGGCCACTTTCACGATCCTCCCGGCTGACAAAGTCAGATAACCGCGCGATCCCCTGGCCATACACCGCCAGCTGACGAATGGTTTCACCGCTGGAGGCCGACACATCCGGTTTCACCTGCAAAAACTCCCCCTCGCTGCGCCACACCGGCCAGATATTATGTTTATCCAACTGGGTAAAACCGATCAGCCGGTGACTGGCCAGATCGGCGATGCTGGCTGGCTGACCATATTTCGCCAGGTAGTCCGGGCTGGCCAGCAGACGCAGTTTACTGCTGCCTAAATTGCGCGCATGGATTGTCGAATCACGCAGCTCACCAATGCGAATGGCGATATCGGTCTGCTGCTCCAGCAGGTCGATCACCACGTCATCGGTATTCAGTTCCAGCTGGATCAGTGGATAGCGCGCGGAAAACTCCGCCACCAGCGGTACAATCACATGCAGCATAAACGGTGTCGCGGCATTAATCCGCAGCCGTCCGGAAGGGATCTCACGGCGCCGGGCGATTTGCTCTTCGGCGGTTTCTACCGAAGTGAGGATCTGGCGCGCATGCTCCAGAAAGATCTGCCCCTCTTCGCTCAGCGCCAGCCGACGCGTGGTGCGGTGCAGTAAGGTGGTTTGCAGCTTATTTTCCAGCCGGCTCAGCGCGCGGCTAATGCCGGAGCTGGTCTGGTTAAGCTGTTCAGCAGCAGCAGTAATCGAACCGGTATCGACCACTACCACCCAGGCGCGTAGTTCTTCAAGAGTGATTTTCACAGACTATCCCGCAGACCGGAAACAATAAGGGCGACCTGCTCGCCGCCCTGACTAAGTTGAAGTGGTTAAACTGTGGATTTAACGAAAAACCATCATTAACCCTAACATGTTTTCTGCGCGATCAATTGACATTTTTGGCGAAAATCAATGTGCTTATTACCGGGCGCCAGCAGGCTTTGCCAGCGCAAAAGCCGCCGACAGATCGACGCGCTGCCAGAATGCCTGCTCTGGCGTGCTGCCGGAAAGCGGGTAGCCTGCCGGTAACGCGCTATTCACCATCAACGCGCGGCGCTGTGCGGCGGAGAGGTTTGGCAGCGCGGTTTCCAGCAGCACTTCCGCCCCTTCCGGCACTACAAGGCGTGGCGCTTTACCCTGCTGCTGCGGCAGGCCGTAACTCATGGTAAAGCGATAGAACCCTTTCATCGCCGGGTCGCGATAGGGATCGTCTTTGCCTGCAGTTTGCGCACATTCGGCCAGCGAGGTACCGCACTCTTTTTCCAGTGCGCTACGCAGCTGATCTCTGGCCTCGCTAAACAACGCGCGATAATGCGGATCGTTAAGATAATGCGCGAGATTGCTCTGCACCACCATTCTGGAACCGATGATATCGAGCGGGTAATGCACCCCCAGCACAATACGCGAGTAGCCATAGCGCGCGCCACGTACCACCAGAGCGTCAAACCGCTCCGGGATCATCTCCGCCATCAGCAGCGCGTCGGTATAACCCGTATTGGTGTGTCCGCTCGGGAACGAGCCGCCGTCGGCGGTGTAAGGTTTATTATCTTTGATCACCACATCATCTGCTACCAGATGAATGGTATTGCCGCTAACCAGGAAAGGACGCGGATAGTTAAAGTGCTTTTTCGCCACACTGGTACTGACTTCGCTGGCTTTAATCAGCGCAGCGGCTTTGCCGATCTCGCCTTTGTCATAGGCAGTGAGAAATGCCTTGCCAAGGCGAGGTCCCATGGCGTCAGCGAGAAAATAGAGATACGAGATCCCTTCAGCATCGGCCAGCGCCTGATGGCGGACGCCCTGGGTGGCGTTGAGGTTGATGGCCGCCACGGTGTCGCGGTTGGCCTGAAGTACTGCATCCGGCAGCGTACTGAAGCCCGAAAGCAGTTCAATACCGGCCTGCTGTCTGGCTTTAGTCTGGAAATCATAACCGCGGGCCTTCAGCCAGCTGCGGTCAGCCTGAGTATCTGTTTGCGCGGCCTTTTCCAGCCGATCGCGCGTCAGCGCTGCGGCCTCGCCCTGCAGAGTATGACGCTGCGCCTGTAGCGCCTGCATTTCCAGCGCGGCAAACGCCTGGCTGGCCGCCGCCGGCGAGCTGCTATTTGCCAGCGCTTCAGCTTGTGGCAACGTGGCGGCACTGGCCTGCACCTGCTGGGTAATCAGCAACGCAACTGCAATAACCGTTAAGCGAATTTTCATTTATTTTTCCTTATAATCAAACCATTACCTTGCCTGTTGTCGAGTCTGGCACCGCCAGATGACAATTTTGTTGCACGGTAATGTTTTGCAATGTCTTTATACGCGCAGAAAGATTCTTTCTGGCGCCTCCCTGGCTTCCGTGCCGGGAGGCTGACATTCAGAAATAGTAACGAATGCCGACGCGGAAACGATATTGCTCGCGATTATAATTATTCCAGCGATCCAGCCAGGAAGCTTCAACATAAGGCTTCCAGTTTGCCGTCATGGTGTAGGTCAGCTTATTATTAAGTTCCCAGTTATGATCCTTGCCATTTTTACTGGAGTAATCGTTGATATGAATAAAATAATCTGGTTCAAAGGTATAGGCCCAGCTATCGTTGATTTTTAAGTTCCAGTACATAACAAATTGATGAGTACTGTCTTTGTCATACTGTGCATTATTATCTAAAGTTTCATAGTTCTTGTTATTGTAACGATAGCGGAAAGTAACATTAAAATCCGGCGTAAACTTGTAGTTGAAATCCATATACGGTGAAACAGTAGAGCCACTGCTATTGTCGGTCAGAATCAGGGCCGGTGAAATGGTGAATTCCGTGGTGGGTTTAAACAACGGATACCAGGCTTCCATCTCATTATAACTATGTTTGAACTCGTCATATTTATTGACGCTATAGGAGTTTGTCAGCATTATCCCGGCGCCATTAGCAAAATTATAGGCGCCACGCACCACTAACTCATGCTGTTCCGAAGCGGTATTAAATGCTTCGCGAAGCTCAATCCAGGGTCCGGCAGAAAATGAAGAGACAGAATAAAATGCACCACAGACCACCAACGCTAATTTAACTCTGCGCATTATTTTTTCCTGTTAGTATTAGAAGGTTATTTAATGTTATTTTTAATTGACTTTATTTATTGAGCCAGCTATTCAGACCATAGCTGGCCACGGACATAACATTTATTTAAATGTTTTATCATTTGTCGTATCAGAGAGAGGCGCTACCCGCTGAAAAAGATTATTTCTTCTCCGCAGCCTGCCTGAGTTCATTCACCGTGAGCTGCATACCATGGCGGGTATTGCTCTGTCTGCCGAGGAATTTTATCCCCACCAGTGTGATCAACCAGGCAATACAGCCCATAACGATATAGGTGGTGGCGAAACCATGCTTATCATAAAAGTAACCGGCAACCGGGTTAATGGCGGTGATACCGAGATAATTAAAGCACCCCAACACCATATAAATAGTACCGGTCAGCCGTTTATCAAAATACATGGCGAGGAATTTAAAAATGGATACCAGCAACAGCGCCATCTCCAGTCCATAGAACGGCTTAATGATGATGATCATCCATGGCTGAGTCGCCAGCCCGGATACCACCAGGCGTAAACCAATAACAAACCCCGCCAGCAGTAAACCATTACGGGCGCCAATACGGTTGATCATGAAAGGTATGGTGAACATCAATACAAACTCACAGGCCGACTGGACAAAGCCCATATAGCCGAGCATTGAGTTACCGTCCTGATGAGTGGGGAAAAAGGTAACGAAGTAGCGTGGGAACTGCTGTTCGGCACTCTGCATCATCCAGATAATCCCACCGTAGAACAACATCAACACCCAGAAACTGGCATGCCGGAATAATGATTTAACATCTTTTCCGTTAACTTTCTCTTTTTTGGCTTCGTCGATCGCCTGCCAGTTAATTCCCTCACCCTGTGTTTTCAGCGTGAATAATGTCAGCAGCACCAGCACCGCAACCAGCGAAGTAATCGTAAAATTAATATGCGGATTGATGTTGAATAACTTACCGGAAAAAATCGAGGCGATGGCCCAGCCCAGCGATCCCCACATCCGCACCCGGCCAAATTCAAAGTTAAACGCGCGGCTGTAGCGGTCAGCATAGGATTCGAACACCAGCACACCGGCCAGGTAGGCGGTACCCAGATATAAGCCGCCACAAATAACGCCCAGCACCATATGTGTCTGCAATAAGGTCTGATACACATAAATAAAGAACGGCGCAGCGAATATCGATGCCAGCGCCACGCCAATCAGTAATGATTTATTAATGCCGAGTTTGTCCATAATAAAACCAAACACCGGTTTTATCATCAGGGCAAATAAGGCGTTAACCGATAAGGTATAGCCGATCTGGGTACTGGTAAACCCGATACTATCCCCCAACCAGATAGCCAGAAAAGACCAACTGATTGACCAGGAAAAATAATATAAAAATAAACACGTGCTTATCCGGACATAGGCTGACCGGCTGGTAGCGGAGGTTGACATGGTCTATTCCTTGTCGTCGTTGGATGATGCCACGCTGATAACGCACAGCTGGCCGGGGATAACATTCTGGCCCGAGGCAAGATCGCGTTGGATCGGCAGGGCTTCCCAGCGTAAGAAATGCCGTGGCTGCTGCTGATAGAGTTCAGCAATAATTTGCACTTCAGCCTGCGGATGAACACCAGACTGGCATTGGTAAAGTGCAGCCGGCAGTGGCGTGACCGGGCACAAACGCATCGCGTCCAGCGTCAGGTTCTCTTCATCCAGACGCCATTCGCCGCTGCGGCCATCCTTCAGCTGGAAAGTCACCACCAGCTGACCGGCTTCTGCACGGGCGGCGGAGATAATCACATCCGGCGGGATTGAACCCATCCCTTTAAAATCCCAGCGGAAATTCCAGTCGCTGATCTGGCGGATCTGCCAGCTTTTGCCTTGTGGGCGGGCAATCCAGGCCTGCGAACAACCGGCATCGTCATAACGGTGCCAGGTGACCAGCGGCCGCCCTTTACTGTCAAACCCCAGACTCTGGCTCATATTGATCAGGCCCTGTTCCACCGGAGCCGGGTCGACAATATCGCCGCTATCAATGGTGATCGGCAGGGTTAACCGGCATCCGTCATGGCGATACCAGTGCAGCAAATCCGGGCTACGGGCATAACAGAGTTGATGATTGGTTTCACAATGCGGCGTATTGCGCCACATCCAGATCATATGCCACTGATCATCCGGTCCAAATACCGGCAGGCGGGCATAGGCGTTACGTAAGCCATTGCCGCTGAGCAGGGGTTGCTCCAGCAGGCGCAGCCAGCGCTGCTGCGCATCGTTCCAGCGGTTGTAAATATCATCGCCGTTGCCGCTTTCACCATCACGATAACGAAATAGCAGTTCACCTTTACGCCCACTGAAAAACAGCGGATACGTTGCGCTCTGCTCACGCATTCCGGTCATCGGTTGCTGAATCAGAGAGTGGATATCACCGGGCCGTTGGGAACGAAACCAGACCATTTTATCCTTGTGCATATTCCCCGCTAAATGCAGATGCCCCTGGTTATCTATCGCCAGCGTCAGATAGTTATGGCTGTCGAATTCGGTCTGGTGCATATAGCGGTTTTTATCAGCCAGCCACTCGCCCTGCGGATGGCTGATTTCCCAGTGGCTATCATCGTCTGACTTACTGGCCACGGTAATACAGTGTTCAACATCGTAATACGCCACATAGAATTTATCTTTCACCAGCAGAGCATATTCCACCGTAAAATCAGAACAACAGGGGCCGATAACCGAACACCTTATTCCCGCCAGATTCTCTTCAACTGTTTCCATTTCTTCCCGCCTGATGCGCAGTGATTTATCGTTTATTTTTCGCACTACTCCGGACCATTAAAAAAACAGGAATAATGCCTGTCTGCGGCAAGAATATCCGCATGCAATTCCGGCAAAATGACGGGTCAGTCACATAATTGCAAATGATTTAAAACTAATTTCCATTAAATTTAAAACCATTGCCCATTTAATATAAAATCATGGGTAAAATTAAAAAAAATTGCTCAGGGAAAATTTCTGCTGCCTGGCCATTTATAACCGCCAGGCTGCAGGCAGAGATGACAGCGGAGGAGGCGTCTCAGGACTGTTTACGGGCGCTATGATGTTTTCTGTACTGCAGTGGGGTCTCGCCAATGCCTTTTTTAAAGGAGCTGATAAAGTAAGTCACATCGGAAAAACCCACTTTGGCTGCGATGTCATTGATACTCAATGACTCATGCAACAGCAGCTCACATGCCTTTCTTAATCTAAAAATAGTAATGTAATCATGGATTTTCTCACCAGTTTCATACTGAAATCGTCGGGATATATAACTTCTGGACTTATTAATATCGGCGGCGAGCTTATCTAAACTGAACTTCCCGGTGTAGTTTTCTTCTATCCAGAACAAAACCTGGGTAGAGAGACGATAGCTCTCTTCAGGGCTCTCCTGCTGCTCTTCCGGCAAGACACTGAATAAATTTAACAACAAACAGGCAACGCCTTCGGTATTCAGATCGTTTTTATTATACAGGTCAAACATCACTTCGAGGTAGGCATGAATATGCCGGACATCGGCAACAAATGCCGCGCCGCCTTTTTTGGAAAAGTTACGCAACCGGTTTTGATTAAGCGGAAAGTGTTTCAGAATACCGAGGATCGCATAGTGATCAACATGAATAATAGTGCGGCGATATATATCACGATCACTCTCTTCCACCATCACTTTGTGCAGGGTAAACGGCGGAAATATAAATAGCCGTCCCGGACGCATGGTGTAATGTTTGTTATCAACAATCACCACCCCATGCCCCTGCTCAACATAGAGTATTTCAATACACTGGTGCCAGTGGTGATAGCGCACCGTATTGGCATAGAGGCGACTGAACGAAACGATACTGTTATTGAGCGAAATCAGCTCCAGCCGTTCGGGTTTAGCTTGAGTATCGTGAGTCATTGTGCAATGTTTCTAAATTTTTCATATCAGAAAACAGAGAATAAACCATAATTTTAAATTTCAAAGATCCACAAACCATCAATATTCATTTATTGTGACGAAGATAACACTTCTGATATCGGCTATTTCCCTATCCTTTAATGCATAAAAGGTCGCATAAAACCGGTTTTCAGGCAAAAACCCTGAATAACCGGCATTATCCCGGCGACCGGCCATCTTACCGTTAGAGGTCATTGTATGCATGCCGGCAAAAATAAAAACTCAATTATATTGTCCTCCAGAAACAGCGTAATTGAAGTCTTACTCACCCTGTTGCGCGATGTAGATAAACAGTTTCCTGCCGGAGCATCCGGTTTCTCATTGGGTGAAACTGCCGCGCATTATGGCACTGAGATAGCCAAAATGGAGGGGTTATCCCGGGTACTGTGGGGACTGTTTCCACTGATGAGTTCGGGTGCAGAAGTGCCGTTCAGTGAAAAATATATTGAGGCCATTAAGCAAGGAACGGATCCGCAACATGCCGGATTTTGGGGTTATAGCGGGCCGTATGACCAGCGACTGGTGGAAATGGGCGTCTACGGCGTGGGGCTGGCCCTGCTGCAGGAGAAACTGACTGATAAATTTAGCCAACGGCAGCAGCAAAATATCTTTAACTGGCTGAATCAAATCTCTGCTGCCGAAATGCCGGACAGCAACTGGAACTACTTTGCGATCATGGTACAACTCGGGTTCCGGCGCGCCGGATTCCCGTGGGATAAGCACGTTATTGAACGCCGTTTCGCGCAAATGGAAGCCTATTATCTTGGCCATGGCTGGTATTCTGATGGCGCGGGGCGGCCAAAAGATTATTATATTTCAATGGCTTTCCATTTCTATGGCTTGATATATGCCACGCTGAGCGACAGTGAAGACGCAGAAAGAGCCACAATACTGCGCGAGCGGGCAAAAGCCTTCGCCACAGACTTCATTTATATGTCCGCTGCCGATGGCGCCTCGGTTCCCTTTGGACGCAGCCTGACTTATCGCTTTGCGATGATTGCGTTCTGGTGCGCGGTGGCATTTTCGGGTGTTGATATCTTACCGCCGGGAGAGCTGAAAGGGCTTATCCTGCGACATTTACGCTGGTGGTTACGCCAGCCGATTTTTGATCGTGACGGCATTCTTACCTTAGGGTATGCGTATCCTAATCTGGCGATGTGTGAGGACTACAATTCCCCCGGTTCACCCTACTGGGCATTGAAAGTGTTTCTTATCCTGGCGCTGGCGGAAGATCATCCCTTCTGGCTGGCGGAAGAAAAACCACTGTCGCTGCCGGACAAAAAGCGCGTAATACCCCAAGCGTCTCAGATTATTGTGCATAGCGACGATTCAAAACATGTCTATATGCTGACCTCCGGACAACTTGAACTGAACAACTACGTCAACACTGAGGCAAAATACACGCGCTTTGCCTACTCCTCTCTATTTGGCTTTACTATCGAACGGGGACGTTTCGGCATTAAACATGCCGCAGCGGATTCTGCTTTATTACTCTGTGAAAATGATGACTATTATCGTGGCCGTCGCGAATGTAGCGAAGTTATTGTCGCTGAGGATTATATTTTCTCCCGCTGGTCTCCATGGCATGACGTGCATATCGCCAGCTGGTTAATTCCCTGCGGCGAATGGCATATTCGCGCCCATCTTATTGATAGCAAGCGTGAGCTGAAATCCGTTGAAGGCGGTTTCGCACTGATAAATGCGCCTGAAGTGGCGAAAATAATCGGGCAGGGAAAAGGATGCCTGATCAATGCCAGTAATGGCGCCAGTGTCATTTATGATCTGCCGGTCGGCCAGCAACGCTCTGCCGGGTCGGTTATTACTCCGCCGAATAGCAGCATTATGTTTGCTGAATGTGCCATTATTCCGGTATTGAATGGCAGGATAACCACCGGAAAACAATGGCTGTGTTGCGCCGTGGCGGCAACAGGAAAAACCGCTGAGGTTTATCAGGACAAGCCTCAGTTATTACTAACAGAGAACATGATTACGGTTATCTCTGCCGATAGCAAAAAGAAAACTACCATACTCATCTGACCCTTTAACAAAATTAAATACCTTATCGGGATCTCTATGAAAAATATCACAGACAGTAACAGAGCTGAATATTATAAAATAAGCAGCTTTATTTTCCTCTATTTTTTCACCTGGTCTGCCAGTATCGGTCTTCTCGCCATCTGGCTGGGGCAAAAAACCAACTTAAGTGGATCTGTTATCGGTACCGTCTTTGCGGTTAACGGCATCTTCTCCGTGCTGCTAAAACCGGTGTACGGTTATATTCTGGATAAGATCGGCATGAAGAAATATTTACTCTATTTTGTGGTTTTCATGTCGGCATTAATGGCGCCATTCTTTATTTATGTGTACCAGCCATTACTGCTTTCCAATACCATGCTGGGGATCATTGTCGGCGCCATCTATCTCAGTTTCGCCTGGTACGCCGGTGTGGCGGCCTGTGAATCCTATACTGACCGCTTTAGCCGCCTTAATGGCATGGAGTTTGGCCAGGTACGCATGTGGGGATCCCTTGGCTGGGCGGTAGCCTCGTCTTTCTCCGGCATCCTGTTCAACCTGTCGCCAGCCTATAACTTTATCCTCGGCAGCGTGACTTCTGTGGTTATGCTAATGGTTTTGCTGAGCCTGAAGGTAAATGTCCACTCAAGTCATGCCAGTGAAGTGATTGCAAAAGATAAAATTGTGCTGACTGATGTTTATCAGTTACTCAAAAATAGAAAATTCTGGGCATTCTGTCTTTACGTAGCGGGCGTGTGCTGGATGATGTTTATCGCCGAACAACAGTTCTCCCGCTATTTCGTCACTTTCTTTGATGATATTCATAAAGGCAATACCATTTTCGGTTACCTTGGAACCGTGCAGTCAGGTATTGAATTTATCATGTATATGTTTGTTCCGTTGTTTGTTAATTATATCGGCGCCAAGAAAGGACTGCTGCTGGTTGGTCTGATAGTCAGTACCCGTCTGATAATTTCCGGCCTGTGCGACTCCCACCTGCTGATCTCCGTAATTAAACCAATGTACGGTGTGGAAATTTGTCTGTTGCTGGTTTCAGTATTTAAATACATTGTTGAACATTTCGACAAGCGAGTTAATGCCACCATGTATTTACTGGGTTATCAGGCGATGTTATATCTGGGAAATGTGGTGGTGTCATCACCAGCCGGTTATATGTATGACCGTATTGGCTTCGAAAAAACTTATATAATTATGGGGATCACCGCACTGACATTTACGCTGATCTCGTCAGTGACGCTGTCCAGCTGTCAGCGTCGCCCGGGCGCTAATAAGCATCCGCAAACCGAAGAAAATAGTGCCGCCGGGGTCAGGCAGCAGCCAGTTGAACATTAATTATCATTTTTAAATTATGGAGAAGCCGAAGTATGTTAAATAATATCAACAAAGAACAATTACGTGAAGTCACAACGCCAGTTGTTGATCGTAATAAAATTCATGATGAGTTAACTTCCGCTCGTAATCATGTTCTTGAGCTGATTAGTCGTAATTTAACTGAATTCGGAGAGAAATATCCGGCTGAAACCTGCGTCAATGGTTATTACCCATTGACGGAGAATGTTGAATGGACGACCAGTTTCTGGACCGGTCAGTTATGGCTGGCCTGGGAAATGAGTGGGGAGGATAAATTCCGCATTATGGCTGAGAAACATGTGCGCTCTTTCGGTCTGCGCATTGCCGGTCGCCATGATACCAATACTCACGATCTGGGCTTTCTGTATACCCTTTCCTGTGTGCCGGCATGGCGGCTGACCGCTAACAGGGAAGCGCGTGGTTTTTCTCTGCTGGCGGCAGAAGCGCTGTTAGAACGCTATCATGCACAGGCTCATATTATTCAGGCCTGGGGAGATCTGAATGATCCGCAGCAGGCCGGACGAATGATTATTGACTGTAATATGAATCTTCCCCTGCTTTACTGGGCAAGCGAACAAACCGGCGATCCGCGCTTTGCTGATGCGGCGCAACAACACGTTCGCCATGCCGCCCGCTACCTGGTGCGCAGTGATGCTTCAACTTATCATACCTATTATATGGATGTGATAACCGGCGCCCCTAAGTATGGCAATACGCAGCAAGGGTATACCGATGACTCCTGCTGGTCGCGGGGTCAGGCCTGGGGAATCTATGGCTTCCTGCTTAGCTATATCTATACCGGTGACCGGGAGATGGTGGAGTTATCGAAACGGCTGGCAAACTATTTTCTCAATCGTCTGCCTGACGATGCCGTATGCCACTGGGACCTCTCGTTGCTGGGAACCGATGCCTTGCGCGATTCATCTTCTGCCGCGATTGCGGTGTGTGGTTTACTGGAGCTGATTAAACATTTGCCGCTTACCGATCCCGATCGTGAAAGCTACCATCAATGGGCAATGCGCATTATGTCTTCCCTGACAAAAGACTACCTTGCCCGCCACAGTGATGCCGGTAATGGCCTGCTAAAACATTCGGTATATCATCTGGCCGACAATAAAGGGGTGGATGAGTGCTGCAGCTGGGGGGACTATTTCTACGTCGAAGCATTAGTGCGGATGACACAACCCTGGAAGCCATACTGGTAATCGATGGCCACCACCCGATGCAGGGTTGTGGCCTGTCGCTAAACAGCACCGGGTTTACTTTTGCGTCGCTAAAATCACGCTGGAAGCTTTAATCAGCGCCAGAACGGTATCGCCCTTTTTCAGGCTTAACTCGCTGACACTGTCGTTAGTGACGACCGCAGTCAGCGCCAGCCCTTTCTCTGAAGTGAGACTCACAGAGGAATTCACCGCACCGAGATTTACCGCGTCGATTTT
Source organism: Pantoea sp. B65 (assembly GCF_047308185.1). NCBI lineage: Bacteria > Pseudomonadati > Pseudomonadota > Gammaproteobacteria > Enterobacterales > Erwiniaceae > Pantoea > Pantoea sp. B65. The sequence continues at coordinate 91,443 of NZ_JAHXPU010000011.1, forward strand.
ACCGACAAACTGATTACGCGCTGAGAAGTTCAGTCCGCAATCCGGAGCTGCCAGCACCACCCAGGGGGCTTTGATAATCGCGATAGCGTGTTTACCCACCGTCAGCCCGAGGGTCTTCACACTACTTTTCGTCACCACGGTTACAAGGCTTTCACCGGTATCCAGTGATAAAATAACTTCATCATTAACCGCACCTTCGACAATTGCCGAAACTGTGCCGGACAGCTGATTACGCGCCGAAACTTTCATCTTCACTCCGTGATAAATCCGCAACAAAGGGAATAACCATTATTAAACTATGGATTTAACAATAGCAAGCCATACGCCATGTTTGCAGTGGCATGCTGCCTGAGCGCGGGTCCTCAGCGGGCAGATACAGATGGCAGCAAAACCCGTGCGCATGCGGTGGTTGATAATGAATATTTGATTCGGGGAAGGGTGATAAACAACATCGTTATAACGCCTAATCCCGGCATTTTAGCGCAGAATTAGGCGTTTATCTAAATAGTGGTCAGAATCGCAGTTAAACTTCGATTTCCGCAGTATCCCCTTTTTCCTGCAGCCAGTTGCGGCGATCTTCCGAACGCTTCTTGGCCAGCAGCATATCCATAACCGCTAAGGTCTGCTCCACATTGTCATCGTCAATGGTTAGCTGCACCAGACGGCGGGTATTGGGATCCAGCGTGGTTTCACGCAGTTGCAGTGGGTTCATTTCACCCAGACCTTTAAAGCGCTGGACGCCCGGCTTGCCTTTCTTGCGCTTCAGTTGCTCAAGGATCCCCGCCTTCTCCTCTTCATCGAGGGCGTAATAGACCTCTTTGCCGAGGTCGATACGGTACAGCGGCGGCATCGCCACATAGACGTGGCCACCTTTTACCAGCGAGCGGAAATGACGCACAAACAGCGCGCACAGCAGGGTGGCAATATGCAGACCATCGGAGTCCGCATCCGCGAGGATGCACACTTTACCGTAACGCAACTGACTCAGATCGTCGCTATCCGGATCGATCCCGATCGCTACCGAAATATCATGCACTTCCTGCGAGGCTAACACCTCGTCGGAAGAGACCTCCCAGGTGTTAAGGATCTTACCTTTCAGCGGCATGATCGCCTGATATTCGCGGTCGCGCGCCTGTTTCGCCGATCCGCCGGCGGAATCCCCTTCCACCAGGAACAGTTCGGTACGGCTGAGATCCTGCGCACTACAGTCCGCCAGCTTGCCGGGCAGTGCCGGGCCACTGGTGAGTTTTTTACGCACCACCTTTTTCGCCGCACGCATACGGCGCTGGGCGCTGGAGATCGCCAGTTCCGCCAGCTGTTCGGCGATCTGAATATTCTGGTTCAGCCACAGACTGAAGGCATCTTTCACCACCCCAGAAACAAAGGCTGCACACTGACGTGAAGAGAGACGCTCTTTAGTCTGACCGGCAAATTGCGGATCCTGCATTTTCACCGATAGCACGTAAGCACAGCGATCCCAGATATCTTCCGCCGACAGCTTCACGCCGCGCGGCAGGATATTGCGGTACTCGCAGAATTCACGCATCGCATCCAGCAACCCCTGGCGTAAGCCATTAACGTGGGTACCGCCCTGCATGGTCGGTATCAGGTTAACGTAACTTTCCGTCAGCAGTTCACCGCCTTCCGGTAGCCACAGCAACGCCCAGTCCACCGCTTCGACATCACCGGAAAATGAACCGATAAACGGTTTTTCCGGTAGTGTCGGCAGACCGTTTACCGCTTCGGCGAGATAGTCATTCAGACCATCGGCGTAAAGCCAGCGTTGTTCGGTGTTGTTAACTTTATCTTTAAACAGGATTTCCACGCCCGGACAGAGCACCGCCTTGGCTTTCAGCACATGCGTCATGCGCGATACCGAGAAACGTGGACTATCAAAGAAAGAGACATCCGGCCAGAAATGGACGCGGGTACCGGTGTTACGCTTACCGACAGTGCCGGTTACCGTAAGATCCTGCACTTTATCGCCATTTTCAAAGGCCATTTCGTACACTTCGCCATTACGCCGTACCGTGACTTCCACGCGCTTCGACAGGGCGTTGACCACAGAAATGCCGACGCCATGCAGGCCGCCTGAGAACTGATAGTTCTTATTGGAAAATTTACCACCGGCATGCAGACGACACATGATCAGCTCAACGGCTGGTACGCCCTCTTCAGGGTGGATATCCACCGGCATACCACGACCGTCATCAATGACTTCCAGTGACTGATCGGCATGCAGAATCACTTCCACACGTTTGGCATGTCCTGCTAACGCTTCATCGATGCTGTTATCTATGACTTCCTGGCCGAGATGGTTCGGGCGCGAGGTGTCGGTGTACATTCCCGGACGTCGGCGAACGGGTTCGAGGCCGCTGAGTACCTCAATGGAATCAGCGTTATAGCTGGATTGAGTCATCGTATAAATCTGATTGGTGGCTTAAAAACGGTTAGCCATGCTCTCGCAATCGCTTCAGGCGTGATGCAAACCAATAAAGTCGAGGATCTGCGAGAAATGGCGTTCGAATCCGATAAAGGCATGGTTTCCGCCCTCTTCTACCGTCTGGCGGCAGGCGCTGTAATAGTCCAGGGCCTGACGGTAATCGAGCACTTCATCGCCCGTCTGTTGCAGTAGCCAGATAAGATCCGGCGACTCCAGCGGGTCAATTTGCATGACTTTCAGATCGTGAATGTGGCAAGACTCTAACACATATTGCTGGCCGGTGTATGGGTTCTCGTTGTTGCCAAGGTAGTCGGCCAGCAGCTCGAACGGCCTGACCGCCGGGTTCACCACCACCGCCGGCAACAGGAAGCATTGCGATAACCAGGTGGCATAGTAGCCGCCCAATGACGACCCCACGATGCCCAGCGGTTCACCGGCGCGCTCCATCACCACTTTTTCCAGCAGCAATGCCGCCTCATCGGGAAAAGCGGGCAGCTGCGGCACCAGCATTTCAATCTCAGGCGCATGCTGCGCCAGCCATTGGCTGAACTGGGTCGCCTTCGCAGATCGCGGCGAGCTGTTAAAACCATGCAGATAGAGCAGCGTGGCCATGGCTCAGTAACCTTCGGAATCGAGATCGGGACTAAACGCCTGCGTTTGCAAACGTTGTACCTGCGTTTCCACCCGGCCATCGTTAAACAGATCCAATCCACGCCAGCCCGGCGCCACAGAGTCAATGGCGAAATTGGTACAGTGCGGTTTGAACTGAACACAGGTCGATGGTGAGGCCAGAACGCGGCGTCCATTCCAGTCGAGGTCAAGATCCTGGTGGATATGACCACACAGCAGCGTTTTTGCCAGCGGGTAGTGCTGAAGCACCGCATCCAGCGCATGGGAATTGCGTAAACTATGTTGATCGAGCCAGTTACAACCCGATGGCAGCGGATGATGATGCAATAACACCAGCGTATGGCGCTGTGGCTGCAAAGCGAGTGTTTTTTCCAGCCACTCAAGTTGATAGTCGCTCAGCATCCCGTGCGGTACGCCAAATACCTGACTATCCAGCAGCACCACCTGCCAGCGATCGCCCAACAGCACATGCTTGGCATCAGCGATTTCCGCCTCGGCCAGGGTATTAAACATGGCAGGCTGAAAATCATGATTGCCGGGTAACCAGACACAAGGAGCAGACAGGCGCGAGATACCCTCAGCGAAATGCTGATAGGCTTCGATCGTATGATCCTGAGCTAAATCGCCAGTCGCCACGATCAAATCGTAATAACGCCCTTCCGCCTCAATAGCGTTTAGCACTGCGTCATAACTTGCCCAGGTATTCACACCCAGCAGCGTTTCATTTTTACCTGCGAAAAGGTGGGTATCCGTTATTTGTAAAATCCTGATTTTGTCCCCACTCGACACAGGAAGTTTTAACAGGCTATCCAAAGAGTATCCTTAGTCTCCACGCCATTATCGCTTTTTATCGCACGGTTAACAGGCTGGTACAGCCATCGCGCCATGCGCTAAACAGTAGCGCAACCAGTCAGCAAGGAACTGGTTTATTTGATGCTTTTCGTCACGTTGATGCAACTTCTTATTGGGATAATCATAACGTGCTTTAAAGCGATAGATCTGCTGCGTCGAACACACTTCCGCAACCATCGCGTCATGATAAAGCCTGACAGACATTGACGGCAGGCTCCAGTAACTTACGGCCGGCACGGTTTGCTTAATTTCCACCAGCGTGGTGTAGCGCGTTGACTCCAGAATAGTGATGCTATAGCTGGCGCTCTTGACCTGATAAGTCACCGCTTCACCCGCTTCATCGTTGCGCGGCAGTAAGCGACGCAGCTGCGCGAAATTGGTCTCGCACAGGCGCATCATTTCGGGAAAATCAGGAATGTAGCGCTTGGTCATTTCGAATCCCACTCTTCGCGTAGTTTCTTATGGTGCAGCTCCAGCCATTGCAGGGCGATGACAGAGGCCGCGTTATCTATTTTACCCTCTTCTACCCACTGATAGGCCTGTTCACGGCTTACCACATGGACCAGAATATCCTCATTCTCTTCCTCCAGACCGTGGCATCCCTTTGCCGCGCTGGCATCCACTTCGCCTACCATGATGAATAAACGCTCACTGGTGCCGCCGGGACTGGCAAGATAGTTTAGTACCGGCTTCAGTCGTCCGACGATGACGCCGGCTTCTTCGACCGCTTCACGCCGCGCCACGTCTTCAACACTTTCCCCCGGCTCTATAATACCGGCCACCATCTCCATCAGCCAGGGGGTCGGGCTGGTATCAAAGGCAGCGATGCGGATCTGTTCGATCAACACCACTTCATCACGGATTGGATCATAGGGTAGCAGCACCGCAGCATGACCACGCTCTAAAATTTCGCGCTGCACGACGCCGCTCATTTCGCCATTAAACAGACGATGGCGGAAGCGATAACGTTCTAATGAAAAAAAACCGCGGTATAGTGCGTCACGTGCAATAATTTCTACATCGTTTTTTGTGAAAGTCACAGGGTATTTTTTTTCGCTGGTCATCGTCACGCCTCCTTCGTCATCCGGGAGCAAAACTGAGGTCGATAAATCTCAATCTTGCAGAAGTATGGTTCTTTCTGAATTATTTACGTAAATTAAGGAAAGATGGCACGTTCAGCCAACTTATCCCCACGGCAGACTCTGCTAGAATCGGCGATTATTTTTTGACTTATGTCAGCGCTACCATAGCAATATTGCTGCACTACAAGGAATGCAAATGAAGAAACTGCTCCCATTACTTATCGGCCTGAGCCTGGGTGGCTTCAGCGTTGCAAGTCAGGCAGAGAACCTGTTGCAAATCTATCAGCAGGCACGCATCACTAACCCTGACCTTCGTAGCTCGGCTGCTGACCGAGATGCTGCATTCGAAAAAATTAATGAAGCGCGCAGCCCACTGTTACCACAACTCGGTTTAGGCGCAGATTATACCTATAACAACGGCTATCGCGACAGCAGTGGTGTGCACTCTAATACCACCAGCGGCACGCTGCAGCTTACCCAGACGCTGTTTGATATGTCGAAATGGCGCGCGCTGACGTTGCAGGAAAAAACTGCCGGTATTCAGGATGTCACCTATCAGACTGCGCAGCAGACGCTGATGCTGAACACCGCGACGGCCTATTTCAATGTGTTACGCGCCATTGACTCGCTCTCTTATACTGAAGCGCAGAAACAGTCGATCTACCGCCAGTTGGATCAGACCACGCAACGTTTTAACGTTGGTTTAGTGGCGATCACCGATGTGCAGAACGCCCGCTCCGAGTACGACAGCGTGCTGGCGAGTGAGGTCACTGCCCGTAACAATCTGGATAATGCGGTGGAAACGCTGCGGCAGGTGACCGGTAATTACTACCCGTCACTGGCTTCGCTGAATATCGACAGCTTTAAAACTGAGCGACCGCAGCCGGTGAACGCCCTGCTGAAAGAGGCAGAAAGCCGTAACCTGAGCCTGTTATCCGCGCGCCTGTCACAGGATCTGGCACGTGAGCAGATTCGCTCCGCCGAAACCGGCCATATGCCAACTCTGGACTTGACGGCCTCATCCGGCCTGTCTAACAACAAATATGGCGGTAGTCGTGCCGGCCAGAGTAGCTCCACTACCGACAGCATTACCGGTAGCAACCAGGTTGGTCTGAGCTTTACTCTGCCGCTGTACAGTGGCGGATCGGTCACTTCACAGGTGAAGCAGGCGCAGTATTCTTTTGTCAGCGCCAGCGAACAGCTGGAAAGCGCGCATCGCTCCACGGTGCAAACCGTGCGCTCATCATTTAACAATGTGAACGCCTCTATCAGCAGCATCAATGCCTACAAACAGGCAGTGGTGTCAGCTCAGAGTTCACTGGATGCGATGGAAGCGGGTTATCAGGTGGGTACGCGTACCATCGTTGATGTGCTGGATGCGACGACCACGCTGTACAATGCCAAGCAGCAGCTGTCTGATGCCCGTTATAATTACATGATTAACGAGCTGAATATTAAATCTGCGCTCGGTACGCTGAATGAGCAGGATCTGACCGCGCTGAACAACCGTTTAGGGAAGGATATCTCCACCACGCCAGACAGCGTGGCGCCAGAAAATCCGCAGCAGGATGCCGCAGCCGATAACGGCAGCAAGTCGACTCAGGCTACAGCAGCAACGCCGGCGGCGAAGCGCACCTCTGCCCGTTCTTCAGCCAACCCATTCGGCCAGTAAGTAGTTTCAGGGGCAGTAATCCACTGCCCCTTTCACAATCAAACGTATAGCTAAGTAAAGATCCCCGTTCCGACCGCCCTGATCGCTTCAAATTCCACCACTCTTACCCTATTCTATGCCCTACCTTTGGGCACAGGACAGATGGTTATGAAACGGACTAAACAAATTAATTATGCCTCCTTCCGTAAGAGTTGGAGCGCACGTCATTTAACGCCAGTTGCGCTGGCCGTTACTGCAGTGTTTATGTTAGCGGGCTGTGAGCAGTCAGACGAAACCGTCTCCATGTATCAAAATGCGGATGACTGTTCGAAAGCGAATCCGGGTCAGAGTGCGCAGTGCACCACTGCCTATAACAGCGCGCTGAAGGAAGCGGAAAAAACCGCGCCGAAATATGCCACGCGCGAAGATTGTGTTGCTGAATTTGGTGAAAGCCAGTGTCAGCAGGCGCCAGCACAGGCGGGTGTCGGCACCACCAACAATGCCGAAGCCCAGCAGAGCGGTAGCTTCTGGATGCCGCTGATGGCGGGTTATATGATGGGGCGGATGATGGGTGGCGGCGCATCGCAACCGCTGTTTACCTCACGCGCGCCTGGCAGTCCGGCCAACGGCAACTTTGTCGATGCTGCCGGTCGTAACTATGGCGCGGCGACACCAGGCCGCACCATGACGGTACCGAAAACCGCACTGGCGCCGAAACCGGCCACCACCAGCACGGTAACGCGCGGTGGCTTCGGTGAGACGGTGATGAAGCAAACCAGTATGCAGCGCAGCAGCGGCGCCGCTTCCGGCTCCAGCCGCACTTACGGAGGCTAATCAGCCTGATGAAGCGTATTGCTATAAGCGAACGGCCTGACTGGCGCGAGAAAGCGACAGAGTACGGTTTCCGTTTTCATACCATGCACGGTGAGCCGTACTGGTGTGAAGACGCTTACTATCAGTTTACCCTGGCGCAAATCGATTATCTGGAAGATACCACCCGTGAACTGCATCAGATGTGTCTGCAGGTGGTGGATAAAGTGGTCAACAGCGAAGAGCTGTTGACCAAATTCCGCATCCCGAAGCACACCTGGGATTTTGTGCGCCACTCATGGAAAACGTCGCAACCCTCCCTCTATTCTCGCCTCGATCTGGCGTGGGATGGTCAGGGTGATGCCAAACTGCTGGAAAATAATGCCGACACGCCAACCTCTCTGTATGAAGCGGCGTTTTTCCAGTGGATCTGGCTGGAAGATCAGCTGAAGGCCGGCCAGCTTGCGGTGGGCAGCGATCAGTTTAACAGCCTGCAGGAGAAGCTGATTGAACGCTTCGCCGCACTGCATCAGCAGCACGGATTTAGCTGGCTGCACTTTGCCTGCTGCCGTGATACCGATGAAGATCGCGGCACCGTTCAGTATCTGCAGGATTGCGCCACCGAAGCCGGTCTGCCGGTCGAATTTCTCTATATTGATGAAATTGGTCTCGGTGAAAAGGGGCAGTTTACCGATATTAACGATCAGGTGATTAGTAACCTGTTTAAGCTCTATCCGTGGGAGTTTATGCTGCGCGAGATGTTCTCAACCAAACTGGAAGATGCTGGCGTACGCTGGCTGGAGCCGGGCTGGAAAAGTATTATCTCGAATAAAGCGCTGCTGCCGCTGCTGTGGCAAATGTTCCCGAACCACCCCAATCTGCTGCCTGCTTACTTCGCCGAAGATAATGTGCCGGCCATGGATAAATACGTGGTGAAACCGCTGTTTTCCCGCGAAGGCGCTAATATTCGCATTGTCGAAAATGGCCAGGAAATTGCGCGTGTCGACGGGCCTTACGGTGAAGAGGGGATGATTGTGCAGCAGTTCCACCCGTTACCGAAGTTTGGTGACAGTTATACACTGATTGGCAGTTGGCTGATTGACGATCAACCTGCAGGGATTGGTTTGCGTGAGGATCGTGCGCTGATCACTCAGGATCTGTCACGCTTCTATCCACATGCATTTGTGGAATAGATCTGCATCAGACAAAGGGAGCCATTAATGACTCCCTGCGGCTCGTTTTAACCGACCTGCACGGACAACATACTTAATGATGCCATCTCAATCCCATCGACCGGGATTGATACCGCCTCATCCTGCGCTCTGGCACCTAACACGTACAGCAGTGGCAGATAGTGTTCCGGTGTCGGATTCGATAAGGCAGCCCCTTCGTGGTTCATAAAGTTCACCAGCGGGTGCTGTTCTGTCGGCCCCTGCCAGCTCAGATTGTCACGCACATACTGATTAAATGATTCCGCCCATGGATACGCATCCGCCGCCCCCTGCCATTTCACCATACGCAGGTTATGCACCACATTGCCGCTGGCGACAATCATCACCCCTTGTTCACGCAATGCGGCCAGTTTGCGGCCCAGCTCAAAATGATACGCGGCAGGTTTAGTGCCATCAACGCTCAGCTGTACCAACGGAATATCCGCTTGCGGGTACATTTTGATTAGCACGCCCCATGAGCCGTGATCGAAACCCCACTCCTGGTCGAGATGCACATCAACCGGTGACAGCAGTTCCGCAATCTGCCGCGCTAATGCCGGCGACCCGGGGGCAGGATAATGCGTATCAAACAGTGCCTGTGGAAAGCCACCAAAATCATGAATGGTGCGCGGCTTTTCCATTGCCGTCACCGCTGTGCCACGGGTATACCAGTGGGCAGAAACCGCGACAATCGCTTTTGGGCGCGGCAGGGTCTCACCCAGTTTGCGCCAGCTTTCGGTATAGATATTTTCTTCCAGCACGTTCATTGGGCTGCCGTGACCCAGGAAAAGAGCCGGCATACGTGTTTGACTCATCTTCATCCCCGGAAAGAGTGTTATGGTTGATGTCAGTTACATTACGCTCTTTGCCTGGCAGATGAACCCGGATAACGATGACGAAGATATTCAATAAATTTGATATATCCTGCGTCACAGAGATGGCTGAAGTTTATCCTGGCCAGAAAAAAGGCCGCTGCGATTACCCGCACCGGCCTGCTAACGTCGTTCTGCCCGCGCTTAACGGTTGCGGCGATAAGCCACCAGATCTTCGATAGTGACGACATGCATATTTTGCTGCTTCGCAAATGCCACCACTTCCGGCGCATGTGCCATTGAACCATCATCATTGGTCAGTTCGCACAACACACCGGCCGGTTTAAATCCTGCCAGCGTCACCAGATCAATGGTCGCTTCGGTATGACCACCACGTGACAGCACGCCGCCAGGATGGGCGCGCAACGGGAATACGTGGCCCGGACGGTTTAAGTCGGAAGGCCGGGCATTATCGGCGATAGCGGTCTTAATGGTGGTCAGGCGGTCTGCAGCCGAGACGCCGGTGGTCACGCCTTTTGCCGCCTCAATGGTGACGGTAAAGCCGGTGCCGTAAGCGCTGGTGTTGTTTTCCACCATCATCGGCAGATCCAACTGCTGGCGACGTTCTTCGGTCAGGCAGAGACAGACAATCCCGCTGCCGTAGCGAATGGTTAGGGCCATTTGTTCAACCGTCATGGTTTCTGCAGCGAAGATCATATCACCTTCGTTTTCACGATCTTCATCGTCGAGGACCATTATGCCGCGACCTTCACGCAGCGCTGCGATTGCACGTTCTACACGCTGTTCCGGCGTGCCAAATTCAGAAAGTAGCGTCTGATTCATGGTAAATAAACCTTATTAAATGTATGGGTTACCAGAATCAGGGCGATCTTGAGGAGTGTCATGCTGTGACAAAAAATAACGCGTGCCGGGCTTTCGCCCGACAAATGTCGTTACTCTCTCCCATCCGGACTCTAACCGTCGGCCCCGGAATTACACCGGGTCTGCTGACCTTCGGGCCTGGCGGCCTGAAGCGCTCGCGGGCTTTCAGCGTAAGCTGATTTACCGCCGGTGGGGAATTTCGCCCCGCCCTGAGAATAAGCACACTCACTATAGCGCCAATAAAAAATCAGAGCAACGAACAAAAACGGCAAATTGTTATGCAAAATGCTGCTGAATACGCTGCATAATTCGCCGCGCAGCAAGCCCGCAAACACCGCCATCCCCGCAAGCAAGGGTTTAATACCGCCCGCACAGACAGCTATCGCTGTTTTCAGGTTTATCCTTTTCGGTTCAGGCATTACACTTAGCAGATACTTGTTGTGACCAGGAAACCGCCATGATTGACCCGAAAAAAATTGAACAACTTGCCCGACAGGTTCATGAATCAATGCCGAAAGGTATTCGTGAGTTTGGCGACGACGTTGAAAAGAAAATTCGTCAGGTACTACAGGCACAGCTGACGCGCATGGATCTGGTAAATCGGGAAGAGTTTGACGTCCAGACCCAGGTGCTGTTACGTACGCGGGAAAAACTGGCTGCACTGGAGCAACGCCTGGCGGTGCTGGAAAGCCGCGCCAGCGAAACTGTGCCAAAAGAAGTGATTAAGACCGAAGATCCGCAGTAAAACGTGGAAGGGGACGGGCGTGGCCCGTCCCACTAAGCTCAGCTTTTCGCTGCGCGAATGGTTTTGATGATATTGCTGGTCGAGATGCCATCTTCAAAGTTCAGGACGCGAACTTCACCGCCGTTCGCCCATACTTCTTTGCTGCCGGCGATATCTTCCGGCTTGTAATCGCCGCCTTTTACCAGCAGGTCAGGCAATACCTCAGCGATTAAACGCTGCGGCGTGTCCTCTTCAAAAGGCACCACCCAGTCCACCGCTTCCAGCGCGCCCAGCACGATCATACGATTGATCAGCGGATTCACCGGGCGACTCTCCCCTTTCAGGCGTTTGGTTGATGCATCGCTGTTTACCGCGACAATCAGACGGTCGCCCAGCTTGCGCGCATTGGCGAGATAAGAAACGTGTCCGGCATGCAGAATGTCGAAACAACCGTTGGTCATGACCACTTTTTCGCCGCGTTTACGCGCCTGTTCAACCGCATGTTTCAGCTGTACTTCATCCATCACCCCAAAGCCGGTTTCCGGGCGGGCATGAATGGCATTTTCCAGTTCCACTGTGCTGACAGTTGAAGTACCGAGTTTACCCACGACGACACCGGCAGCGGCATTGGCCATAAAACAGGCCTCTTCCAGCGAATCACCTGCCGCCAGGGTAGCAGCCAGTACGCCAATCACCGTATCGCCGGCACCGGTAACATCAAACACTTCCTGCGCCTGGGTTGGCAAATGCAGCGGTTGTTTGCCCGGTTGCAGCAGGGTCATGCCATTCTCGGAACGCGTGACCAGCAGCGCCGACAGCTCAAAATCAGCAATCAGCTGCATACCGCGTTCGACAATCTGCGCCTCATCCCGGCACTTACCCACCACCGCTTCAAACTCTGACAGGTTCGGCGTCAGCAGAGTGGCGCCACGGTAACGGGCAAAATCGGTCCCTTTCGGATCCACCAGCACCGGCACGTTCGCCGCGCGCGCCAGTTTGATCATCACCTCAACGCTGGCCAGCGCGCCTTTGGCATAATCAGACAGCACCAGCGCACCAATATGCGGTAACGCCGCGCTAATGCGCTGATGGATCGGTTGCGGATCCACGCCTTCAAATCCCTCTTCGAAATCGAGGCGAATCAGCTGCTGATTACGTGAAAGGATACGTAATTTGGTGATGGTCGGATGGGTCGGCACCGCGACAAAATCGCACTGCACATTGACATTACTCAGGGAAGCGCTCAGCGCGCGCGCCGCGTCATCCACTCCGGTCAGCCCCACCAGGCGCGATCCCGCTCCCAGCGAAGCAATGTTCATTGCCACGTTAGCTGCGCCGCCCGGACGCTCTTCCACGTTATCAACTTTGACTACCGGCACCGGCGCTTCCGGTGAAATACGGCTGGTCGGGCCATACCAGTAACGATCCAACATCACATCACCAACCACCAGCACGCCTGCACGGCTAAAATCGGGCAGTGTTACTTTCATTCCTGACACTCCAGACTGCGGAAAAATATTGCGCGGGATAATAACATAGTTGCGAAAAACACGGTCTATCCCTGCGGGTTCTCAAACCAACGCTGCCAGCTGGCGGTAACCTGCTGGCGCGCTTCGGGGAAAGCCTCATCATCGACATGCCCCGGCAGCGCCTGTAACGCCAGATGATGCAGCTCATCCCGCAAAGTGACATAAGCGGCAGTCAGCGCTTTCGCTTCCGCCTCATCCATCTTGTGGTAACTGGACAGCAACTCGAGGATGCGCACATTATCTGACCAGCGCGTTAACTTCGGCTGTTCCGAAGCATAGCGTAAGACAAGATATTGCGTAATGAATTCAATATCCGTAATGCCACCGGCATCGGCTTTGATATCCCAGCGCCCTTTATGCTTATTGCCAAGATGCGCGCGCATCTTTTCCCGCATTTCACGCACCTCGGTTTTCAGCTGTTGCGCATCGCGCGGCAGGCAGAGAATCCCGCGGCGGATATCATCAAAGCGTCGGCTGAGATCCGCCTCGCCATAGACAATACGCGCCCGCACCAGCGCCTGATGTTCCCAGGTCCAGGCCTCATTGCGCTGATAATCATCAAAGGCGTCGAAGGTGCTGACCAGCATGCCGGCGGCGCCGGACGGGCGCAGACGGGCATCTACCTCATATAAAATACCGGAAGAGGTACGAGTGCTAAACAGATGCATCACCCGCTGCGCCAGACGCAGATAAAACTGCCGGCCATCAATGCTGCGCTCACCGACGGTGACAGCATCAACCGGGCAGTCGTGCAGAAACACCAAATCCAGATCGGAACTGTATCCCAGCTCCCAACCGCCCAGCTTGCCATACCCAACCACCGCAAAGCCGCGTTCACCTTCGTGCGTCAGGTGCGAAGGCAGGCCATAACGTTGTACCATCAGGTTCCACGCCTGCTGCACCACCGATTCGATAATTGCCTCGGCCAGCCAGGTCAGATGATCGCTGACTTTCATCACCGGCAGGGTTTCGGCGATATCCGCCGCCGCGATACGCAGATGCTGTGCCTGTTTAAACTGGCGCAGTGCTTCCAGCTGCTGCTCCTCATCATCCTCGGGAATACGCAGCAGATACTGGCGCAACTCATCACGATAGGCGTCAGTAGCGGTGGGCTGATAGAGGGTGGCCGGATCCAGCAGTTCGTCAAGCAACAGCGGATGGCGCGCCAGCTGGCTGGCCAGCATTGGCGAGGCGGCGCACAGGCGGATCAAATGTTTCAGCGCACCGTGGAATTCCGTCAGCAGTTCCAGATAGGTACTGCGGGTCACCACGCCGAGCAACAACGGAGTTAAACGGCTGAGGGTAATCGCCGCATCATCGCGCGGGCAGACCTCACTCAGCAAGCGTGGCATCAGCTGGTCCAGCGCCTGACGTCCGCGCGGCCCGATAGTACGCTTATCAACATCATGACGAAAATCGTTAATTTCCCGCAGCAGACTGTGTCGGCCAATATCATCCAGATGCGGCACCAGCGGCGCCAGTTCAGCTTCATCCAGCGTGTCCTGCCATAATACGCCGTAGTCGGCGGCGTCCTGCTGCTCATCAATGTCCGGCGTGTCATCGCCAATTAACTCATCAAAAATCGCCCGAACTGCCGCCATATGGCGATCCAGTTCGGCATGCAACGCCTGCCAGTCAGCATATCCCATCGCCCATGCCAGACGTGCACGGTTCAGCTCATCAACCGGCAAGGTCTGGGTCTGCTCATCGGCGATACTTTGCAACAGGTTCTCCAGCCGGCGTAAAAACAGGTAGCCATTATGCAGCTGACTCAGCTGCGACGCCGATAACAGATTCAATGCGCCAATCGACTGTAGCGTTGGCAGCAAGGAACGCAGCTGTAGCGAGCGCTCACGTCCACCGCGGATCAGTTGAAACACCTGAACGATAAATTCGGTTTCGCGGATACCGCCGGCACCCAGCTTAATATTGTCGGTCAGGCCGCGCCGACGCACCTCGCGCGCAATCATGCTTTTCATATTGCGCAGCGACTGAATCACGCTGAAATCGATATAACGGCGAAAGACAAACGGGCGCAGCATCTGGTGCAGTTCCTGGCTCCAGCGGTCATCAGCCCCCCCCATCAGGCGCGCTTTTACCATCGCATAGCGCTCCCAGTCGCGCCCCTGCTCCTGATAATAATCCTCCAGCGCCGCAAAGCTCAGCACCAGCGGACCGCTGTCGCCAAACGGCCGTAAACGCATATCCACCCGGTAGACAAAACCATCAACGGTGGGTTGATCGAGGACTTTAATCAGCCGCTGGCCGAGGCGGGTAAAGAACTGCGCATTGTCCAGTTCACGCCGGCCGCCGCGTGTACTGCCATTTTCCGGATAAGAGAAGATCAGGTCGATATCGGAGGAGAAATTCAGCTCGCCGCCGCCGAGTTTGCCCATGCCTAAAATCAGCAGGGGCTGTGGTTCGCCCTGTGCATTGCACGGGGTGCCAAAATCGCGACAGCAGGCCTGATACAACCAGTCGCGCGCGGTGATAATCAGGGTCTCAGCCAGCACGCTTAGCTGCTGCAATGATTGTTCGGTGGTGCTAATCGCCAGCGTCTGCATCCAGGCAATGCGCACCAGCATATGACGACGAAACAGCCGCAGCTCACGCATCAGGGTAGTTTCATCGCTCACTGCCGCCAGTTGCACATCCAGCCACTGCGCATAGTGTTGCCACTCACCCGGCTCCGGGGCTGACTGCTGCAACTGCAGCCACCATTGCGGATGCATCGCCAGGTTTTCGCTGATGAAATCACTGAACGCCAGCACCGCCTGTTGCTGCGTGCTAACTTCCGTGAGCGGCAAAGCCAGGCGTTCACAGCATTTAGCGGCTTGATCCAGCAACAACGCGGGCAACGGTTGTGATAACAATGGCAACATAAACTCTCCCTGAAACCTGTTTCGTCAATATCAGCCACGCTACCGGTGGCAGTGCGGGGTTATTCGCTTGCCGGACGCTCTTTTACGCTGCCATTCATCCAGAATGCCGGTTGCTTCAGCGCCTGACGACAATGGGCGTCCAGCCAGCTCTCCTGGCCATCGCGGATCGCCTGCAGCAACTGCTGCCAGCTGCCAATCCATGCATTTACCGCCGTGCTATTGTAAGCACCGGCTAACAGATGCACCGCTAACAACTGACGTGCCAGACGGGTCGCCTTATCCTGATACTCACCGGAATGGTGGACATGGGCAAACGTCTCTTTCAGATCGGCGGCAATACGTCCCAGCATAATGTCGGCAAAACGTTTAAAGGAACCCTGCAATCTGGCATCCGCTTTGGCATCAATAAACAGGCGCCAGCGCTCCGTTGCCAGCCAGTTAGTAAGCGCTAACTGGGTATCCAACCAGAGAGTGCTGTAACAGAGGTGTTGCGCATCGGCAGACGCATCCATCAGCGCCTCTTCCAGCGCGGTAAGGTTCTGACGCAATTCGCTGCTGGCCTTGCGCGGTACCAGCGTGCCAAACAACGAAAATGCCTGGCGCAGCGTTTCCAGCGCTTCCTGTACCGCTGCTTGCGCCGCAGAATGGCCGTGCAACCACAGCTCTTCGTGGTACTGCCACTGGCTCAGTGCCAGCATAAAGGCCGCACGCATCCCCTCTTCTACCGTGGCTTTCGGCTTTACGTGCATTACCGGCACCGGACGTAACGCCTGCTGCGGTTTTCCCTGCGCCAGAGCATAACCGCGCGCGGCTTTGCTCAGGCTGCCAAGGCGCAAACCGCCCATTTTGGCCAGTTCAGCAGCAAACGCCAGCAGGTCATTGCGTTCGCCGCTTTTCAGTTCCAGCTCGATTTCATAGAGAGGCTCGCTTAGCTCAGCTGCCGTGATTTCGCCCTGGTCAAACGCCACTTCGATTTCACTGTTGTGATAGCTCACCAGCCATTTCTCACGCTGAAAATGGGTGCTGAACAGCGCGCTAAGCTGCTGCTGCAGCGCGGCGACATCGCAACCGGCAGGCCAGACATCGGCCGGCAGCAACTGGAGATTAAGTTCCGGCTGCGCCAGGTCGATATTATATTCCGGTCGCTGATGCAGGCCGCCAATGCTTTGTCCGGCGGTTTTTAACGTCATTTCATAGCGTTCGCCACATCCACGGATGCGCAGCCCCATATCCCAGCGACGTAACTGGTTGTCTGCGGTTTCGAAATAGATGTTGGTCAGCGCCAGCGCAGGGGTGTGCTGATGCGGCCAGCCAGCCAGCTGAGTGGCAAGTTTTGTCGCCGCTTCGGGCAACACAATGAACTTTAGTTCGATTTCGATGGTCATAATTTCTTATTCAAAGACTCACCGGCACAGGCAGATGAGATTAAGCAGATAGTTAAGAGTGAAGAGTAATGCAGAAAAACCGCCGCTGTCTCGGCTTTCTTACATTTTCGCGAGCGTATCTGCACCTCTCTGAGACCAGGAAAGTTCTCATTCAGATTTTTGCAGAGCCTCTCCAGACTGTGCCTTTACTTTCCCGGACATTATGCAAAAAAGAGATTTAATGAAGAAATCACAGCTTATTGGCCTGACTTTACTCACTTTTACCATCGCACTTTCTGCTCACGCTGAAGAGAAACGTTATATTTCTGACGAACTCTCCACCTGGGTTCGCAGTGGTCCAGGTGACGACTATCGGCTGATAGGTAGTGTGAATGCAGGTGAAGAAGTCACGCTGCTGCAGACTAACGACAATACTAAATATGGTCAGATTCGCGATGCCAATGGCCGCACCACCTGGATCCCTCTGGCGCAACTGAGTGCGCAGCCAAGCCTGCGCACCCGGGTGCCGGAGTTAGAAAAACAGGTGAAAGATCTGACCGATAAGCTGGCTAATATTGATAGCAGCTGGAATCAACGCACTGCCGATATGCAGAAGAAAGTCACCGGCAGCGATAGCGTGATCAACGGGCTGAAAGATGAGAATCAGAAGCTGAAAAATCAATTGGTGGTAGCGCAGAAGAAAGTGAATGCCGCCAATGTGCAGCTGGATGATAAACAACGCACCATTATTATGCAGTGGTTTATGTATGGTGGTGGCGTCGCGGGCGTTGGCCTGCTGCTGGGCCTGTTGCTGCCGCATATGATCCCGCGCCGCAAGAAGAGCGATCGCTGGATGAATTGATGGTTTGCCCCCGTGGTACGGGCGGCATTTATGCTGCCCGTATCAATGCGTTACCCTACCGGTGGTCACAGCATTTATGCCGCCCGCATGGCAATGCTTTTTTCGTGCCCGCATTTCCCCTCCTTTGTGCGACAATTACGCTAATTGATTTTCATTCCCCGAATTTCGCGACCAAAGCGTTCTGGAGAGCTGTTAGTGAAAACTTACCTTGTCGGTGGCGCAGTACGCGATGGACTGCTTAAGCTGCCGATCAAAGACAAAGACTGGGTAGTGGTCGGCGCCACCCCGCAGACCATGCTGGATCAGGGTTATCAGCAGGTGGGCCGTGATTTCCCGGTCTTTTTGCATCCGGCAAGCCGTGAAGAGTATGCGCTGGCGCGTACTGAACGTAAGTCAGGCAAAGGCTACACCGGCTTTGTCACTGACTTTGCCGCTGATGTCACCCTTGAACAAGATTTAATGCGTCGCGATCTGACGATTAACGCGATTGCGCGTGACGAGCATGGCGAATATATCGATCCTTACGGTGGCCGCGAGGATATCCAACGGCGCCTGCTGCGCCATGTCTCTGCGGCATTTAATGAAGATCCGCTGCGCGTGCTGCGCGTGGCGCGTTTTGCCGCGCGTTTTGCCCATCTCGGTTTTCGCATTGCCGATGAAACAATGGCGTTAATGCAACAGATGGCCACAAGCGGCGAGCTGGCCGAGTTAACCGCGGAACGGGTATGGAAAGAGACGGAAAATGCCCTGCAGTCGCCCAATCCGCAAGTCTATTTCCAGGTATTGCGCGACTGCCAGGCGCTGGCGGTACTTTTCCCGGAAATCGATAATCTGTATGGCGTACCGGCACCGGCGAAGTGGCATCCGGAGATCGATACCGGCGTGCATACGCTGATGACGCTGGCGATCGCCGCCAGGCTCAGCCCGGAAGTTGATATCCGCTTTGCCACCCTGTGCCATGATGTCGGCAAGGCGCTCACGCCACGGGAGAAATGGCCCAGCCATCATGGACATGGCCCTGCCGGCGTCCCGCTGGTTGTCGGGTTATGCCAGCGATTAAGAGTCCCCAATAGCGCGCGCGATCTGGCAATGCTGGTCGCCGAGTTCCACGACCTGGTGCATGGCGTGCAGCGCCATCAGGCGGAAACGCTAATCCAGCTATTTGACCGTATTGATGCCTGGCGCAAGCCGCATCGCGTCGAGCAGATTGCCATCACCAGTGAAGCCGATGCGCGTGGACGTAGCGGTTTTGAGAACAACCCTTATCCACAGGGTGACTACCTGCGGGCAGCGTTTCAGGTAGCATTAAGTGTCCCGACGAAAGCAGTAGTCGCGGCAGGGTTTACCGGGCCGGCGGTACGAGAAGAATTAACGCGCCGAAGAGTTGCGGCGTTAGAGGCGTGGCAGGCAATATAGGGGCCAGCGCGATGCCGGCCCCGGCAAACTCACTCAGACAAACAGCATATAAACCACTGCCGCGATAATAAAGCGGTAGATGGCAAAAGGCACAAACGAAATACGTTTGATAATATGCAGGAAGGTTTTAATCGCAATCAGCGCCACGATAAAGGCGGTGACAAAACCGACGGCAAACATCGGGAAGTCGGCCAGGCTCAGGAAGCCCCTGCTCTTATACAGGTCCAGAACCGTGGCGCCCATCATCATCGGCACAGCCAGCATAAAAGAGAACTCTGACGCGGCATAACGACTGACGCCCATCAGCATCCCGCCGGAGATAGTGGCACCGGAACGCGAGAAGCCCGGCCATAACGCCAGACACTGGAAGCAGCCGATAATAAAGGCCTGACGATAAGTAATATCATCAATCCCTTCCGCCTTCGGCTTCTTTGGCTTGAGGAATTCGGCCGCCAGCAGCAGCACACCGCCGACCACCAGCGCATACATCACGTTGACTGGGTTAAACAGCGATTTGATTTGATCATGCAGGACCAGGCCAATCA
The DNA here is from genome assembly GCF_047308185.1 of Pantoea sp. B65. NCBI lineage: Bacteria > Pseudomonadati > Pseudomonadota > Gammaproteobacteria > Enterobacterales > Erwiniaceae > Pantoea > Pantoea sp. B65. Next base: position 111,138 of record NZ_JAHXPU010000011.1, read on the forward strand.
CTACGGCCGGAACCATCCCCAACAAAATGTGAATCAGCGTCAGATGACCGCTACCGCTGCCTTCATGCTTCACTTCACCGAAGTGAATACCAATCAGGCCAAACAGTCGGCGCCAGAACATCACGACCACCGCCAGAATGGAACCCAGCTGAATCACCACCTCAAAGGTCTCAGCTTTCTGACCTTCAAAACCCAACAGATGGCCGACAATGATCATATGACCGGTGGATGATACTGGAAGAAACTCAGTAAGCCCCTCAACAATCCCGAGGATTGCCGCCACCCAAAGCTGATGAATATCTGCCATCAAATGCCCTCTACCCTAAATTTTTAAACCATTAAAAAGGCGGTCGCTACATGGGCTACCGCCAGAAAAATACGCCAACCACGTTTGTAAGCCGGCTTTTGACACAACATAATGTGGTTTGGTTTCATTGTGATGGCAATCACATTGGGTTTATTTCAGATTAGTCCCGCGCTCAATTAAAACCCCCACCTGCGCCGCCTGCGCCACCGCTCCGGGTTTGCTGACTTTTATCCGCACCCAGGGGGTAGCGAAACGTGACAACAGTAATGAAGCCACTTCTTCAGCCACACGTTCTACCAGCGCAAACTTGCCGTTAGCAACATGTGAAATAATCGCCTCTGACACATCGGCATAGCTCAGACAGTCGTTCACGTCATCGCTGGCCGCTGCTTTACGGTTATCCCATGCCATTTCGACATCGAACACTAACTTCTGCTGAATGGTCTGTTCCCAGTCATAAACTCCAATGGTGGTGACCACGGTAAGTTGCTCAATAAATACGATATCCATGATGACGCTCTCTGTTTTTGCGTTAGCCGGATACCACTTCCGGCGGTTTATGCGTATTATCCACAGATGATGAGAATAAAACGACCTTTACGGAACGGAACGTTGTTATGAGTGCAATCGCGCCTGGTATGATCATTTTCGCGTATCTTTGCGGCTCCATTTCCAGCGCGATCCTGGTGTGCCGTCTCGCAGGTCTGCCCGATCCGCGCCAAAGCGGTTCCGGTAATCCCGGCGCCACCAATGTACTGCGCATCGGTGGCAAAGGCGCAGCCGCAACCGTACTGGTGTTTGATGTACTGAAGGGAATGTTGCCGGTTTGGCTGGCTTACTTTCTCGGCGTCTCACCGGTCTGGCTGGGACTGACCGGCATCGCTGCCTGCCTCGGCCATATCTATCCGGTATTCTTCCGTTTTAAAGGCGGTAAAGGGGTGGCAACTGCCCTCGGGGCAATTGCGCCGATCGGCTGGGATTTAACCGGCCTGATGACCGGCACCTGGCTACTTACCGTACTGCTCAGCGGTTACTCCTCGCTTGGCGCGATTGTCAGCGCGCTGATTGCGCCGTTTTACGTCTGGTGGTTTAAACCGCAGTTCACCTTTCCGGTGGCGATGCTCTCCTGCCTGATATTGTTGCGTCATCACGACAATATTCAGCGCCTGTGGCGCGGGCAGGAAAACCGAATCTGGAAGAAAAAACGTAAAAACAAAAAATCCGCATAATGCGGATTTTTTTGCCTGCAGGTTAACCGGCGATGGCGGGCAACTCGGCCAGCGGCCAGCGCGGCCGCACGCTAACACTGAGATCACCACGGGTGCCGCCTTTCAGGCGAACCATTCCGGCATAAGCAATCATGGCGCCGTTATCGGTACAAAACGCCGGGCGCGCATAAAATACCTCGCCGCCACGCGTCTGCATCATCTCCGCCAGCTTGCTGCGCAAAGTCCGGTTGGCGCTGACGCCGCCAGCAATCACCAGACGCTGATACCCCGTGTGCTCCAGTGCACGCTTGCATTTAATCGCCAGCGTATCAACCACCGCATCTTCGAAGGCACGTGCAATATCGGCATGTGTCTGCTGATCAGCGCTATTTTCACGAATGGTGTTAGCCGCAAAGGTTTTCAGACCGGAGAAGCTGAAATCCATCCCCGGACGGTCGGTCATCGGCCGTGGAAAGGTAAACCGTCCCGCCTGCCCCTGCTGCGCCATTTTCGACAGCATCGGTCCCCCCGGATAATCCAGCCCTAACAGTTTGGCGGTTTTATCAAAGGCCTCACCGGCGGCATCGTCAATCGATTCGCCAAGTAAGCGGTATTCACCGATACCGGTGACGCTAATCAGCTGGGTATGACCACCAGAGACCAGCAGCGCCACAAACGGGAACGCCGGTGGATTATCTTCCAGCATCGGCGCCAGCAGATGGCCTTCCATATGGTGTACCGGTACCGCTGGCACATCCCAGGCAAAAGCCAGTGAGCGACCAATAGTGGCTCCCACCAGCAGCGCGCCAACCAGGCCAGGTCCTGCGGTATAGGCGACGCCATCAATATCCTGCGCCGTCAGCCCGGCCTCTTTTAATGCCGCCTGAATCAGCGGCACGGTTTTACGCACATGATCGCGCGATGCCAGTTCAGGCACCACGCCGCCGTAATCCGCATGCAGTTTTACCTGACTATACAGCTGGTTAGCCAGCAGACCGCTGATATCATCATAAATCGCGATGCCGGTTTCATCGCAGGATGTTTCAATTCCCAGTACACGCATCAATTGTTTACCTCTTTGTCGCGGCGCGCAGTTTAGCATAACCCCCCCTTCGCCTGCGGCTATTTTGACGGCTAACCGCTCACTAAACCGCCAGAAAAGGTAAAATATTCCCCCGGCGGCAAATTGATTGATGTATAATCAGCCCCCTGAAAAAAGCCGGCAGCCGCACAGGCGCTTCTGTTGGTGTCATTTGCTTATGGTGCTTTACAACGCAGCTTATGTTGGAGTAATATTCCGCACCATTTTGAAATTAGCTGGCACCGACGCCAGCCGCAAAAACCGAATTTATCGAGGTGAGAGTTACATGCCGGTAATTAAAGTACGTGAAAACGAGCCATTCGACGTAGCATTACGTCGCTTCAAGCGTTCTTGTGAGAAAGCAGGCGTTCTGGCTGAAGTTCGTCGTCGTGAGTTTTACGAAAAACCAACGACCGAACGTAAGCGCGCTAAAGCTTCAGCAGTGAAACGCCACGCGAAGAAACTGGCTCGCGAAAACGCACGCCGCACTCGTCTGTACTAATTTCTTCCGGAGGCTCGCCTCCGCCGCGCGTAGTACACGCAGATAGACACGCAGACAGAGTCATTATAAGAGGCCGTGCTTTCCGAAAGGAATGCGCGGCTTGTTCTCGTTTATGAGCTGAATCATTTTATAGGCAGAACAAGCGGGGCTTATGGCTGGACGTATTCCACGGGTATTTATCAATGACTTACTGGCTCGCACGGACATCGTGGATCTTATCGATGCGCGCGTGAAGCTAAAAAAGCAGGGTAAGAATTATCACGCGTGCTGTCCTTTTCATAACGAGAAAACCCCTTCATTCACCGTAAATGGTGAAAAACAATTTTATCACTGCTTCGGCTGTGGCGCACACGGCAATGCGATTGATTTCCTGATGAACTACGATCGTCTGGAATTTGTTGAGAGCATTGAAGAACTTGCCACTGTATATGGGCTGGAAGTTCCCTATGAAGCCGGTAGCGGCCCAAGTCAGCTGGAGCGTCATCAGCGTCAAAGCCTGTATCAGTTAATGGAAGGCTTAAGCAGCTTCTATCAACAAGCCTTACCACAGGATAACGCCGCAACGGCCCGTGACTACCTGGCGCAACGCGGACTGAGTGCTGAAATTATTAAGCAGTTTGCGATTGGCTTTGCCCCGCCAGGCTGGGACAACGTATTAAAACGCTTTGGCCGCGACGAAGAGAATCGTCAGTCGCTGATTGATGCCGGCATGCTGGTGACCAACGACAAAGGTCGCAGTTATGACCGCTTCCGTGAGCGCGTGATGTTTCCAATTCACGATAAACGCGGACGGGTAATCGGCTTTGGCGGGCGTGTATTAGGCGATGGTATGCCGAAATACCTCAACTCGCCGGAAACGGAAATTTTTCACAAAGGCCGTCAGCTTTATGGCCTGTATGAAGCACATAGAAACCATCCAGAACCTGCACGTTTGTTGGTTGTGGAAGGTTATATGGATGTGGTGGCGCTGGCGCAATTTGGCATCGATTATGCTGTAGCCTCGCTTGGCACCGCAACAACTGCCGATCATATTCAACTTCTTTTCCGTTCGACCGATAATGTAATTTGTTGTTATGACGGCGATCGTGCTGGTCGCGAAGCTGCATGGCGTGCATTAGAGACAGCATTACCTTACATGACCGACGGTCGTCAGCTACGCTTTATGTTCCTGCCGGACGGTGAAGACCCGGATACGCTGGTGCGTAAGGAAGGTAAAGCAGCGTTTGAAGCGCGGATGGAGCAGGCAATGCCGCTCTCCACCTTCTTATTCGACTCGCTGATGCCGCAGGTAGATTTATCGTCGCGTGATGGCCGTGCGCGACTCAGTACCCTGGCGCTGCCGCTGATTAGTCAGATCCCCGGGGAAACCTTGCGCATTTATATGCGTCAGGAACTGGGCAAAAATTTAGGCATTCTGGACGACAACCAACTGGAAAAGTTGTTGCCAAAAAAAGCGGAAAATGGCGTCCCGACGCTGGCGCCCCAGCTAAAACGCACAACCATGCGTATACTTATTGGACTGCTGGTACAGAATCCGCAACTTGCCGCTATGGTGCCATCGTTGCAAGGTCTGGAGCAGTCAAAAATGGCCGGTCTGCCACTTTTTGTTGAGTTAGTGACTACTTGCACTTCTCATCCTGGCCTGACCACCGGACAGCTACTAGAGTTATATCGCGGAACAAATTTTAGCCAGCACCTTGAAACGCTGGCTACCTGGAACCACATGGTGGTAGATGAAGAAGTCGAAACCATGTTCAAGGATTCGCTGGCCAGCATGTACGATTCGGCGCTGGAGCAGCGCCAGGAAGAGCTTATCGCGCGTGAGCGGACCAAAGGTCTGAACGCCGAGGAGCGCCGTGAACTCTGGTCACTCAACCAGGCGCTGGCACGGAAGTAACCCAATTTAGTCAGGGCGGTGAAAACGCCGCCCTGACCTGTACAAGATTTAGCGGCTTAAGTGCCGATTATCGTTCGGGCCGGTCCCGACAGCCGCAACGAGGGCAGCGGCAATAATCTAAAAGCCTTCAACTGTTATTGTTGGCTGCATGGCCGACCGACACCAATCTAATTAACAGAAGTGTGGATACCGTCTTATGGAGCAAAACCCGCAGTCACAGCTTAAGCTACTTGTCACCCGTGGTAAGGAGCAAGGCTATCTGACCTATGCCGAGGTCAATGACCATCTGCCGGAAGATATCGTCGACTCCGATCAGATCGAAGACATCATCCAGATGATCAACGACATGGGCATTCAGGTTGTAGAAGAAGCACCTGATGCCGACGATCTGATGCTGAATGAAAACAGTTCTGATACTGACGAAGACGCTGCTGAAGCGGCTGCTCAAGTGTTATCCAGCGTAGAATCTGAAATTGGACGCACCACCGACCCGGTTCGCATGTATATGCGTGAAATGGGTACCGTAGAGCTGCTGACGCGCGAAGGCGAAATCGACATTGCCAAACGCATCGAAGACGGTATCAACCAGGTACAGTGCTCCGTTGCTGAATATCCGGAAGCGATTACCTATCTGCTTGAGCAGTACGACCGCGTTGAAGCGGGCGAAGCGCGTCTGTCCGATCTGATCACCGGCTTTGTCGATCCTAACGCCGAAGAAGATATCGCCCCAACGGCTACCCACGTCGGATCTGAACTCTCTGAAGCAGAGCGTGAAAATGATGACGAAGAAGACGAAGAAGACGATGACGCCGAAGATGACAACAGCATCGATCCGGAACTGGCGCGCGAAAAATTTACTGATTTACGTAACCAGTACGAAATTACACGTACTGTAATCAAAGCAAATGGCCGTAGCCATGCGAAAGCCGCCGCTGAGATTCAGAACCTGTCTGACGTGTTCAAACAGTTCCGTCTGGTGCCGAAGCAGTTTGATTTCCTTGTCAACAGCATGCGTACCATGATGGACCGCGTTCGTACTCAGGAACGTATCATCATGAAGCTGTGCGTTGAACTGTGCAAAATGCCGAAAAAGAACTTTATTACGCTGTTCACCGGCAATGAAACCAGCGAAACCTGGTTTAAAGCTGCCCTGGCAATGAACAAGCCATGGTCAGAAAAGCTGAACGACGTGGCTGATGATGTTCATCGCAGCCTGCAGAAGCTGGCGCAGATTGAAGAAGAAACCGGCCTGACTATTGATCAGGTAAAAGATATCAACCGTCGCATGTCAATCGGCGAAGCGAAAGCGCGTCGTGCGAAGAAAGAGATGGTGGAAGCCAACTTACGTCTGGTTATTTCGATCGCCAAGAAATACACCAACCGTGGTCTGCAGTTCCTCGATCTGATTCAGGAAGGCAATATCGGTCTGATGAAAGCGGTAGATAAGTTTGAATATCGCCGTGGTTATAAGTTCTCAACTTATGCCACCTGGTGGATCCGTCAGGCTATCACCCGCTCGATCGCCGACCAGGCGCGTACCATCCGTATTCCGGTGCATATGATTGAGACTATTAACAAACTCAATCGTATTTCGCGCCAGATGTTGCAGGAGATGGGTCGCGAGCCGACGCCGGAAGAACTGGCTGAGCGTATGCTGATGCCGGAAGATAAGATCCGCAAGGTGCTGAAAATTGCCAAAGAGCCAATCTCTATGGAGACGCCGATTGGTGATGATGAAGATTCACATCTGGGTGATTTTATCGAAGATACCACGCTGGAGCTGCCGCTGGACTCCGCCACCTCAGAAAGCCTGCGTTCTGCAACGCATGACGTTCTGGCTGGCCTGACCGCGCGTGAAGCGAAAGTGCTGCGTATGCGTTTCGGTATCGATATGAACACCGACCACACGCTGGAAGAAGTGGGCAAACAGTTTGATGTAACGCGTGAGCGTATCCGTCAGATTGAAGCGAAGGCGCTGCGTAAACTGCGCCATCCAAGCCGCTCTGAAGTGCTGCGTAGCTTCCTCGACGATTAATTGTGCGCTGAAGTGACAAAAACCCCGGCTTGCCGGGGTTTTTTATTGCCTGCCTTGCGCCTGATTACTGGCCCCGCAGCGCCAGTGCCACATCCAGCTCTTTGTAAGACTCCACCATTTCCTGCTGCGAGGCGCGATTCAGCCCGCTGGGATTAGGCAGTACCCAGACTTCGGTGGCGCCAATGGTCATCGCCTGCCTGCCCCACTCCACTTTGCTCTGGCGAAAGGCGCGCTTAAAAGCTTCCTTACCTAATACCGCTAACGCCAGTGGCTGATGTTGCCGGATCTTCTCAATTAGCGTCTTGCCACCATCACGCAGCTCACTTGCCGACAACTCATTGGCCTGTACCGTCGGACGCTCAACCAGCATGGTAATGCCACAGCGCGTCTCCAGTAGCATCCGTTCCTGTTCCGGCTTTAACAACAGGTCGGTAAACCCCGCCTGCCAGATGGTTTTCCAGAAGCGATTGCCTGGATGAGCAAAATGAAATCCGGTATGCGCCGAGGACTTGCCGGGATTGATGCCGCAAAACACCACGCGCAGACCTGGTGCGAGAATATCGGTAATTGGCTGTTCAGTGTTATCGCTCATAGGGTCCCGGGTTGGAGGGGTTGTTAAGATAACAGATGTAAACGCTGCTTCAGGCTTTGACGCGAACCGGCCAGCATCTGCGCCGCACGCTGCTCATCAGGGCAGGCGCGCGCCAGTGACATCGCGCCAATCAACTCGGCCAGTGCCGAGGTTGCCATGGCATCCGCATCGGCTTCTCCGCTCTGTTGTAGCCGCGCACTGATTAACTGCTGCAGATACTGCACACCATGGTCAAAACGTGCCCGAGCGGCCGCAGGCAGGCGCGCAGCTTCACCTGACAGTGCCGGTAGCGGACAACTTTGCTCCGGCGCCAGGCGTACCTTATCGGAAAGATAGATATCGATAAATTCACGCAGTGCGGTTTTTGCATCCGGTTCATTCAGCGTCGCCGCCAGCGCCGCCAGTGACTGCTCAAAAATATGATCGATGGTGTGAGCAACCAGATCGTCACGCGAGGCAAAATGGGCATAGAAGCCACCGTGGGTTAACCCCGCCCGCTTCATTAGCGATGCGACACCAATCCCCTCGGTGCCCACCACCCGCATGGCACTGGCGGCCTCATCCAGAATGCGCTGCCGGGTGCGCGCTTTGTGATTCAGATTTTCCATCTCCCTCTCCCGCTAAGCGACCTTTTTTATCATAGATTATGACAATCATAATAATTATTACGACCGTCATATTCAAACTCCGTTGCCTCTTGACTGTTAATATGATGATCGTCATATTTGTAGTCACATTAAATGATGACCATCATATGCAGGAGTTTACCATGTCTCTATCTGTGCAATCTTCAGGTACCGCGTTAGTTACCGGCGCCTCGTCAGGTATTGGCGCCACCTACGCCCGGCGTCTGGCGCAACGCGGTTACAACTTAATTCTGGTGGCACGTGATAAAGCCCGCCTTGAGGCACTGGCAGCGACGCTGACTGCGGCGCATGGCGTGAATATCGAAGTACTACCGGCCGATCTTACCCGCGCTGAAGATCTTCACCGCATTGCTCAACGCCTGAGTGATGACCAGCAGATCACATTACTGCTGAATAACGCCGGCATGAGTGTTGACGGCGATTTCCTCTCTGCCGATATCAGCAAAATTGAAACCATGATTGCGCTGAATATCAGCGCGCCAACCCGCCTTGCTCACGCTGCCGGAAACAGTTTTAAAGCACGCGGCCACGGCACCATTATCAATGTCGCGTCGGTATTATCGCTGGTGCATGAGATGTTTAATGGCGCCTATAACGCCAGTAAATCCTTTGTGCTGACGCTGACGCGGGCACTGGAACGCGAGTTACAACAACACGGCGTGCGCGTACAGGCCGTGTTGCCGGGCGTAACCCGTACCGAGATCTTTGACCGTTCAGGGAAGTCGATCGATGAGATCCCCGCATATATGGTGATGGAGGTGGAAACGATGGTGGATGCCAGTCTGCGAGGATTGGATCTGGGCGAAAGCGTGACCATTCCTGCGCTGGAAGATATTACGCAGTGGCAACAGTATGATGCTGCACGCGCCACGATGATCCCCGGACTGTCGCTAAGCCAACCGGCCTCGCGTTATCAGCAGTAATTACCGCGGCAGCAACTATCGTTTTTACTGCCTGGCCGCGCTGAAGTAACAAAAAACGGCTAAATTGCGATACCGGTACAGATGGTCAGAGCGGTGAGCTGGATTAATACCTTGTGATTCAGATGGTTTGCGAAAAGCGGAAGTTGCTGAAAAAAAAGACAACCAGATGCTTATCGCTGGATTGCGCACCAGAGTTACTTTATAATCCCGCCCCGCAGGCCCCTTAGCTCAGTGGTTAGAGCAGGCGACTCATAATCGCTTGGTCGCTGGTTCAAGTCCAGCAGGGGCCACCAAATTTTAGCAGTAAATACATACAGTTAGGCCACTCTCGCGAGTGGCCTTTTTGCTATCTGATTTTCAAGTGGCGATAAAGTGGCGGTGTAAATGTTCAGCCTCAGTGACCAGCACGAATGATTAGCTATCAGGTGTTAGGCTTCAATCTGCCTAATGTTGTATATTATTCACACGTTAGTACTTTATAAGAGATTAGAAATGAGCGAATTTACTTTTGATGAAGCCGTGACTATCGCACTGAACAATGCTCAGAAAATGCTACCAAAAGCCAAAGGTTTTGCATTGGAAGAAGCATTACTTTCTGACGATGGGAAAAACTACGAGCTAACCTTCAGCTACATTGTCGAAGACCACTCTATACCAGACCCAACTCAAAGAATGGAGATCACTCACCTACTTAGGCAACTCCGAGAAAAAAAGGAATATCGCACTTTCATCGTCGGACGTGAGAATGGCGTGTTCAAGGGATTTAGGATGATACGCGACCGGGTATAACCTTCATGAAGAGGATTAAATCACTCATCATTGATACAAATCTTTTGCTACTTCTGGTTATAGGCGGGATTGAAGGTGGGCGGCATATCGGCAATTCAAGCCGTCTGAAAAAGTACTCTCTTGACGACTTTGACAAAATACTCGACGTGATGGAAAAAGCGGATGACGTTTTCATTACACCATATATAGCTACAGAAGTGTCAAACCTCATTGATTTAAATGGCTATATACTGGACGAAGCCATGCGTATCGCCAGCACCTTCTTCAATACATTTAGTCAGATTTCCGGCGAAGTTAGCAGGGATTCTCAGGGCTTGTTCGTCAGGTATGGCATTACAGATAACTCATTGATTCAACTTGTAAATGATTACACCATATTAACTGATGATCTGCGTCTGGCTAATGAGTTATTTACAATCAAGTATGACCACGTGTTATTACTTGAACATTTGTGATTTTAATAATTTAACTGAGTTAACAGCTTAATCAATGAGGGCTGTCTACATACGTAGACACCCTCTTTCTGAACGATTTCTTTACAGCCACAATGGTCGCTGACCACCGACAATCGGGTGCGGTGGTGCCGGGTCGATGGCTCCCGGAGTAACAATAAAGCGCTCTATCGTTTCCATTGTCATAAACGTGCAACTACAGTTGATGTTCTGGCACTGGTGGTAGCGCTCTTTCGTATTTTCGGTTAGATAGCGGCTTGTTCGCGCATGTGCGGCATGATGGCACTTCGGACAATGAAACATAACCCACCCATTATTCTCAATTCGTGAAGCAATGATAATCATCAATTCACTTTTTGTGAATACATTTTATTCATCATCCGATTCCGCGCTGTACTCCACATCAGAGAGTTTAACCTCAAGTTCTAAGCCCGTCGTGAAGCCGCTATTATTCAGATTGTGGGTCACTTTACTGATTAACCAAGATTGCTCGTCTATGACGCGCTTAAAGCCTGACACGCGCACAGGTGTCTCAGGAAATAAATCAGCTCTGCCAAGCGCCAGCGTAATTGAAAACTCCGCAACGCCTCGCTGCAGCTTATCCCACTTAGCCTGAGCGGCGCGCATCGCCTGCGCCTTGGAAGCGAAGACCGTCGTTAGCGCCAGAACGTTATCTGCCTCACCGGCCATATACTCACCCTCGCGCGCTTCCGGCTCTTTTTTGGCCTTTGTCTTTTTGCTAACCGGCTTTGATTTCGGGTGCTCCAGTGCGCGCAGGTGCTTCTCTTTTGGCTTACGTTTCAGTGTTACTTTCTGCTTTTGGGGCTTCGGGTCTTTGGTGTGCAACCATTTTGCCGTTACGCCGGTATAAGCCCCGCGGTCGGCAATGGCAAACTGGTGACGGTCGCCATCGCTGCGTGTCAGCGTCATTTGCGGGACGGGTTTACCGCTGGCCGTCATCGCACTACCGGCTTTCAGAAACAGGAGTTTCCCCGCTTTCACTGACACCGCCGCCCCATTGCGGTCAGCCAGCCGCGTCAGAAATACGGCGTCGGACTCCTGCGACTGGTCGATATGCGGAACCGGTATTTTTTTCAGTGAATCCGCGACACTGGCCGTCAGTTTATTGCGTTTTGCAATGGCGCTGACCAACTCACCGAGGGTGGTGTCGTGCCACGATTCTTCACGCCGTGAATTGAGCGTTCCGCGAAAGTCTGCACTACGCGCCCGGATGGTCAGGGTATCAGGCGCGCCCCTATGCTCAATCTCATCGACCGTGAAATCGCCCTTATTCAGAAGCGCGGAACCCTGCCACCCAAGCCACAGCGTCAGCACCGCCCCGCGCAGGGGTAACTCGACTTTGCCGTCGGTGTCGTCTAGCTCAATGTCGAGCTGGTCAGCCTCAAAACCCCGGTTGTCGGTAATGGTAAGAGAAATCAGCCGGTCACTAAAATTGCTGGTAATGTCCTGGCTGTTCAGTGTCAGCATAAACGCCGGTGCAAGGCTGGTACCGGCATCAATAGTCATACCCGTAATCATGCTGTCAGCCCTCCGAGCGCACTCTGCAGCTTATCAGTGAGATTACCGGCAGAACCGAGAAGCTCGCTGGCCTGCTTATTCAGGTCGCCAAACATTGCCGTCAGTGATTCGTCGACCCGTTTCAGCGAAAGGGTGAAATCAATCTTTCTGGCCGAGCCGTCGCTGAAAAACTCGGCATGCGTGGTCGACACCTTATCGACGATATACATCCCGAAGATATTGCCGGTTCCCTCAATAAGCGGCCATGCTCTGCCCTCGTCGGCCATCAATTCAACAGCCAGCAGGGATATGCGACCGCCGGTAATAGCAGGGTAAAGCGTACCGGCAAGCTGGATCGAGTTCTCTCCCTCGCCAAGAAACTGATATGCAGGAGGTTTCCCGACCCGGTCATTAGACGCCCAGCGATAATCTTTCGAGTGTTGCATCGACTGATAAGGCAGGGTGCGGCGTTCAAACACAAACATTCCAAGCGCAAGCATCATCGTTTATTCCTCTCAGTCATGGCTCATACTGGCACGCTGACGCGCACGCTTTTCGCGCTCAATCTGTTCGAGCGTGTCGCGTAGCTGTCTGTCAAGCTGATGCCCCGGCGCAACACCTCCCGGCAGAGTGATGTTGTATTCGCTTTTGCTCTGGTCAATGTAAGAGCGCCCCGCCGGTGCGGTAACTGGCTGATAAGCCTGATAGCCGCCATATGTGCTGGTTGCCGGGATGTAGGAATTACCCTGCGTGGCGGCATTGGTTTTGGCGGCAGTCTGGTCGAGGCTGTCCGATTCTTTGTTGATGATGCCGAGTTTTTCGAGAAGCCAGTCGACACCGCTGCGCAGCTTGTTAAAAACATTGAGCGGAGCCATCAAGGCAGAGGCCAGTGCCTGTCCAAATATGACGCCGACATTTTTGCAGCTATCGAGCGTCTCCTGCGTGGCCTTGACTGGTGCAATCAGGTCTTTAAACCACTGCCAGACGCCGCGCAGCTTCTCACCGAGTCCGTCAAAGATTGGAGCTAATGGAGCGAACATTTCCCCGACCGGTGCAAAGGCACTCATGATGCCCTCAATCACCCCCGAGAAAAATGCGCTGATGGGCTCCCAATATTTGCGGATGAGTAGCGCCCCGGCCACAATCGCCGCACCGACGGCCACAATCGGCCAGGTAATCGCACCGAGTGCGGTCACAATGGCACTACCAGCAACAGTAAAGACCGTACCCAACACGCCAGCAGCGGCGATAATGGCGTTAATCCCCATGACAACCGGCCACGCAACGAGACCAATGCCGCCGATGATACCAATCAGAGCAAGTGCGCCACCGGCAATAATGCCGATAGTTGTCGCCAGACCTTTGTTTTTCTGGATCCAGCCATCGAGCTTTAACACGTATTGTGTGGCGGTTTGGGTGAGTTTACGCAGCGAGCCCTCTTGCTGGTCAAAAAGGTCGGTACCGACTGCCTCATAAGCTGACTGGAACTCTTTAAAGTCGCCGCCGAGGTTATCCTGCATAACCTTAACCAGTTCCTCGGTTTTACCGTCCGAGGCTTTAAACGCGGCAGTGAGCCGGTCAAGTTTGCCGCTTGAGGCTGCTTCCATCAGTACCGCCGCCGCCGAGCTGGCCTCCTCGCCGAAAATGGTTTTCATGTACTCGCCGCGCTGGCTTGTCCCGAGGTTGTTTTTCTCAAAGCTGCGCTGCATTTCTTTCAGGATGGAGAATATCGGGCGCGTATTCCCCTTGCTGTCGGACGTTTTGACGCCGAGCTCCTTAATGGCCTCAAACGCTTTTCCGGTGGGAGCCTGCAGGCGACTGAGAATTGCGCGGCTACCCGTGCCCGCCATTGACCCGGTGATTTTGGCGTCGTGCAGCGCACCGACCATTGCGGCGGTTTGCTCGATGCTCACCCCGGCATTTTTCGCCACCGGCGCGGCATAGGTCAGCGCGTCGCTCAGTCCGTCAAAATCGGCGGCGGTTTTGTTCATCGTCATCGAGAGAACGTCGCCAATGTGAGCAATCTTGTCGTTTGAAAGTTGAAACGCTGATTTCATCCCGGTCAGCAGCGCAGCATTTTCTTCCATTGAGCGCCGGTTTGACAGCGCCATATTCAGTGTGACTGGCGTCGCCGCCTGAATGGCAGCAGCGTCACCACCACTTTTCGCAATGATGATTTGCGCGCTCGCTGCGTCATCTGCAGAGGCTGCAGTATTGTCGCCGAGCTGGCGAGCCTGTTTGCGTAGCGCCTCCATTTCTGGCGATTGCTTATCGACCCCGAGCACGGCCTGCAGTTCGGAATTTTTCTGCGCAAAGTCATAACCGGGCATCAGTAATTTAACCCCGGCCATCGTTCCCGCTGTCGCGATACCGACCCCGGCGGCACCTGCAGCGGCCATGTTACCGGCAAGCTCCTTGCCTGATTTATATCGCTCTTTCACCCGGCTTAATTTCGCCTGCTGCGCACTGACACGCGCCAGTGCCTCGCGCTGGCGGTTAAGCTGCGCCGTCGTTTCGCTGATGGAGGTTTTGAGCCGGCGCTCATCGGCAGAAAGGGTGCGGGTATTAATACCGGCCTGCATCAGCTCGGAGCGCTGGCGCTGCACCGACGTTCTCAGGCTGTTGTATTTCGTCTGCAGCTCAGAGGCGGCACGCTTTGCCGCTTCGAGTGCCTGCGCCTGCGCACGGGTCGGACTGGTGGTGTTTTTAAACTGCACCGCCAGCTCACCGGCTTCGCGTTTCGCTTTCTCAAGCGACTGGCTGGTTACGGCCAGTTGCGCGCTTGCCTTACGAAAGCCGTCGATTTTCGATGCCTGACCGTTCAGGTCACGCAGCCCTTTTTGTGTGTCGCGAATATCACCCGAGAGGGATTTACTCGCGGTCTGGATGGATTTAAGCGGTCGGGTCGCCTGGTCGACCGCTTTCAGCAATACCTCAATCCTCAGGTTATTACTCATTGTGGTTTCCGCTACGCTGTAGCGCCTTTTCGCGCCATGTGATGAGCTCGGTCAGGCTCAGGGAATAGAGCTCTGATGGCGACCAGTGGAATATCACTGCAATATCCGCCATCAGGTCATCGGTCGACAGGTCGGGCGGAAAATCTATTCCGCCGAATCCGGTGACAAAAAACCAATCACCTTAGCGGCCAGCGATAACATGTCGGGCAGGTTCATCGCGGTCAGTTCCTGCGTGGTGAGCGCGGGATAGGTCATGCGGGGCAGGACTTTAATCAGCGCATCGACCTCAGACTGCGCCACCGCTGCCAGACTGACACCGCGCAGGGTACCGGCGTTCGGCTCAATCAGGGTGACTTTATCAATTGTCTGACCGGCGCGCTTAATCGGCTTGTCGAGGGTCACGACGTTCGGGTTTACGGTGTCAATTTCATTGCCAGCCGTATCAACAAATTCAGCGGTTTTACGTGGTGCTTTAGCCATGATTTTTTCTCTGCTCTGAAAGGGGATTAATAACCGGCCAGCCATACTGACCGGTCAGGGAATTACAGCCCGATTGCGCGGCGGTGCTGTTCCAGACGGTCAACGCCGTTCACCTTCTCGACCATGTTGACGGTGTCGATTTCGATGACGTCGCTACCATCAATCGTGAGGCGGTAATAGGTGCAAACGGTCGACAGTTTGGTCGAGGTGTTTTCACCCTGTTTATTTTCGCCGCCGTCGATTTCTTTATGTCGGCCACGCATGACCACCTCGACCGCGATGATTTCGCCGGTGTCGTCACGCTGGTAAGAACCAGCAAAACGCAGCGGCACGGCATCAGCACCCGGCGCGGCGTATTGCGCCCACAGCGCCACATCAGGCAGACCGCCGACAGACCATTCGACGGTGAGCGCATCGTCGTCGAGGCCGAGGTCAATCGCCGCTGCACCATTCATGCCGCCGCCGCGATAGTTTTCGAGCTTGCGGGTCAGCTTCGGCAGCGTCACGGATTCAACAACGCCCATGTAGCTAAGGCCGTCGTTAAACATGTTCAGATATTTGAGTTTGCGGGGTAGTGCCATGTTGTTTCAGGCTCCTTAGCTGTTGACCGATTCAGCCAGATTCACCAGATATTTATCGGTGATGCGCTGGCGCAGGGTCAGGCTTTCCAGTGGTGGAACCGGCGTATAGTCGTAGTCGATATACAGTTTCCCGGCCTTGAGGGTTTCCTTATCGTTCGATTCTTCGTCGAACCAGCATTCACCGTCCACGATGTAGCCATTTGATTTCAGCTCGCGGAATTTGGCGTTGATGCCGTCGACAATGTCACGGATAAGCGATGCGGTGATGGGCTTGTCGACCGCCCACATGTGCGCCTCGGCCATAGTGTCGGCCAGCACCTGCGCGGTGCGGGTGTAGTTCTCAAACAGGAAAAGCGGGTCATCAGAGCAGGTGCGGTTACCCCAAAAGCGGAAACCATCCTTGCGCACCAGTGTCGTGACCCCGGCCTCGTTGAGCAGGTCAGCATCGGTGCCGGATGCCTGCAAATCCCAAAAGACTGACGCACTGATGCCGGTGACACCCTGCACGCCGACGTTAGACAGAGTTTTGTGCCAGCCGACAGTCTGGTCGATGTAGGCGCGCAGGCCGAGCGCCCGCGCGGTGGCGTAGGCTGTTGCGGTGGCGTTCGTGGTAGTGTCCCATGCGAGGAAGTCAGGCCAGATGACCATCAGCTCGCGCTGACTGAAATTCTCGCGATAGGCCATCGCTTCGGAAATGGTCTTACAGCCCCATGCGCTGACATAGCCAAAGGCGCGCAGGCTGATACAGACCGACGCGAGTGCGGTTGCGACTTCCTGCGTATCGAGACCCGGCACGCCGAGAATGCGCGGCTTAACGCCGGTGACCGCTTCGGCAGTCAACAGCGCTTTGATACCGGTGTATTTACCGTTCTCATCCGTGCCGCCGATGATGTTAGAAATGGTCTGAGCTTCGGCATCTTCCCCCGTGCCGTCGGCAACGCGCACGACAACGGTGACGGGTTTTGACTGGTCGGCGATGGCCTGCAGGGAAGCAGACAGCGTGCCTTTTTTACCGGCTTTCGCAATGGCGCTCTGCACATTGGTAATCAGTACCGGCTCATTGAGGGGAAATGTCGCGGCATCCGCATCGCTGGCCGTGCAGACCATGCCGACGATTGCAGTCGCGACCGTAGAAATAACACGCGTACCGTCATTGATTTCGATGACCTGCGTGCCGTGGTGAAAATCACTCATCCGGTTAACTCCGTGGTTAGTGGGCGAGTGTTATTGTCCTGGCTGGTCTGGTGAGGGGCTATTTGTCGGCGATGGGTGGCGAATGGCACATAAACAAGTTAAAAAAAGACGGGCATCAGCCCGCCTTGCTTTATTCCGGTTTAACCGGCCAGTCGATATCCGGTGCTGTTGAGGTGTCGACCACGTTCAGCGCCTGAATGTATTTCATCCACGCAATCAGGCTGGCCTTGTCATCGTCGCTGATGATGCCGAGCTGCAGCTCAGTCTGCCACAGGCCGATAGTACTTTGCGCTTCGGCCAGCAATGCGGATTTTTGTTGTTCTGCCATAGCTATCTGTTGCGCAGGTGAAGGAGGGGGAAGGTCAATCAATATTGGATATCCATCTTCATTGCTGATTATTAACTTCCCTTCGCTTTGCCCTTCTAATAAATGCTCCCATTCACTCTCGCTAATTTCAACGATATCAGAAGGTGCATCTTCTGGATTAATGAAAAAGCCATTTTCTTTTTTTGAGAAATAATATTGATGCATAACTTAATCTCCTATTGCTAACCAGTAGGCAAACTGCCCGGTTCCCTGAGTTGGCGTTGAGCACATCAAAGCGAACTGAGAGCCAGAGACAGGCAGCGCAGCAAAACCGTGGATTACGTTCACGCCAGTTCGAGCATTATCATACGACGCAACCACACTATATGAGGCGTCACTAAATGAAATTGGTAAAGTAATATTAACTGGTACCCCTAAAAAACCTGCAGTTGATATTCCTATCTGAATGATTGTGCCGTCAGGAAACTTACGCCATTTAATCCGGCCACTTGTAGACTTTTGCCACGCAGACATATCTGGAATTTGATTTGAGCCAGTACCAACATTCTTTTTAGCGGCGGTGCCTAATCCAAGATTCTGGAAAACCTGCTCTATCAGGCCAGCATCCGCCATTTCTTTGAGTGCGTTCGCAATCAGCAGATACTGTTTATGCGGGTTTTCGGCGTCGACATGCTTTTTCAACAGTTCATCAGCATAGGCTTTCACCTCGATAACCTTATCGTCGACATACTGACGCGTTGCCAGCACGACTGACGGGTCGATTTTCAGGGTGATGGCCGATGTGCTCGACACAATCAGAATCATGCGAATGGTCTGCGTGCGGCCGCTTCCCTCCTGCAGTTGCGGCTTGTAGGTTTCCGGGCAGTTCGCCACGGCAATAAGTACACCGGCATCATCATAGAGACCAATCTCGCGGATCCAGAATCCGCCCTCATTCTCGGGAATAATCTGTTCCGCGATAATCTGGCTGGTATTGGCCGGGTCAACGGTCAGCAGATTCAGCGGCGCGATGCGCTTCTGGTTAATGAGCTTCGTCTGCGCCGGGTCAGGGGTCGGCAGCGTACCATTCGCATCACCGACGGCCATCTGCGTCAGGTTGAGTTTGGTACCGAGTGCCGCCGCGTTCGCCAGCCGCGCCGCGCCCTGATTGGTCAGAATGGCAAAATATTTTGCGGTCATGCGTTCACTCTCAGGTTATCAATCAAATGGATGGCCGAGGCCGGGTAATATTCACCGCCGACGACAATTTCCTCGGGGGTGTAGGGGTAAACGGTCAGCGCGTCGCCGTCGTAGCATCCCGCGCCGACATACAGCTCGCCGGTTGCACTCAGGCTGATAGCCAGCCCCGTCAGGTGGCGACTTGCCGGTTTGGCGTCTTCAATCAGGCGCTCAAGCTCCTGATACATTTCGTCAGTGATGCCACTGTCGAGCACGCCGACAACGAGGCGAAATGTGCCGGGCTCCTCGTCGAGCTGCCACCACTCGCGCACCTCAATCAGAAAGCCGAGCGGCTCAACCACCCGACGCAATGCGCTGATGGTGCCTTTGTGCTGATGGACGAAAAAGGAGGATGCGCAGACGCTGCGCTTTGTCGCCTCCGGCCACTTCTCATCCCACCTGTCAACCGACAGCGCCCACGCCAGATACGGCAGCAGGTTTACCGGGCAGGTGCGCCAGTTCCACAAAGTGCGCAGCGGTACCGGCACGCGCTGAATCTCAGAGAGCGCGGCAGCGGCAGCAACTTCCAGCGGCGACGAGCCAACGGGTAACAGCCGGTCACTCATCCGAGCCCCCGATAGTTATCTGGTACTCGGTGCAGTTCGACGCCTGCGACTTACTCAGCACAATGTCGGCCTGCGGTGATGCCAGCTCGACACGCTGAACCCCCTCAACATGCAGCGCCGCGTAAATGGCCGACAGGCGGATATCACGCCCGAGGCGGTGCTGCGCGCTGATGTAGCTCTGCAGCTTCTGCTCTGATGCCTGCCTGATGGGCTCAGATTCGGGGCCGGGGTAAACGTAGAGCGTCGCGTCAATCTGGTACGGCACAATCTCGGCTGACTGGACAGTAACCCGGTCGGCCACCGGGCGCACATCCTCGGCATTAAGCGCCTTTTCAACGATTGCCAGTAACTCAGGGCTGGCGGTGCCGTCATCCTCGCGAGATAGCACGGTAATCGTCACGCAGGCTGGCGATGGGCTTGCGACCGAAACGTCAGCGACCCGCCCGTCGGCGCTGCGACCGTGATACTCATATGCGCCGACCGGCCCCGCCACGCTCAAGCCCTCAAACGCCTGTTGCGTGCGCAGGCGCAGGTCGGTATCGGATTCCATAACGGCAGGTGTCGGCGGAATGGTGGTGTCATCCGCCGGGGTGATGGTCAGACGTTCGGTATTGTTGTTCCCTGCCACGACGTCGAGGTCGTTACCGGCGGAATAGGCCAGCGTCACCGCCTGCGCGGCTTCGTTCACCCGCTGACGCCAGATAACTTCACGGTAGGCGTTTTCCTGCAGCAGCTTAACAATCGGCTCTGACTCAAGCGCCAGTGTCCGGGCAATGGCCTCCTGCTGGTCTTCGGGATAGAGCGAAATCAGCGTCGCAATGCGTTCCGCAAGGATAGTTTCATAGTCCAGTTCCTCAACCACGTCGGGAACGGGTAACTGACTCAGGTCAACGGTTGCCATAGTGATTTAACTCAGTGAAACAGTGGTTGAAACTGACGCACCGGTATCGGTACGCATCCCGGTAATATCGACATACATTTCGCCAGCGTCGCCGGTCTCAAAGCTGATGGCGGTAAGCCGGATGCGCGGCTCCCACTTCTGGATAGCCGAATAGCACGCCACCATAATTTGCAGCCTGAGCGCCGGGTTTTGCGGCATATCAATCAGCGCCGACAGGAGTGAGCCATATTCACGACGCATCACCCGCGAACCGACCGGCGTCAGCAGTATGTCGCGCATGCTCTGGCTGATGTGCTCAGTGTCGCTGATGCCAAGGCCGGTATTTCGGTTCATCCCCTGATAGCGCGCCGTCATAACGGAGCCCCCGTTTGCCCGCCGCTGTCGCCCGGGTGTTTATGGGTGTGGAGCACCTTGCCATTAGACGACAGTGACCCGCCGGAATGTTCGATATTGCCGCTCATCTTGCCGCCGTTCTGCACCTCAAGCGTCGCCGTCGTCAGCTTATTGGTGCAAATCACCTCCGGGGTGTCGAGGGTGATACTGGTCGAGGCTTTCACCAGTACCAGCGGCACGGTTGCGGTGATGGACTCCGATGCCGTCACGTCAGCCGTTTTGATGCCGCTGACCGTCAGCGCGCCGGTCTCGGGCTCGTACTCAATGACCGCACCATCAGGAAAAGCCACATGCCACGCATCCGCCGAGGCAGACGGGGCGGGGTTATCGTCGGAGAAAATACCCGGCAGCACGAAAGCGGTATCAAGCTCGCCACCGATTGCCAGCAGCAGAACCTGCTCACCGACCGAGGGAGCCCACCACGTCCGCGAACGACCGGCGCGGGTGGTCAGCCAGTTCAGCCATGTAGTCTGGATCCCGCCGCTTTGTACGCGGCACAGCCCCTGCACGGTATCAACCTCAGTCACCACACCTGAGCGGATGAGGTTGCGAATCGCACGCGCGAGCTCCTGTATCGTGGATAACGTATTCATAGTGCAAGGATGCCTCTGGTCTGGAGTCGCGCCAATTCGCGCGGCTCCGGTGGTGATTCACACAATATTTATTTGCCGATGTGCCTGATAATGACGTCTTCAATCATCTGCTCATCGTCGCGGGTGAAACCGAGCAAAGGGCGCGCCTCGTACTGCACATCCCGGCTGTTGCGGTTTGGCCGGTCTTTGAGGCCGTACTGATGAACCCGCGCCATGCGCTGCACCTTGCCGGTAAACTCCACCACCGCCGCACTGTCGCTGCCTTTGGCTTTCATAAAGCGACTGGTGCGCAGTTTGGCGAACATTTCGCGCTTAATGCGTCCTTTCTTGCTCCGCACCGGCTGGCGCTTACGCGCCGCATACGGGGTGCCGTCGGGTGCCTGCTGGCGCTTGATTCGCTGTTGCTGACTGGTACGCAGCTTTTTCGCAATCTCAGCCGCCATTTGCCGACGCGCCGCCGGTGACAGGCTGGCAATCAGACCGGCAAGGCGTTCCTGCAGCGCGGTTAACTCACTCATCCCACTTACTCACCAGTTCGCCGTTAACGTACAGCTCGACCGGGCGCGTCACCGGCTCAGGCAGTGGCGGCTCAGGGGCATAGCTGACGTGCAGCGCGCCGTCGACCTCTTTGACGAGCGTGCGCTCGGTGAGCCTCAGGCTGATACTGATATCAAGCGAATCGTCGTTATTGATATCAATAATCCAGGTGAATCCTTTTTCCCGCCCGTCGTCGGTGGTCATAATGTCCGGCTGATGTTCACGCAGCCACGCCTGCACCGGCACGAATATCAAATCAAGGTCACCGGTGAAGTCGGTCACCACCACGTTAAGCACGTACACCTTTTCAAACGACAGCGAGCTCGCCAGTCGGGAATCGGTATGGCCGTTGTCGGCAAAAAGGCGCAGCATATCGGGGTTATTTCGGAGCTGCGGCACGGCGTTAATCAGCGCTTTGCGCAGGCTTTTGTGCTTCTGCATCGAGTTCATCCTGACAGTGTTTGACGGTTTTAACCTGCAGCGCGCAGGCGGTCAGCGCGCCCTCAAGACGGCGGATATCTGCGCTCAGGTCACCATTGGTTTTCGGGTCACTTCCCGGCATCGGGCAAAGGCTCACCCTCGGGCATCCGCTGACCACAATCACCGGCGCTGGCGCAGGCGGTGCGGGTGTGCAGCCGACGCACAACATCAGGCAAAGCAGCGTTATACCAGCGGCGAAAGGCTTCATTTTCATTAAGCAACCTCGTTATCGTCTGCTCGCGGCGGCTGGCCTCTGCGCTGGCCTTTGCGAGCTGTTCGCGCAGAACCACCTGCGCGGATTCATTACGTCGGGCGAGCGTACCGGCAACACTGAGCTGATTTTTCAGCATGCCAATCGTCGTCTTTTGTTCGCTCGCGACGCGGTTTGCTGTCTCAAAGGAGCGGGATAAATTGCCGTTCTCATGGCGCAACCACAGCAGCCCAAGCACAGCCAGCACCAGCGCAGAAGCCAGAAACATCACAATGACTCTGGACACAGACCAGCCCCCTCAATGCGCTGGCGGTAGGTCTCGCGAACGGCCTTAAAGGTCAGAACACAAAGCAGGTAAACCAGTGCGGTAAAGATCCAGCCCGCACCAAGCAGGCAACCGGCGGTAACAGAGAAAAGAATGAGAGACCATGTGCGACCGGCTTTCGAGGGTTTGCGGCAAAAGACGGCGCGGAATACCTTCATCAGCTCAGGATTGACGGGAATACCTTTGCCCGTATTGAGCAGCCAGTGGTCGTAAGCGACCACACCGGCAATGCTTGCCGTAATGCAGACAAAACAGACAAATATCGCCCACGCGGCAACAAAATTCATTGCGGCACTTTGCGGCGATACCAGCCCCCAAAGCAGCACCAGTGCCAGCAGGGCATCGAACATCAGGGAACGTAAATATTTTTTCATTGGGTTACTCCTTTCATGCAATACGCCAGTTCCCGCGCGCGGCGGTTTTCCAGCCCTTTGTTTTTAGTGCCATTGACGTACACCCAGCGGGTAAGCTGGTCGCATGCCTGCCACCACTGATGACGCTTGATGTAAGAAACCAGCGTCGAACGACAGGCCGCGCCGGTTCCGACGTTAAAAGAGAAACTGACCAGCGCGTCGTAAACCGGCTGCGGCATGGTGACCGGCACGCAGACCGCGAGACGCCGCTCGGTGTTCAGCACGTCGGCGACCAGATTTGCCGCCGCTTCGCGCTCGGTGATATCGCGTTTCGGTACCACCCCGGCAGTGTGGCCGATGCCTGACGTCCACACGCCCGCGCTGCACTGGTAAGGTGTCAGGCGACACCCTTCGAGGTCGGCAATCAGCGCCAGACCATCAGCCGAGGTATTCAGCAGACGAAAATCAGGCATCAGTGCCGCCAGCGCCAGCACTGCGGCCACACTGCAACGTTTAACGATTGAGCTCACGGGTCACCCCTTTGTCGATTCCCATTTCGGTCAGGTAACGAAAGGTTTTGCGCCGGTACCAGAAATTCACCGCCGCCGTAAAAATGGCGCACAGACTACCCACATACAGCGCCAGCTTTTCGGGCGACATTGCCCCGAAATACGCCAGACCCACGGCCAGCCAGTAGGCGATAAACGTGGTAATTTTTTCCATACTCAGTCCCATAGGTTCAGGGTCTCCGCCGTGGGCGAGGTTTCAACGTCGGGCAGGTCAATCGCCGTGCCATGCGGCAGAATGACGCCCAGCTCAGACAGGCCGGGATTAGCCTGCAGCACCGTCTCGACCACGCCCTCAGTGCGCCCGTAATACCGGGCGCAAAGAGCGTCGAGGGTGTCGCCCTGCATCGCGTAGACTTTCATCAGAGCTGACCCACGATGCAGCGCGGCTTATCCTGCAGGCGCGAGACCGACCAGCGCATATCCCGCCACAGGTCATCAATGGTGGTTTCGACGCTGTCGGCTTTTTTGTCACCCTTGCCGGTGGCCTCAACGCCGCGATAACGCTCATACAGGGTGGCGGTCGCCATCGCCGTCACGGCGCTGAGGTAGTGGAAAACGCGCACATTCTCGCCATCGATTTCCTCGGCGTCAGGCACGTCGGCCAGTTGCTTAAACCCGGCAGCAATCTGGCGCAGCCGGTAGTCGTAAAGCTCCGCATTGGTTTCCGCCATGCCGGTCTTGATGGCGTTGCGCAGGCGCGCATCGGAAACCGTCTGCTCAAGGCGCATCAGCTCGCGCACCCGCTTCGGATCCACATCAGGGAAAAAGAACGTATTTTTAATCACTGCGTCGCCCGTCTCCGGTGCGGGAATCACCACGCCCGGTACGTCCTGCGGTTCGTCGGGCTGATTCAGTATTACTGTCGTCATGACAACCTCATTAGGTTGGGCGGTGGACGCCGGTCGCCGTCAGGGTCAAAACCCGCTTTGACCAGCGTGCCGCCCGGCTCGGGGAGCGTTCAGTTAACCGGCGGTTTTTACCGTCTTTGGTGGACGCCCGCGCTTTGCCGCCGGTTTGGTGGCAGGTTTGCGCGTGCGCGGTTTAGTCGTTTTACGGGGCGCGGCCTCGGGCTTTGGTTTCAATGCCCGCTCCAGTCGCTCAATTTCTTTGCGCACACCGGCATTGCGGTCGAGCTGCATCGCGCGCTGAAACTGCGCCAGCGCTTCGGCGCTCTGACCGGTATCGCGCAGGGTCAGGCCGGTCACCTTATGCAGACGGGCGCGCACCATATCGGGAACGTCAGCACCGTCGGTCAGGCTGAGGGTGGTCAGCAGTAATGCGAGGTCGACAGGCTCCCCGGCATCGCGCAGGCGCAGCGCGGCAAGCGCCACCTCCTCAACCAGCATGTAAGGCGTGGTGCGACGATGGTCTGAGGTGAGGCCGTATTTCAGCGCGTAGGGCGCAATTTCCAGCGCGCCAGCAATATCACCGGCATCGAGACGCCACAGCATGACGGTCATGACAATGTCATCCTGCGCACCTCGGCCATCAGCCAGCACACCGGCCACCCACGGCGCATAGAACGGCAGCAGCTCGCGCTTTTTCTCGGCTTTACGCTCATTTGAACGGATGTTTTTTAACGTGCGGCGGTCTTCGGCCAGCTTTACAAGCATCTGCTCGTAGGCGGTTGCATGGCGCAGCGGGGCTTGTTCCCGCTGCGCGGCTTGAGAGGCCGAGACCCGCATCATGTGACGCTGTGCGGGGCTCGTCATGATTTAGGCTCCGCTTTCCGGTGCTGCAGGTGCGGTGAAATCGCCCAGGGTGATGTTTTCCAGCAGGCACCCGGCGGCATACGCCTCGACCACATAGTCGATGTTCATCGACTCGTAGTTTTCCACACGGTCTTTTTTCGGGTTCTCATCAATGCTGCGGCGGTGACTCTCATCCATGAAGTAGATAGAGAGGTTTTCCAGCGTGGTCACGAATACCGCATTCGCCGGGAAGTACGGCACGCGAACGGCTGGCAGGTTGCCGATGCGCTTCTGGCTGATGATGATATCCGCCGCTAGCGACTCGGTGTTTTCCTGCTGTTTGTTGACCAGCGGGAAATATTTGTCGGCCAGCAGCTTACGGCCAACGATGGCAACGAGTTTCGGGTCATCCTGATAAATCTCGTCAATCAGGGTGTTGGTACCGTCCATCACCAGCGCGTCGAGGTTCTCATAGTCGCCGTTCTTACCGACACGAATCACCGCCGAAACGACCTTGCCGTCAGCGTCGGTGATGTTGCTCATCACGCGCGCCGGGGCTTCGTTGCGGTACTTCTGCAGCCAGCCGACGGCCACATCCTGCAGCATCGGGTTTTTGCTGCGGTCTGAGGTATCAGCGCGGGTGGTACCATTGAACCCGGCCATGATGAAATCGAGTGCCTGACGCTGGACAATAGCGTCGCGAATACGGCGCTGGAAGTCCTGGAAACGCGCCCACAGGTCGAGGCGTTTATAGGTCAGGTGGAAGTCAAAGTTAATCTGATTGCACTCGTACTTGTTGGACTCAAGCGCGGTGAAATCTGCGGTCTGGCGCTCTTTGTCGCCCGAGGTGTCGGTCGTGCTGGCGATGGTGCCGGTCACACCGACGCCGATTTTCTCGCCCTTCATTTCTGCGACCGGCAGAATGTTAATCGTCTGCAGAAACGCGGATGACGCCTGCACGGTGTTCATCAGCGTTTGCGTGACGGACGGCTCGACGGTGAATTTTTTGCTGACGTCATCAACGCTGATGCCGTTCAGTTTGGCGAGCTGGGTCAGATAGGCATTGAACTTAAAACGGGTTTCCTGACGCATAGTATTTCCTGTTTGAATTAATCGGTTAGTCACAGCATCGGGCGGGGTTGCCGCCCGGTTTCGGTCTGCGGTTTATCAGCAGTCGGTCAGCAGCTCGTCGCCACCGCCGCCGCTGGCTTTCGTGCGTCGCGGCTGGCTGAAACTTTCGGTTTTGTCGAGGGTGGTTTTCAGGGCGGAAAATGCCTGGCTGGTTTCTTCAACCTTGCCGGTCACTTCCTGTTTGAAAGAGGCAAACGCGGCTTCCATACCGGAAATGCGCTCCTCCTGTCTGGTCAGGTTGGTCTGCACATGTTCGCTGACGGTGGTCACCGCCTCATGCACATCATTCAGGCGCGCATCGTCGCTGACCTGCTTACGGCTGAAAATGGCTTTCACCTTATCGGCCAGGCTGTTGAACACCGTGTCGGGAACGTCTTCAAATTCCAGCTCGGCCAGCGTGGCGGCGGAAAAGACGTTTTCAGGGTTGGCCTTAAAGCGCTGCAGAGGGTTGTGCTTCGCGTTGCGGCAGAATTCGAGGTATTCAGTGCCGAGGCTCGCCGGGTCATCAGTGACCGCAAGGCCAACGAGGTAGCATTTGCCGGTATTGGCAAAATTCGGCTGAATTTCCATTGAGGTGTAGACCTTTTGCGCGGCTTTATTCATCGCGATAAGGTCATCGGTCGGGGTGATTTTAGCGAACAACGCCCATTTGCCGTTAAGCGCAGAGTCGTCGTCGATTTTCTCGGCTTTCAGCTCAACCACATCGCCTAAGCGCTTGAAGTCGCCATCAGGAAAGAGACCGCGAATGTGCTCAAGGTTAATACGGCAACCGTAGACGCGAGGGTCAAACGATTCGGCCATTTCCTGAATATCGTTACCGCTGATAATGCGGCCGTCGCAGGTGTCACCCTCGACGCCGATGCGAAAGAATTTTGAGACTTTTTTTGCCATTGTCAGGAGTCCTGAGGTTGGGGTTACTGGTCAACGCCAGTTTCCAGACTCAGGACACGCCAGACCACCAATGACGACTGGACAACCGCCCACACAACAGCACCTTAGCGAATCACTGACGGCCATTAAGTAGCCTTGCCCTGAATCCACTACGGCGAGGCATCAATGACCATTTCCATAGATACAACCTTGTTGCATGACCCGCGACGGCAGGCATCGCTGCTTTACTGGCAGGGTTTTTCCGTGCCACAGATTGCCGAAATGCTGCAGGTCAAGCGCCCGACCGTGCAGAGCTGGAAGCAGCGCGACGGCTGGGACGGCATCGCACCGATTTCCCGCGTCGAAAGCAGCCTTGAGGCCAGGCTGATTCAGCTCATCGCCAAGCCGCAAAAGTCAGGCGGCGACTTCAAAGAGATTGACCTGCTCGGGCGGCAGATTGAGCGACTGGCGCGCGTTAACCGCTACAGCCAGACCGGCAACGAGGTCGACCTTAACCCCAATGTCGCCAACCGCAACAAGGGCGAGCGTAAGAAGCCGAAAAAGAACTTTTTCAGCGACGAGGCTATCGAAAAACTGGAGGAATTATTTTTCGACCAGTCTTTCGAGTACCAGTTGCAGTGGTACCGCGCAGGACTGGCGCACCGTATTCGCGACATTCTCAAATCCCGCCAGATTGGCGCGACGTTCTATTTCTCCCGCGAGGCGCTGCTGCGCGCGCTCAAGACCGGCCACAACCAAATTTTTCTGTCGGCCAGTAAAACGCAGGCTTACGTGTTCCGCGAATACATCATCCAGTTTGCGCGACTGGTCGACGTCGACCTGACCGGCGACCCGATTGTCATCGGCAACAACGGCGCAAAGCTGATTTTTCTCGGTACCAATTCCAACACGGCGCAGAGCCATAACGGCGACCTGTATGTCGATGAAATATTCTGGATCCCGAATTTTCAGAAGCTGCGCAAAGTCGCGTCGGGCATGGCCTCGCAGAAGCACCTGCGCTCAACCTACTTTTCAACACCTTCCACGCTGGCGCACGGCGCTTACCCCTTCTGGTCTGGCGAGCTGTTCAACAAGGGGCGCAGCCGGATTGCCGACCGCATCGAAATCGACATCAGTCATAACGCCCTCGCCAGTGGCCAGCTCTGCGACGATGGCCAGTGGCGGCAGATTGTCACCATTGAGGACGCCCTTGCCGGTGGCTGTACCCTGTTCGACCTCGACCAGCTCAAACGCGAAAACAGCGATGAGGACTTTAAGAATCTGTTTATGTGCGAGTTTGTCGACGATAAAGCGTCGGTATTCCCGTTCGAGGAGCTGCAGCGCTGCATGGTCGACGTGATGGAAGAATGGGAGGACTTTGCCCCGTTCGCCGACCATCCGTTCGGCTCGCGCCCTGTCTGGATTGGCTACGACCCGTCACACACCGGCGACAGCGCCGGGTGTGTTGTGCTCGCGCCGCCGGTGGTCTCGGGTGGCAAGTTCCGCATGCTGGAGCGCCACCAGTGGAAAGGCATGGACTTTGCCGCTCAGGCAGAGGGCATCCGTGGGCTTACCGAGAAATACAACGTCGAATACATCGGCATTGACGCAACCGGCCTCGGCCTCGGCGTATTCCAGTTGGTGCGCTCATTCTACCCGGCGGCACGCGGCATCCGTTACACGCCTGAGATGAAAACCGCGATGGTACTCAAGGCAAAAGACACCATTCGCCGTGGCTGTCTGGAGTATGACGCCGGGGCGACCGACGTCACGCAGTCGTTTATGTCCATCCGCAAAACCATGACCAGCAGCGGGCGCAGCACCACCTACGAGGCCAGCCGCACCGAGGAAGCCAGTCACGCCGATATCGCATGGGCGACCATGCACGCCCTGTTAAACGAACCGCTTTCCGCCGGTAGCGGCATGCAGCCTAAATCTATTCTGGAGTTCAACTAAAATGGGTAAACAAAAATCCCGCAAAGCCGCTGCGCAGAAGGCCAGCAAGCCACAACACCTGACCGCCAGCGCACCGCCAAAAACAACAGCTTTCACCTTCGGCGAGCCGGTGCCGGTACTCGATAAGCGCGATATTCTGGATTACGTCGAGTGCATCAGTAACGGCAAATGGTACGAGCCGCCGGTCAGCTTTTCCGGGCTGGCAAAGAGCCTGCGCTCTGCTGTACATCACAGCTCACCGATTTACGTTAAGCGCAACGTGCTCGCGAGCACCTACATTCCGCACCCGCTGTTGTCCCGTCAGGATTTCAGCCGCTTTGCGCTCGACTATCTGGTATTCGGTAACGCCTTTCTTGAGCAGCGCCACAGCGTCACCGGCCAGTTAATCAAGCTGCTGGCCTCACCGGCCAAATACACCCGGCGCGGGGTCGACGATTCGATTTTCTGGTTTGTAGAAAACTTCACTCTACCGCATGAGTTCGCACCTGATAGCGTGTTTCACCTGCTGGAGCCCGACATTAACCAGGAGATTTACGGCCTGCCCGAATATCTCAGCGCGCTTAATTCCGCCTGGCTGAATGAATCCGCGACGCTATTCCGCCGCAAGTATTATCAGAACGGCGCGCACGCGGGTTACATCATGTATGTGACCGACCCGGCGCAGAGCGCGACCGACGTCGAATCGCTGCGCGAGGCGATGCGCAACTCGAAAGGGCTCGGCAACTTTAAGAACCTGTTTTTCTACGCCCCCGGCGGAAAACCGGACGGCATTAAAATCGTGCCACTGAGCGAGGTCGCCACAAAGGATGACTTTTTCAACATCAAGAAAGCCAGCGCCGCCGACCTGATGGACGCGCACCGCGTACCGTTCCAGCTTATGGGCGGTAAGCCCGAGAATATCGGCTCACTCGGTGACGTTGAGAAGGTGGCAAAGGTGTTCGTGCGAAACGAGCTATCGCCCCTGCAGGACAGGTTCAGAGAGGTAAACGACTGGCTCGGCATGGAGGTCATCAGGTTCAAAGAGTACACCCTCGACAACCCGGAATAATCCACCTCAAGCCGCCAGCAAGGCGGCTTTCTCATACCCCGCCATCATCACGCCTCATACGCGCCACGCGCGCACGACCACACCAGACCACCAATGAGCCGACAACAATCACGACAGCGCCATCACGACGCGCTCAGACGATAATTTTTATTATTACGCACCACCGCTGGCGCGCAATGCTTTCCCCGCCACGCCTGCCCGCTTTATGGGTCGGTTTGAATGCGGTTGCATGACCACGCTGGATCCGCGCCAGCACTGGCGGCGCACGGTTTGAGCGTACAAGCATGACGCATGCAAAACAATGCACCTGATGCATGCACAGCTATAAAAACAGAAATTCGGCACTCAGACGGATAATCTAACGACGAATACACTCGTTACTTCATTACTCCTATAAAAGCGGCAACCATACTTCCCAAACCACCGACAGCAGCAAATAAAGTAGCCCAAAACATACTTCGCTGGCTGCTTATATTCTCTTTATAACGTTGTTCGGTTTTGTTGAAATTAGCTAAGGTATTGACCGATTTTCCGCTAGGTTTATACCCCTGCTGAAACTTTAAAAGGTCACCATTTTCTACAAGTGAATCAAGGCATAAACGAAGCTCTTTTTGTAGCCTTGACGGATCATCATGATAGATCCATAACCTACCCGCAACATCATTCATTATAAGAATCTCGCTGAATGGTCTTTCGCCTTGCTGTTCTCTATAAATCCTGACAACTGAAGTTAAGACAGTCATCGCATCAGTAATCTCTTGCTTGCGTTGACGATATAAAAATTTCTCACGGCTAAGTTTTTTGTTTTCACTATTAGCAAATCTTTTGAGTTTCCATACTTTAAAACAGCCCAATTCATCTAGTGAATTAAATTTAAATTCATGTGCATGATAATAAAAAATACCAGAAAAAGAATTAGCATTAAGCTGCTCTGGCTTAAGATCAACATCAATATTAAAGATATTACGTTGAACATCCCATTCTTTTGCTTTTATCACTCCGTCAATATATCTATCAAATAGATATTCTTTACCATCATCATCTTTGATATAAACGGAATACATATCATAATGTATGGCATTCTCATACATTAAACTAATTCTGCCGTTGTCCGGCGTTCGCTTTTGCTCAAAAATCTCAAGATGCTTTCTAACATCAACATTATTAATATGCAGCATATCCATGATTTTCCTTTGTGTGTAATCCCATAAAAAAACAACCCCATGCTATCAAACATGGAGTCAAGATTTGCTCATTTTTCAGAAGCTAACGCCAACTCTCATCTTCCCAAACTTCTTGAAGAATACTATCCAGCGCTTCGCGGTCTGAATCTTTATCGAACCCCATCAATTCGACGCCAGTCATGGAGCCCTTTTTAACGGTAACGCGCGTTGACGGGAAAACAGACTGTATCCGTCGGGTCAATTCGCATTGAAAGGCATCAATAACTGGCTGGCCTATTTTTTGGTCTTTATCTAACGTGATGTTTACTTTCACTTTGCCCTCTGTTGCAAAAGGTTCATCAACAGGC
This sequence comes from Pantoea sp. B65, assembly GCF_047308185.1. Lineage (NCBI taxonomy): Bacteria > Pseudomonadati > Pseudomonadota > Gammaproteobacteria > Enterobacterales > Erwiniaceae > Pantoea > Pantoea sp. B65. The sequence continues at coordinate 143,002 of NZ_JAHXPU010000011.1, forward strand.
GCTGCGGAAAAAACAACAGAAAAATTGTTATTTTTCATTAGATTGCCTCTTGCTATCTCCGCAATCAAATTCAACGCAATTTCACGATCTCTTTCCTGGCAAGTACCTTCCGCCGTCAGACGCGCAATCATTTCGACCCGCTCAATCATAACGTGCTCGCTTAACTCTCTATCCACATAACCTCCACCATGAGATACTGTATAAACATACAGTATCACGTAATAACAAAAGGTGTGAAGAAAATAATCATGAAGAAATTCACTGTATGTACATGATATGGATGAGTATTAACGGTTACTTATTCTTTGCCATTTCTGCTAAAGTCGCAGCACGATTGAGGACTTTCCTAGCTTTTGCCTGATGTGATGGTGCAGCCGCAAATATTTCACCGCGAGAGGTTCCTCGCAGCCATTTACCATTAATGCAACTTTTACCACCCGCCATCAGGTGCAGGGCTTCGCCCCGGCTGATGATTATGCCGGTCGTCAGATGTATCTCGTCGATAGCTTTCTCTATCGTGGTATTTTGCTCAACCGTTCCGTGGTTAAATCTTCTCCGTGTAGCTGGCTTTTGCTTCCTGAGTCGCTTCGTCAACTCTCTCCTTTCACGCCGACTTAGTTTTTTTGATAAATCGAGTATCGGTGGATCGCTTTCGCTTCCCGTACAGTTATTGACAGAACTCCGAGAGGGCGCAGAAGCGCCCTTAACATCAACGGCCAAATCAACGGCACGCTTCGGCACAATTTTCCACTGCGTTAACCGGGTTAAAATCGGGGTGCCAGCGCCGACAACAGAGTCGTAGACGCCACGGATGCAGACGGTTTCCTCGCCATACTGATTAAACTCGGCGCGCGGTTCATACAGTGTGCGCACCTGCAAATCATCGCGACGGACAAACGGCCCACCCTGCGCATTAACGTAACCAGCCCAGTCACCAGCGTCGGCGGCATCATGGACGGCGGCAAACTCAACGCTCAGACCATGTGCGGTCTCGGTGTCAGCGAGACGGCGCAACTCACGGTAGACCGTCACTGGCGCACCGCCGATAAACTGAAACTGACGGATGTGCCAGCGTGCCGCCCATGCAGAAACGGCGGGGGCTGTCTCTTTCAGCAGCTCACCGCTTTCGTCATCGGTTTCACCATCAAGAGCATAGCCGTCGATGTTTTTGGAAATGTATTTAGCGACATAGCCGGTAGCGCTGCCCTTTTCCGGGTCAATGGCCTCGGCATGAAAGCGCGCCTTTTTGGCTTTATCGCTTCTCAGTTCGTGACGGTCTTCCTCCCACGCATAATCGCGAATGATGAGGCGCACGCGCTCGACGTCTTCCGGTAACATGAACATAAGCATGTGCCAATGCGGCGTTCCGTCGTGATGAGGCTCGGCAACACGTATGCCAAAAATGCGGATTTCTTCCCGGTGTAGCTTGGCGCGAATACGCGCCCAAAGGCCGGTGAGATAACCTTGCGTATCCGACGGGCTGGCTCCGTTCCATTTGCTGTTACGATATCCCGCTTTGGTCGTGGCGTGATATTTAGACGGTGCTGTCAGGGTGTAAAACTCCCCGACGTATCCGAGGTCATTGCAGATATTTTCAAACCCACGGATGCGGGTCATCAGCTCGCAGCGACGTATCGCAGGATTGGCGACCGAGCCATCATATTTTTCAATCAGGCTGATGCGGTTGCCGTCTTCGTCTTCGAGATCCAGCCCCTTGAGAAATTCACGCGTGCGGCGCTTCTGCTCGCGCCAGTCGTTCACGCAGTTTTTACTCGCGTATGCGTGTCGTTTTTTGCTGACATTGCCGACTGCGATTTGCAGGTGTTCGCGCCATGCAGCCGCAATGCGTCGCAAGCGGCCACGCCACCAAACCTCATTAAACATGCGGGTGATAGCAGGGGCGATTTCATCCTCACCGACATATTTCTTTGTCACACGCTCCCAATGCGGCGGGTTAACGTTGAATTGCAGGGCAATAATACCGGCGCGCATGTACCACGTGTACAGCGTTTTAAGCTCGCTAAATCCGGTGTCATCAATGTCGGCCAGTTCAGCACGAATGAAATTAGCGATATCAGCGGCCAAAAGGTCGATATCGGCGCGCGACATATCAGGGAGGCGGTTAAATCTGGCGACCATATTGACCATACGTGACGCCAGATATTGCATAAGCTGGGTATCAAAATGACCACCAAAAACAGCGGCTGATACATTGCTGTTGATACCCGCGCACTCGTATTTTTTTGCGACCAGTTCAAGACGCGGCAATGCCTTTTTACAGAAGCTGATTAAAAAGGCATTAGCTCGTTGACTGCCCTGATTTTGCTCCAGCACCGCAGCGGTACGATAAACATCAAAACGCACGCACTCAGGCTGGAGAGAAAGCACCTTTCTCGCATGCAGCAAAGCCGCGAACATACGGTCGCGGCGATACTGTTGGTCATAGGTAAGGTATGGGCTGGCTATTGCCGACCGTGGAGTATTCCACGGATAAGCATAAGCAACCGTAGAGCTATGCATCAGCGCTAGCCCCTTCAATGGATGCAATGCATAGTTGCCCTACCCGCTCAATTTCTGCCGCCATAGCGTCAATGGCGGTAATATCCGACCCATGAATATGATGGTGTATCAGGCCGGAAATAAGCTGGTTAATCTTCGGATAATAGCCGATAGTGTCGAGCCATTCCTCACCAGCTTTTTTACCGGACTTAACGACTTTCTTTTCATTCAGAATGAATTGATATTGGTCGCTGGTAATAACCCATTTGTCACCTATTTCGATACGAATGCTCATGCTTTACCGCCTTTTTTAATAGCGGAGCGACAAGCATTCCAGCCTTTGACCCATTGCTTATAATTGGCCGGTTTAATACCGTGTTGAGTTAAAGCAATCTTTCCGGTCATTTCGGTTGGGATAAATTCAGAAATAGCCAAATCAACGGCTACCGTAAAGACCTTATTTGCCATTGGTGGAATTTTGGGGCCTTTTGCTGGTGCAAACATTTTATTATTAATAACCGAGCCAGCTTTAACAGATGCCTCTCTGCGCTCCCGAAGTTCTTCCAGCGCGGCCACTATACCTGCGTGATATATCTGGTCGACAATACGTCGCTCGTCGTGAGCATTATCATTAGCCAGACTTTCAATCGCGATAAGCTGGTTTAAACTTTCATCGGTTATGCGGTTCATAGTCATACTGCACCGCCTTGTGCTAAAGCTTTGATGACACCAACTGTCATTTTACAATCTGCTAAAGCACGGTGTGCCTGCCCTTCGACCACAACCCCTTCATGCGCAGCGGCATCAACTAATTTATGCCACTTATAACCGTGATATTTTCCCGGCTCGCCACGATACTCTGCATATAATTTCATGGCGCACAGGGAATACTCATCCATAAACGAAGATAGTCCGTCCGTCCCTAATCCATTTAATTCCGCTGTTTGACGTATCAGGCGAATATCATAATCAGCATTATAAATAACGAACCCGTAATTAAAGAAAAGGTCAGCTACTGCACCGTGTACATCTTTCCAAGTTGGTGCATGAGCAACCATTTCATTTGTAATGCCATGAATTGCTATAGCCTCATCGGGAATAGGTTTAGTCGGTTTAATTAGCGTATTCAGCATAATGAAACCATTTTTATCTATAATGCAGATTTCAACGATTTCCGCATCATCACCCAATCCAGTCGTTTCGGTATCAATAAATAAGCGCCCATCATCAAGCCAACGTTTGGCACGTTGACTAATTTTCGTATTGATAATGCTCATACAGCACCTCCGTTATAGTGTTTACCTTTAAGCTCTAAAATTTCCTGGCAAGTTACGCAGCACTGCACGCCCGGTATCGCAATACGGCGAGCTTCCGGGATTGGTGCGTCGCATTCTTCACAGAGGAAACGAGAGGGAGCAGCGATGCGGCTGCGTGCGGTGTTGATATGGCGCTCGCGGTCTTCCTGCTCACGCTGTTGTGCTAAATCCATTGCGTCGGCCATTAGCGCTTCTCCTCCGCAGTTACTTCAAAGTCTTTGCTGTTAATTGAAATGGTGGTTATTCCCTTGTCGTCTTCTCCGCGCATGCCGACGAAATCATCGATATAAAAGACAGCCATACGCCCATCGCGGCGTAAAAAGGTACCAAGGCGAGGTGGCCGAGAGCCGTCTTTGCGAGTAATGATTACCCGCTGGTTAGGCTTTAAGTGGCTGGTTTTCATTAGTGCAGCTCCTGTGATTCGTTCTCAAATCGGGTGGCTTCACGGCGCAGCAGTTCAGCGGCTTCGGTGCCGCTCATCCCCTCTTTGGTGATATGAATCGCCAGTGCCTCAAGACGGATTGAAACAGCGAGTGCGCGGTCTTTACGTTCTTCTTTTTTGGCATCGGTCAGCAATACGGCCAGCGCATCGCTATCAGTGTTAAAACTACGGGTTACGGTATTACGCATAATTGATTCTCCTGATTTCGGGCAATAAGAAGCCCGGCGGGTTTACGCCATTAAATTTCTGTTTGGATTAATTCGGCATGGTTAGCCGTTTGGGAAATAAACTCACCACTGCACGAAAATGATTCATCGCTGTAATAAGCGCCTTTTTCTCGTCAGTAGTCAGCTCACTTAATTCGAGCTCATGACGAGCCGCCGGGATTTTTGCCAGAAAGAAAATAGCGGCCAGCGCCCGATTATTTTCTTCAAATTGTGGGTCACGTTTATCGCGCATATCATCGACAAATCGCTCAACCTCTTTCCAGCTATCGCCCCAATATCTCGCGCGCAGTTCAGCCACATGATTGAGACCGGCCAGACGTTCACCCGCTTTTAGCGGAACAGTTGCGGAAACAGCTTCGATAGCCATGATTCCCCCTGCTTTTGAGTAGAGAGGCCAGCAAGTAAATCAGCCTGTGAGCGGCTCGGGTGCCAACGCTTGCCGTCCTTACCTGCGATCCAGCCGTGGCCGTAGTGCATGCCGGGGCTTTGTTTAACGAGCAGAGACGCGAATGACGGTTCACTTTTCAGCATACGCACCTCAAATCAGCCCGAAGGATGCGCCAATACCGCTCATGGTATCGACCACGCTCGACATAGCGGGATTAGTCTGCAGACGCGCATGCAACGCCAGCGCCGACAACGACAACATGCGAATGCCAGCATTAACGCTTTCAATCATGTTGTGCTTACGGGCAGAGGTCAGGCGTTCATCAGATACCGCACCGCTCGCCAGCTCGCCGAGTTCACGCATTGCGCGCATGACATAAGACTGCAATTTGTCTTTAGCCAGCTCATTAACCGGTACACATGGCAGGCAATGAATCTGCGCCAGAAAACCATCAACGAGGGTTGAGTCTTCGGTAAGGTCAGTTAGTAGCCACAATTCAGGCGGCGTGAACTGGTGAGGCTGTTCCGGGTTGAGCTTGTTACGTAACGTCTGAACATTCATACCCGCACGCTCGGCCAGCTTCGCCATGTTGTGACGCTGCGCAAAAGCGCGGCATGCTTCGTCATAGTGGGGATGTTTGGAAACCTGAAAATCAAACATGTTGCATCCTTACAATTCACATAAAGTGAATCAAGCGCCGATGACGAGTTGAAAACGGGAATGACCCAACGCCTTACGCAACTGTTCTTCTTTCCAGCGTGCGTAATAAATACGAATCGGGCCACCTGCTTTCTTACAGCCTTTACGGATGGTGCGGGGTTCGATTGGTACACAAGGGTTGTCGCCGGTTGTCCAGCGGTAAGCGGTGCGTTCAGAAACACCCTCAAGCTCTGCGAATTGTTGCAGAGTAACGATAGGTGCAGGCACTTTGATGATTGCGATTTCAGAAGCCATATTGCATGATTCCCTATTTGCCAATACTTACAATTAATGGTCATCAGTTTGCCAACGTTTGCCATTAATCACCTTAGGTTTAGCCGCATACTAATGCGCAAAAGCCGCAACAGTCAATACGTGGATGCGAATTTTATGCAAATCGATTCAGGAATCAGTAACGAACATGTCTTAGACAGGATTTGTGATGTTTACGGTTACGCCCAAAAAATACAGCTCGCTCGGCACTTCAATATCGCTGCCAGCTCCCTGCAGAACCGCTACACGCGGGGCAGTATCTCTTATGACTTTATCGTCCATTGCGCTCTTGAAACTGGTGCCAATATTGAATGGTTGCTTACCGGAAAAGGGGATAAATTCGCAAACGACAAAGCATCGCCCTCTTGCACATCTGAGGAACTGACCATCAAATCATTCACATTAAGTGAAGGAAAACTGGTTGATGAGTCAGAAATAAGAATTTCAAAGTCACTTTTTAGCCGAGCTCCCCTTAGCCCACAATGCCTACGGTCAGACAACGTAATTCACTTTCTTGAGCTTGATGCTTCGCTCTCCGATGGCTCATGGCTTGTAGATATTGAGGGGGCAAAAAGTATCCGCGAGTTAACTGTTTTGCCTGGCAAAAAGTTACATGTGGCAGGCGGCAAAGTACCGTTTGAGTGTGGGATTGATGAGATAAAAACGATTGGCCGTGTAGTGGGTGTTTACAGCGAGGTTAATTGATGACTGTCCGTAAAAATCCGGCTGGCGGTTGGATTTGTGAGCTTTACCCAAACGGTGCAAAAGGCAAACGCATCAGAAAGAAATTCGCTACTAAGGGCGAGGCTCTGGCGTTTGAACAGTACACCGTTCAAAACCCGTGGCAGGAAGAAAAGGAAGACAGGCGCACGTTAAAAGAGCTGGTTGATTCATGGTATAGCGCTCATGGCATTACACTGAAAGACGGCTTGAAACGCCAGTTAGCCATGCACCATGCTTTTGAGTGTATGGGCGAACCACTCGCACGCGATTTCGATGCGCAGATGTTTTCCCGCTACCGAGAAAAACGGTTAAAAGGTGAGCATGCCCGTTCAAACAGAGTGAAAGAGGTATCACCTCGCACGCTTAATCTTGAGCTTGCCTACTTCCGGGCAGTGTTCAATGAGCTAAACCGCCTCGGAGAATGGAAGGGTGAAAACCCACTGAAAAATATGCGCCCATTCCGCACAGAAGAAATGGAAATGGCCTGGCTAACTCACGACCAAATTTCGCAACTGCTCGGAGAGTGTAATCGGCATGACCACCCTGATTTAGAAACCGTGGTAAGAATCTGTCTCGCCACTGGCGCACGGTGGTCTGAGGCCGAGAGCCTGAGAAAAAGCCAGCTCGCGAAATACAAAATCACATACACCAACACGAAAGGCAGAAAAAACCGCACCGTCCCAATCAGCAAAGAGCTCTATGAGTCTCTGCCTAATGATAAAAAAGGCCGGTTGTTTAGTGATTGCTATGGCGCGTTCCGGTCAGCTCTGGAAAGAACAGGCATCGAACTACCGGCAGGGCAGCTTACCCACGTTTTGCGCCACACCTTCGCCAGCCACTTTATGATGAATGGTGGTAATATTTTGGTATTGCAGCGCGTACTCGGCCATACCGACATAAAAATGACAATGCGATATGCGCACTTTGCCCCTGACCATTTAGAAGATGCAGTAAAATTAAATCCGCTCGCATATATATAGAATTCAGGAGGAATAAAAAATGCCTTTAGTACGTTCTGAGCATGAGCTCGAATTAGCGAAAGAATTATTAGATGATATTGAACTGTCACGCTTAAAAGTTGAACAATTAATATTAAAAGCATCTCGTTTAGCGAGACTATGTGGAAGTGAGGAGTTTCAAAATTGGCTTGGCTACGAAATGAGAGGCTACTATTCAGATGTTGATTTGTCCCTTAGATACATGGGACTTACAGGAAGATGGACCAATAGAGAGAAAGAAGAAGGTTATTGGAGCCCAATTGCTCAAATTGACTCGTTGATTATGGCCAAAACCACCGAATTGGAATCTATGACGACACCAAATGTTAGCGGTATCGAGTTTGCCAATACGGTGCTTACCAATCATTTAAATACTAGAGCAACAATCTCCGGAATGATATCAAAACTTACCGGGATTAGAAGTCGGGTTTTAGGGATTTTGCATACGTTCACGTCCGAAATTTATTATGAAAAAGAACTCGATTATCTGGCAGAGTCAATTTTTGAAAATTACAAAAAAGATGTTGATAATTTAATTTCAGGAATTTGTGGTGATGTTCTACAACAAATACCTTCCGTTGTTAACAGATTAGCTGAAGAAGAAGATGAGTCAGTAAGCCAAGCACTTACAACAGTAAGACGAATCATAGATAGTTTCGCTGATACAATCTTTCCTCCCTCAGATGAAACTTATGAGATTGGAGGAAACAATTTATCCCTCGATGCTTCAAAGCACCTCAACCGCCTGAATGCGTTTGTACATCAGAGAGTTGAAAGTAAATCCAGAAGGGATAAAATTCGCCAAAATCTTGCCAATCTTTATGGCAGAGTTTCAACAGGAGTACATGCTGATGTTTCAGTCGAAGAAGCAAAGTCACTTTTCCTAAACTGCTATCTCCTGCTGGGAGAAATCTTGCATATAAGCAAGCTAACTAAGATTGAAAATAATGAGTAGCAGTGGCGATAAATTGGCGGTAGAAATGGCGAATAATGGGTAATCATTGGCAAACAATGGCAATCTATGTCAATGATAAATAACGCAAACTATTGATTTTCGGTTGTTCCGGTAGGAACTCATAATCGCTTGGTCGCTGGTTCAAGTCCAGCAGGGGCCACCATTCAAAAAAGATACAAGCCCCGCTATTTTCCGGATTTTGCCAAAAGTATTTAAAGTATAAACAACGACTTAACTATTTCTTGTTATAAAACGTAGATAAGGATATCTAATGTGGGATAAGAATAAGGCTGTTGAACACCTTCGGAATCATGCACATACCGGCAGTACTGGTCAGTGTGCAAAATATGTGCGAGAAGCAATCGAAGCCGGTGGTATTACGGTACACCATACTCACAGTGCAAAAGACTATGGCGCTCAACTTAAAACCGCGGGTTTCACGGAAATTGCGGACTCAAGTTTTTTGCAACCTGGTGACGTTGCTGTAATCCAGCCAATACCCGGACATCCCCACGGACATATGGCAATGTATGACGGCGGGATATGGATCTCCGACTTCCGTCAGTATCACGGATTCTATCCAGGCCAGTCCTGGCGTAGCCAAAAGCCACCCTATATATTTTACCGCTACCCGTGAGGTAAAAAGATGCGCTTTAAGTTTCTGTTGCCGGGATTTCTCATCCTTGTTGCCTTATCCCTCCCTGCTCGGGCCAACGCAGCCCTGCAAAAACCTGAAGATTTTGTGCGACAGTTTTATGACTGGTATATCACGGCGGATAAAGGCAATAATCCGGCAGAGATGAGTGATGAAATCTATAAATATGTCGCAAAATCAACCACTGACCGGGTTCGGGCCGATATAAAACGAGGAAGTCTGCCAGGTGACGTGGCTTATTTCACCAAAGTACAGGATTACGATCCTGACGAGTGGAAAACGACCACCATCATCCACCCAGCTCTTGCCCTGAGTAATGGTATTACTCTGGTTACGGCTAGCTTCGGGAAACAAGATAAAACAGATATTGTCCTTTTTCTAAAGCTGGAGCATGGCGGCTGGAAAATTATCAAAGTCGATGACGTATTACCTTATCCCTAATCAGGTTGATTAAGGCCCCCTAATAGGGTGGCAGTAGCGGTGTTTGGTTTTAGCACGGGAGTCATTAATGGCTCCCGTCGGTTTTTAAACCTGCCACATGGGTAACGCTTTGTATTAGCCTTAGGTTGCTTATGAAGACATTACTAACATTTGGGTGTTAATCAACGGGGAGCAGGTCAGGCTCAATTTAATTACCCGGTTTGCACTAATCACATCACGATAGACTTCGACCAAGGTGTTGGGGCTATTCCCTCCGGGGTGACTGGTTGTAAATTAAGTGATAAGATATGTATTCATATATCTATTCACAAATCAATTCAAAAAGCGATTCAACATTATGCCTACTCGCTCTGACACGATACGCCGGCTGCTCAGCCAGGGCCCGATGCAAGCGCGGCAACTCATTGATATAATGAGCATTAGCCAGCCAACGCTGTCCCGTGCATTGAGAGATATTGGCGATGACATTGTTCGAATCGGGGCTGGTCCATCTATTCAATACGCTCTACGCGATGTTTATCGCGGATTCAGCTCTGCACCCATTTACCGCATCACTGATGAAGGACGCGTAACTTCCCTTGGCAAGCTCATTCCGGTTCATCCTGAGGGATTTGTCATGGTGCAGAGCAACAACGTAAGTCTCCATAGCGACGGGCTGCCGTGGTGGCTGTTTGACATGCGACCACAAGGGTATCTCGGACGAGCCTACGCATCAACGTATGCGGCTGATCTCGGCCTGCCGGCGAATCCAGAGCAATGGGCTGACCCGGATGTCGTTAGGGCGTTGCTTGCACATGGTCATGATGCTATCGGTAACCTGCTGATAGGGGAACAAGCACGAGAGCGCTTCCTTGAGATGCCGGAACCCACCCCAGTTGAACCCGCCGCAGCGTACCCCGCGTTGGCGTTAGCGGCCGGAGCCGGTGAAGCACCAGGGTCATCTGCTGGGGGTGAGCAGCCGAAATTTTGCACCTATACAGAACGCGGTCACGTCTTAGTGAAATTCTCGGCCCCAGACGATAATCCGGTTAGCGAACGCTGGCGCGACCTTCTGCTGGCCGAGCACTTGGCACTGAGGGTGCTTGGTGTGGAAACTGAGGTATATGATTTTGGTAGTCAGCGCTTCCTCGAGATCCCCCGATTCGACCGCGTTGGCCTGCTGGGTCGTATTGGCGTCTTCTCACTGCGGGCACTTGATGCAGAGTTTGTCGGCAATGCCAGTGCCCCCTGGCCTGTTCTGGTTAACAGCCTTGTTAAGGAAGGGCATGTCCATCCTGATGCCGCAGCTGCTACCGCCCGGCTTTGGGCATTTGGGATGCTAATTGGCAATACCGACATGCACCACGGGAACTTGTCGTTCATCAGCAGCCACGGTCGCCCGTATCACCTTGCACCGGCCTACGACATTCTGCCGATGGGGTTCGCTCCCAGAACGGGTGGCGCAATCGTGAACGAGCTTCGACCGGCATCACTACCGGAAGTAATTAGCAGGAATATCTGGCAGGAAGCGCTGGGCTTGGCTGAGAGCTTCTTTGTTATAGCTAGCAGTTGCGAGCGTTTCTCCGCCAATTTCGTCCCATGCCTTGAGGCATTACGCCATCATCTTGACGAGGCCAGATCGCGTATCGCCCGTCTGGGATAAAAAGCTGGCTCAACTTTACTGATCCACCCATTTTCCAGCTCAATATAGTCCAAAGCGTGCGGATATATACACAGGGTAGCTACAGGTGATACGTAAACTTCGTCATCAGGAGGATCGCACATCTAAGCTGATGGTAATCCACCCAGCTCTTGCCCTGAGTAATGGTATTACCCTGGTGACGGCTAGCTTCGGGAAACAAGATAAAACAGATATTGTCCTTTTTCTAAAGCTGGAGCATGACGGCTGGAAAATTATCAAAGTCGATGACGTATTACCTTATCCCTAATCCGGTTGATTAAGGCCCCCTAATAGGGTGGCAGTAGCGGTGTTTGGTTTTAGCACGGGGGTCATTAATGGCTCCCGTCGGTTTTTAAACCGGCCACATGGGTAACGCTTTTAGCCCTGACAGCACTCTTCTGGTAAGGGATATCAACCTCCCCGTATGCCCTCTCAGCCTATGAACGTCGCCTGGAGAGATAAGCAGACAGGGAAAAAACAGCGACCAGGGACAGCATAAAACTGATGACCAGCATCACTACATATATCATCCACCCCTGACCACTGAACCCCAGCTTTTGCAGCAGATTCAACAATGGTGATAACAACTGCCAGCCATTGCCGAAAGTGAACCAGTAAGTCACCAGTTCACTACCACCTACAAAAGCATAAACCGGAAATGTCAGTATCAGCGCGGCAATAATTTTCTTTATCATCTGACCTGCACTCGCCCGTAATGGTATAACGACGATCCGGGAACTCTCTCCATTTGCTGCGATTTCAGATACTGCCACAGGTGGTAATATTGCATAACATTTGGCAGCGTAATGCAGCCTTCACTCACACCAAAGCGGCCGACCGGATGCAGCCGAAAATGTCCACGCCTGACGCCATTAATAAACGTATAGTCATCAATCACACTGTCATTACGATAAAGTGCAAACCATCCGGCGCGATAGGTTCCGGCCAGGGTATCCTGCATAAAATCCCGTATTCTGCTCAGTCTGCCACCGCTTTCACGATCAACAATAAAATATTCCCCTTGTGGTAAGGGTCCATCAAAAGGTATCGCCGTGGAGGTGGGTTGATTACGATCCTCCCGGTTCCCTGAGAAGGCAAACACTGTGCCGAACCCATTACATACCATTTCTGACATATGGCGCCCATTCAGTTTGAAGTAACATTTTGCTGCCATAGAAACACTCCATGTGAATTAAAAAGTCTGATTCCATCTGATGAAATATTACATATATTGCATATTCGCAAAAACGACAATAGCTAAATTAACCCATTTTAAAATATCGTTTATAAAGGAATACCAATACAAAATATCGCAACCTCCGCTCAGAAACCACCAGAGGTGGCTATATACCGGGTAGTAATGCCGGAATGCTTGCTGAAAGATTCAAATAAAGTGCCACTATTTTCTCAATTTTCTCAACCACCATCAACAGCAGCAGTTTCAAAAGAAGGGCGCTCATGGATCATGCCACAACATCCAACGGGCGGGGACCGGCCCCGCCGTTGGGTTGCCTTACCGTCTGGATTCGTAAGCCAGGCTGGCAACCACCACTCTCCCTCCCTGTTTAATAACCAGTTCACAGAGTGAGCCTTTTGTTATCCACGTAAACAATAAAAAAGTCACGCATATAATTAACAGGCTCTGTAAAAGTAGTTTTGCTACCATCACTGGTTTCCTTCCTCCATTGCTTTCCAGCGGGCTAAAGGCTACCATTATGTTGTTGGGCATAAGGGTTGGCCTCACTTGTGTTAATTGCAGGTGGGGCCTTTCTCTTTCTGTCCCTTAAACATGCCCGGGACAAAAAGATCCAGAGCACCCGCTATGCAGCGTACCCTGAAAAATATTTTCCTGATAGCGTAACTTTCTTAGATATGAAGACGGTCAGATAATAATGTAATAAGAATGAAATCGCGCCAGTACAATTTTATAATAATGACAACAGAGTATCCTGTTACAGCAATACTTACCCCAGATAAACCGTCGGTGAACTGTCGGCTAAAATATAAGCATGTTTATTATATTTATTGATAATATTATCTTTCATATAAAATAACCTCAGAAGGGCGCTCATGGATCATGCCACAACATCCAACGGGCGGGGACCGGCCCCGCCGTTGGGTCGCCTTACCGTCTGGATTCGTAAGCCAGGCTGGCAACCAGCTCTATTCCCCCCTGACGAATAATCAGCTCACAGAGTGACTCTTCAGTTATCCACGTAAAAACCAGAAAAGTTACGCATATAACTATCAGACTCAGGAAAAACAGTTTTATTGCCATCTTTGGCTTCCTTCTTCCATTGCATTTCAGCGGGTAAAAGGCTACCTTTATGTTGTCTTGCATAAGGGTTGGCCTCATCAGTATTTATTTCTGGTGGGGCCTTTCTCTTCCTGTCCCTTAAACATGCCCGGGACAAAAAGATCCAGAGCACCCGCTGCGCAGTGTACCCCAGCGGGGGTTATTATGAGATGGCAAGTTTCTGAAATACGCAGTTGCTCTGATATTAATGTAATCACCATAAGAAGTATTATTATCCAAAGATAGCATTCTAATTTCATATTATTAACTTGGTATTTATTTTTTATGAAATCATTAATACGACAATTATAAATAAAAATTTATCCGTTGCTGCTTTTTCTCCATGCTCATTGTTTGATGCTGTCTGGCATAAAATTTGACCCCATGCTGATTAATCAGCTGGGGTCTGTCTGTTTATATTTTTTACCGATTCCGGCACCGCATCCCTGATACCAGCTACCTTGCCGTCTGTGCCATCCCGCTCTGTGCGATCCCTGATTTACGCTGCGACAACGTAAACGCCGACACCAGCGTTACAATTAATACGATACCGCCGAGAATAATATAAGTATCCTGGAAGCCGACTTTGTCATACATATTGCCGGCAAACACGGAGAGGAAAATAGCGCCAGTCTGTTTGGCAAACTGGAAACCAATCAGGTAAATAGTCGCGGAGAAACGGATATCAAATACCGCGGTAATATACTTAAACGCCCCCACCAGCAGGAACGGCACCTCAAGAGCGTGTAGCATTTTCAGCGCCACCACTTCGTATACCGTAGTGGCAAATGCGGAACCGACAATACGCGTGGTCATAATTGCACCAGCGATTAATAGCGTGTTTTTTGCGCCAATACGGTTAATTATCCATGGCGAGCAAAACATAATAATCGCATTGCAGAGTTCCCCGGCGGTAGTGGCGAAACCAAACGCTTCCGTACCCTGCTGCGGCGTGGCGAAGAAGGACTTAAAGAAAGTGGCGAATTGCTGATCGAATACGTCATACACACAGGCCACACCAATCACATACAGTATAAACGCCCACATCTTTGGCATCTTAAATAACGCTAAGGCCATTTTCGCTGAAATCTGCTTTTGATTGGCGCCCAGAGCATCCAGCACTTGTGCCGTCTGGTTGCTCTGCGGACGCGCCACCAGCAGCAATACCATCATAATCAGTGCCGCACCAGATCCCATCCAGAAAACAAATGCCGGGTTAACGTTAAACAGCATCCCGGCGGTTGAAGCACATAATCCCCAGCCCAGGCAGCCAAACATACGCGCTTTACCATATTCAAAAGCCGTATTGCGGCTGACACGTTCAATATAGGCTTCGATCGCAGCCGACCCGGCGGAGAAAACAAAGCCAATATAGATCCCGCCACTTAGCGCACCCACCCAGATGCTGCTTTTTAATAATGGCGCAAAGACATAGAGGAAAAACGGTGCGAATAAAAATAGCAAAACCGAAATAACCCACAGCAGGTTTTTCTTCAGACCTAGTTTATCAGAAATAACCCCCAGCACCGGCTGAAACAAAATAGCACACAGGGAAATACAGGAAAATACAATACCGGTAGCGGTTTTAGTTAAACCAATAATGTCCGACAGCCAGATAGGCAGAAAGGGAAAACAGGTGGCCATAATAAAAAAGTAGAAAAAGAAGAATAAGCCAAATATCCAGAAATTAGGGTTGTTTTTATGGCCACAGGAAGGCGTGCTCATTATCGTTATCCTCAAAGATACTATTCTGTGGGGCCGTGTCGACGGCCCCGCCGCCAGTCAGCAAATCCGTTTAACACTTAATAAAATTGCACTTTCCGGGTCGAGAACCGGCAGGGCCAGGCCCGCCTGCGCCAGCCACTCACCACTCAGGGTCATCGCGCTGCTCATCCATGCCGGCAGCTGGCGCATGGTGTGCCCTCCCTCGCTGACCACCCGAATATTCGGGTGATCTATCAGGCTCACTTGATAACGCGCTGCAGGATCGAGACCCGGGAAGCGTAAATTGCCCGCCAGAGTGTAATCCGGCATCGCCAGCTGACTGACCAGAAACAGGCCGGTCGCTTTATCGCAACTCACCACTCCCTGCACCTGAGTGGCGGCATCCGGCATATCTACCCGCCACAGATTGCCGGTATGCAGTAATGGCCGCCATTGTTTGTAAAGCTGAACATAGCGCTGATAACCAGCGCTTTCATCGGCATCAGCTTTAATGGGATCCAGCTCGATACCCAGATGGCCGAATAACGCAGTCAGGCCACGAAATTCGATGCTGTGCTGACGGAAAGTGGCATGGCAGTAGCGGTTGCCAATATGTGCGCCCATCACTTCAGGCGGGAAGAAATAGCTCATACCACGCTGGATGGTATTGCGTTCCAGTGCATCATTGTTGTCGGATGCCCAGAAACGGTGGCAGCGCTTCAGCACCTCGTAATCAATACGGCCGCCGCCCGAAGCGCAGGATTCAAATTCAATATGCGGATAGCGCTGATTTAACTCATCCAGCAGGCGATAGTAGTGGCGTGTCTGGGCATCGGCGGCCGCTTTACCGTTGTGACCAGCCTGCACCAGTTCACGGTTCATATCCCATTTCACGTAATCGATAGCATGTTCACCCAGCAGCCACGTCATGCGATCCAGCAGAAAGGCGTAAACCTGCGGATTGCTTAAATCGAGTACCCACTGGTAACGCCCGGTTGCCTGCTGATAACCCGGTAGTTTTAACACCCAGTCCGGATGAGCGCGGTACAAATCAGAGTCGGGATTGATCATCTCCGGCTCAACCCAGATACCGAATTCCATGCCGAGTGATTTTACATGGCTGATTACCGGTGCCAGTCCATCCGGGTATTTCGTCTCATCGAGATACCAGTCGCCGAGCGCGGCGCGGTCGTGATCGCGTCCCCTGAACCAACCGTCATCAATAATAAACCGCTCCACGCCCAGCTCCGCCGCACGGCTTGCCATCTGCATGATGTAATGCGGATTATGGTTAAAATAGATACCTTCCCAGGTATTCAGATGTACCGGACGCGCTTTGTTATCCGGAAAACGGATAACCTCATCACGCAGGAAACGGTGAAACTGCTGACTCATACCGTTCAGACCGGTTGCGGAATAACTGGCATACAGCCATGGCGTCCACAGCGTTTCCCCTTCTGCCAGCGCCATTTCCCCTGACAAATAGAGAGCCTCAGCCTGCAGATAACGACGTCCATCACTCTTAACTTCGCAGCGCAGGCGATGGTTGCCGCTCCAGCCCAGATGCACGCCCCACACTTCACCCTGCTGCTCGCTAAAGCCGCTGGTGCCGGTAATCAACGCCGGGAAATGTTCATGCGAGGTGCGCCCGCGACGGTTTTCAATCACAAAGCTATCGTGTTCCAGCGCGATACGATGCGGCTGGAACTCCCGCGTCCAGCGACCATGAAACGCCATTACATCACGTGCACGCTCTGCAACGGGCAGCGTTACCGCCAGACGATCCACCTGCCAGGCAACCGCCCGCAGATTGCTCAGACCATGACGGATTTGCACTACGCCACTATCGGCAAGCTGGATTTCACTGGTTAAACGCAGCCCGGCTTCCCTATCCTCACTGGTAACCACCAGCGTTTGACCGTGCTGCTCAACCTGACAGGTAGTAAATATCGGTGAGGCATCCAGCCCGTTGCGGTGTCCTTCAATGCCCGGAGAACTGAACAGACCACCGCCCAGCTCGGCCGCCAGGGTTATCGGCGTATCAATATCCAGCCGACCGTTGGCGACCGGGCGTCCCAGACTGAGGCAGTCCTGGGCAGTAAAGTGCTGAAGGTGAGGGCCAAAGTAAACAATTTCTGCAAACGATTCGGTGCGAAGTACCAGATCGCCATGCTGGCTGGTCAGGCGGTGAAAAGTGGGTTCCATGTCAGACATCTCCGGGGAAAGGAATGCCTTACTGTTGATCCGAAACGTTTCGGTAAACAATCGAAACGTTTCGGATCTGTGATCTGGCTTAGAAATTCAGTGGGATTTAAGCAGGAGGGTTAACGGTGACACCGGTGGTAAAATCAGGCTGCCAGAGTACCTGCAGCGTGTCGACGGCTTCGCCACCAATCAGACGCAGTATCATATCGGCAATTTGTTTACCCACGCCCTGACGACTGGACTGAATTACCGCTGCGACATCAGTTTCTACAATACTATCAATGGGTAATCCATCATATACTACCAGCGATACCGCCAGTTCCCCCGACAGTTTCCCCAGTTGCTGCAGGGCCATTGCCGCCCCATCGCCCTGGGAGTTACAGTCGGTGATAATCGCCGTTGGTGGCTGAGGCAACGCCATCAGCTCAAGCGTCGTCTGATAACCGGCACGGCGGGAAGGCGGCATCTCGCGGCGATATTCAGTGCTCAAATGCTGCTGCGCCAGCGCATCCAGATAGCCGTTGCGACGCTGAGCAATAAACGCCTGCGAGCTGTTTTCACCCAGCAAGGCAATACGCTGGTGACCCAGAGAGATCAGCTGCCGTGTGGCGTGCCATGTACCGGCATAGTTATCAAAATCAAACCAGGCGTAGGGCTGGTCTAACTGACTGCGGCCAAGAGCAAGAAATGGGAAACCAGCCAGCTGCAACTGGCGCAGGCGCGGGTCGTTTTCCAGCGTATGGGCTACGATCAGCGCATCCACGCGACGGCTTTGCACCATCCGCATATAGCTGTGCTTATCGGCAAGGTCATCGTCGGCAATCAGCAGCAAATCAACCTCATGCTGTGCCAGTTCGCGACTAATTTCGCCGACCATATCCATAAAAACGCTGTTACTAAGCGGGACCGGATGCACCGGGAACACCAGCCCTACCGCATCGATTTTGCCCATTTTCAGGCGGCGGGCAAAAGTGTTGGGGCGGTAGCCGCGCCGCTGTGCTTCCGCTTCCACACGCTCCCGCGTCTCCTGCGCCACATCATCATAACCATTAAGGGCACGGCTGACGGTGGTAACTGAGAGACTGAGTTGTTTGGCGATAGCTTTGAGCGACATAAAACTCCGTGTCTGGTAGCAGCAAAAGTAGGGTCTAGTGTCCCGCAACCTGCTGGTCACGTCCATAAACTTTCTGAACCCTATCCGCCGCGATTAAAACGGCTATGCCATGCCAACAGGCGCGGGCGGCCCCGCCGTTGAGTTGCCTTACCTTCTGGATCCGCTGGCCTGGCTGGCAACCCACTCTGTCCCTCCCTGTCTGACAGATATCTCAGAGAGTGAGCCCGGCATTATCCACGTAAATAATAAAAGTGTTACGCCTATATGAAGGTGTAATATATTATCGCCACGCAATCAGGCAATAAGTAAAAATAATTCCTGTCGTTAATAACACCGGTCACTGGTTGATAAGTCGTTTTTGTCCTCGCTTTAGCTATCCGACTGACTTCTGGCGGTCAGATTCTGCTAATCTGCCTTTTTCCTTTACTTACGCCCACAACCTATGTCTCCGGCCATGTATTTACGTGCAGTTGTTCGTCAGTTTGGTGTCGCGGCGCACTGCGTCGGGCTTGAGCAATATTCTGCCGTCTCTCCGACAGATGGAAATATCGCGGTGCGCATGCGGCTGGCAGCGATCAATCCTTCCGATTTGATCACCATCTCTGGCGCTTATCCAACGCGCACCTCATTACCTTTTATTCCCGGTTTTGAAGGTGTTGGCTGCATCAACGGCAGCACACGCGTACTGCCACTTGGCAGTGCCGGCGCCTGGCAGCAAATCAAACACAGCGATCCCGCATGGTGCTTCCCGGTGCCGGAGTGGTTATCCGACGAGCAGGCGGCCACCAGCTATGTCAATCCGATGACCGCATGGCTGCTGCTGACCGAAGCAGTAAAGCTGCCAGCCGGGGCCAAACTGATTATTAACGCGGCAAATTCCGCCATCGGCCGGATGTTGTTAAAGATGACCAATCGTCTGCAGTTAGATGCGGTAGCGATGGTACGCAGTACGCAGGCAGCTGAGTCGGTGGAGAGTTCATCGGTACTGATCATGACGAATGCTGATGATCGGCGCGCAGTGCAGGCATTGCAGACCGCCGGAGGAGTAGATGCGGTGCTGGATTGCATCGGCGGCAACAACGCAATCACTCTCGCCAGCGCGCTGAAACCAGGGGGTAAGTTTATTTCTTATGGCCTGCTGTCCGGTGAGACGATACCGAAAGCCTTCTGGTTAACACGTCCGGATATCGACTTCAGTTACTTCCATTTACGCCAGTGGATCCATCATGCCAGCCAGTTGCAGATTAGCGAAAAACTACAGGATGTCTTTGCGCTGATTCGCGATGGCGTGGCCGCGACGCGGATTGCCGCCGTTTTTCCGCTCGCCGGGATCGCAGACGCGCTGCACTTTTATCAGCAACCGCGCCCTGAGGGCAAAGTGCTGATCCGCATCTAAAATCCGGCGCGACTATCCCGTATCGTGGTACTGGAGATCCGCTACTTGGTCATAGCTGGAAATCATGACGATCGTCAGCAGCTAAAAGCGGCATTCGCCGATCATACTTATCCCGATCAACATGCTGAGCGGGTTGAATGGCAGGCGGGCCGAATAGCGCCCGCCAGTTCCGCGCTATATCACGTCTTCCAGCTCACGCTCGACGCGCGGAGAGGTCTGGTTGCGGCCATTGCGCTTCGAATGATACAGGCGCTTATCCGCTTCTGAAATGAGCGCGTTAACCGTTTCCACACAGCTATGCTCCAGTATTGGCTGGCTGGCGATGCCAATACTCACGGTGACGCCCACCGAATTACCTTGCAGATCAAATTTGCGCATCACGATCGCCTGACGCACCTGTTCGGCCAGCTGAAACAGAGCAATACGGTCGCGATCAAAAAATACCACGACAAACTCTTCGCCGCCAAAACGGCATACCAGCCCGCGATCGTCGACCACATTACGCATCCGCTGCGCCATCTCTTCCAGCACCGCATCACCGGAATCATGGCCAAAGCTGTCATTAATCGCTTTAAAATAATCGATATCAATCAACATCACTCCCGCGCTCTGCGGCCGGCTCTGCGGTTGATCATCCCGCAGACGCAGCTGTTCATACAGACCTGAACGCGACAGCAGGCGGGTAAGAAAATCGTAATTAGCGCGCAGTGACAGCTGTTTATTCAGTTGCAAAATCGCATCCATACTAACGGCAACAATCAGCGGGCTGATCGCCAGCGTGGCAATCCCCAGCCGGGCGGAAACCAGATGGCTCAGTGGCAAAAATTCATCACTGCCCTGAATATTCATTACCCCGCTGACCACCAGAATAATTTCGGTGACGCCAGTGATCAGAGTAATCAGGCTGGTGATATGAATCGGGTAAGCAATCGCACACCAGATTAATGCCGGTAACGGAAATGAGAGACTTCCGCCGCCGCCAATAATCGCCGCTACCGCCACCGATCCCACTAAGGCGGCGGCGGGTAACAGATTTTTTAACCGATAGGGTTTCAGCTTCAGCTTAATGCTGGCTGGCAGGGTCAGCAAAAAAGGCAGCAGCAGCACGCCGGTGGAAAACTGTTCACTGACCCAGTCACTCCAGACGGTGAGGAAATTTCCCCCCTCCCCGGCTTCCTGCGCCAGGCTCCCCCAACTGGCGCTGGCCAGCGCCGCCAGCAGGCAGGCGGGAAAAATCTGTAAAGCTTTCGCCGGGCGGCTGAAACCATAATCAGATTTGTTTCTTTTAATCAGTATGTTAGCGACAACAAAGATAAAGATAATATTGGCAAAGTTTATAGTAACCGACATTGCCGCCCAGCCGGAAAACACCATGTCGTAGAATATCATTGCCAGATAGCTAATCAGGTAAATACGCGCGTTATGCAGATAAGGGAAACGAACAATTATTGCTGCGATCAGCGCATTTACCGGCCAGAATAATGACAATGCCTGCGGCATGCGCAAATGAGCGCCGATAAAACAAAATACCACGGTAAAAACGAAGACCGTTATGCCGTTGGCTTTATTATTATTTTCATCGAACAATTTTAATCGCATACGCCCGCTACCCATGATATTTCCACTGAAGCGACACCAGCCTGTATCCGCCGATGTCCGATGCGACGTCTGCAAGTGAATGAGGCAGAGTCTGAGCTTTATTTTTAGCTGCCCAAACAAAAATAATCGCACTATTGTTCTGTAGCCTGTTGGTTTATAACATTAATCCTGACTACAGCGTGGGTAATTTTATCACAGGAAAATAGGCAACGCTTATAAGAAAGCGAGTGACCGTTAAATCATGTCGCTCGCTTTAATCGGTGGGGACTAAATTATTTTGCCGCGGCAGGCCATTGACTGAGTCTGATGCCGCGATCGTTAGCATTATCACTAAAGTCTTTCAGCACAGCTTTTACATCAGGATCAATATATTCCGCGTTATCATGATCCACGATCACCACGCTATTCTCCGGGATTTCAGCCAGCAGCCCCTGTAATCGTGGATTGTGCATAAAGGTCAAATTTTGCTGAAAACGCAGCACATAGTGGTCGTCATAGCGGGTAAGCTGCAGCGCATTGCGATGGCTTTTATAGATGCTGTACAGAATTTGGGTGGCAATACCCAATCCTATCCCCGCCAGCATACCGCAGATGATAATACCGCCAATAGTGACAATAAATGGCACAAACTGCTGCGCGCCCAGCCGAATTTGATCGATAAACAGGCGTGGTGTCGCCAGCTTATAACCGGTGTACAGCAATACTGCCGCCAGGCTTGCCAGTGGAATCGCATTCAGTAACTGGCTGAAGTACAGGCCGCAGACCAGCAGTAAAACGCCATGCAGTAATATTGAGGTTTTACTTTGGGCGCCGGCACTGACGTTGACCGAACTACGGACAATCACCGAGGTAATCGGCAAACCGCCAAGAAAACCAGCAATCAGGTTGCCCACCCCTTGCGCGCGCATCTCTTTATCCGGTGATGGCGGCGGATTTTGCGGGCGTAATTTCTTCAATGCTTCCTGGCTCAGCAAGGTCTCCAGGCTGGCCACCAGCGCCAGCGTTACCGCCACCACATAGACGGAAGGGTTACGCCACGCCTGCCAGTCCGGACCTTCCAGTGCACTGGTCAGCTCCCCGATACCACCCAATTCAGGCAACGAAATACGCGGCAGATTACTGACCAGCTCCGGATGAATGCCATTGCCAGATAAGGTTACAACACAGCCAAACAGCACCGCAATCAGCGGACCTGGGATCCAGTTAAGCGCTTTTACCCGTTTTACCACCGGCGTGGTCCACAGCCAGAGAATCGCCAGCCCGACGGCAGCCACCATCATCGCCGATAAAGAGAAACTGAATTCACCGTTAAACAGCGCAGCGAGTTCAGTATCTCCTGAGGCCCCCAGCGCTACCGGGACCTGCTGCATAATCAGCAAAATACCAATCGCCGCCAGCATGCCTTTAATGACGCTTCCCGGCACCAGGGTAATAAAGCGCCCGGCGCGGATCACTCCAAGCATAAACTGCAGTACGCCAGCCAGCACCAGCGCCAGCAGAAAAGCGGAGAAAGAGCCGAGTGTTTCAATGGCCGCCACCACGATGGTTACCAGCCCGGCAGCCGGGCCGCTCACGGCAAAGCGCGACGGACTGAGCGAGGTAACGATCAATCCGCCAATCACCCCGCTAAGCAGACCGACAAACGGCGGTAAGCCACTGGCCTGGGCAATGCCCAGACATAACGGCAAGGCCACCAGAAACACGACGAGACCGGCAGGCAGATCCTGACGAAGCGTTCTCAGATTCATGGTGAAGGTTCCTCTGTCGATTGCTGGATTAACTCTTTCAGATGCCCCGACTGCAGATCATAAACACAGCCGAAGACATCCAGTGCAGCGCCCTGCCGCCAGGCGGCGGTTACCGGTTCGCTGGCAACCAGCCGGGAAAACTGAGCGATAACATTGGCTTCAACCAGGTGATTCTGTCGGTTACTTTCATCATCATCCCCGCCATGAAAGGCGGTTAAAGCTGGCGATATGGCCGCGCGCAGCTGGCCAATCCGCCGCGCCAGCGCCGAGTCAGCGTTGTTCAGTGGGCTGCCAGGCAGCGCCACCGCCGCCTGTACACCGCCACAACCATAGTGACCGCACAGCACAATGCGTGAGACTTTCAGATACTCCAGCGCGTACTGCAGCACGCTCATAACATTGTCATCGTTGTCGATCACCATATTGGCGATATTACGATGCACAAACAGTTCGCCGGGATGGCAGCCGGTCAGCACTTCCGCTGGCACACGACTGTCAGAACAGCCGATCCATAACGAGTGCGGCTTCTGCTGATGCAGATTATTATCGAAATAGTGCGGATTACGCTGGCGCCGTTGTAATGCCCAACTGCGGTTTTTTGCTAACAAAGGTTTAAGTGTCGTCAAAATAAGCGTCTCTCTCTGGAAAACAGGTTTCTGACCGGGCGACAGATAAATCGCGTAATCTTTTTTACCGGGAATAACATCACTCTTAACAGTATGGTCACTGCCGGGGGAATAAGTTCTATCACTTAACAGATTAATACATGATTAGGAAAAATCCCATAAAGACAAATAAATTAACCAATGTAAGTTTAGTTAAAATTAATGTATTTTTTAAGTAAATTATCAGGATATAACTTGTAATTAGCCAAAAACCAAAGTGGAAAATAAAAACCTTACATTACAGTTAATTAATATTTAATATGCATTCAATATACTGCTAATGATATATAGCAAGATTATCAATACGCATAGAGAAAATAAAAGACTACTGTCTCAATGTAATAGTAATGTTCAGCGGCAGATAATGCATGATTTCGGTGCAATGGCACCGTTTTGGCACCAGCACAAATATTATATCTTCAGCGGCTCCCCCGGATAATAAAAACGCAGCGTAGTTATGCAATTAATTGGTTTTTGTACCCGCCTGCCGCAGACTACCGTCGCAGCAAAAACGAGACCGGATACCTGCGGCCTGCACCCAGACAGGGCAATGTAACCGGTTGCCGATGATGCGCCCGCGGAGAAAAGATTTAAACATGTCATCATTGAGGCGTAGTTTATATTGGATAAACTTACTGAAGTGAGTAATAACAAGGACCACGTTATGCAAAGCATTCACCTCCCTCAATCACGCTCCTCTTCACTGCTCGCCGGGCTTGGCTGGGTAGAGCATGCTTTTCTGCCTGCCGGCGCCACACCCCCCGCAGAGAGTACCTGGGCGTATCAGCGGCATAGCGCGCAAGTAGTGCTGGCCGAAGAAACCACCCCGGCAAAAAGCGGTGACGCGGATGGCGTGATTGCCACCGACCAGTGCCCGGTGGCGGTTTACACGGCAGATTGCTTACCGGTATTGATTGCCGACGATCGTATGCATCATGTTGCTGCGGTGCATGCGGGATTGAAAGGTGCGCTGGCCGGGGTACTGTTTAGTGCGGTGCAGCGCCTGATTGCGTTGGGCGCCAGCGCAGAGAGCCTGCATATTGCCATCGGTCCATCTATCGGCCCCTGCTGCTATGAGCTCGGGCACAATATACTGGCAACCATCCAGAGCAACTCCCTGCTGGCCCTGCCGCCGCCATGGCATCAGCAGCAGCCGCGCAATCCGCAAGCCATTCGCCCCCAGGCGACCGCCACCACCGCGGGGATCTGGTTCGATCTGCCGGGTCTTGCCGTGCAGATGCTGCGGCAGATGGGGATCCCGGCGGCGCAGATCGAGGTTCTGCCAGTATGTACTTACTGTATGGCTGAACCAGGATCCAGCTATCGCCGCAACACGCATTTTTCTGACGGCTATGCCGCGCGCTACTCGTGGATCCAGCGTCGTGACTCAGTGGTGACTAAATAGTCTCGCCCATAAATATCTGATAGCTCAGATCGACGGAATCGGCGACGAAATCTGCATCGCCGATCTTTTTCAGCAGCAGTTCCGCAGCGGTATAGCCGATGGCGTAACGCGGGGTGATCACACTGGCGACGCTCGGATACATTTCGCGGCTGATATCCAGCCCGTGAAAACCGGCAATGGCGATCTGTTGCGGTACGCGGATGCCATGTCGCTGGCACCACAGCAGTGCGCCGAGTGACAGATCGTCATTGGTACAGAAGATGGCATCCAGCGCCGGAAAGGTTTGCAGGGCGCTTTCCAGCATTCTGGCGCCCAGCTGCTGCGAAGAGATCGATTTCGGATTGACGCGATGCGCGGGAAAATCACGTTCGGCCATCGCCTTGCTGTAACCGCGAAAGCGGTGCTCATCGCGGCGGTCATCCTGCGAACCGAAGTAAATAATCTGCCGCCGCCCCTGCTCCAGCAGGGTTTTGGTCATATCGTAACCCGCATTAAAGTTATTAAAACCCACTTCCATATCCAGGCAACCGCCTTCGGTATCCATTACTTCCACCACCGGAATTTTGGCGGCGCGCAGATATTTTACCGCCCGCAGCGTATGGGCCTTTTCACTGAGGATAATACCGTCGATATTCCACGACAGCAGATTGATAATCTGTTCCTCTTCCGCCAGCGGATTGTAGTTATAGTTGGCGATCAGCGTCTGATAGCGGCCCTCTTTGGTCGCCGCCTCAATACCCGCCAGCAGATCGGCAAAGATCTGATTCTTAAACGACGGGATCAATACCCCAATCGTATAACTCTTCGCGCTCAGCAGCATCTCCGGCGCACGATTGGGAATATAGTTAATCTCTTCGATAATTTGTGCGATCTTTTCACCGGTTTTGGCCGCCACTAAATGCGGCGTGCGCAGATAGCGGCTGACCGTCATTTTGGTGACACCGGCGAGGGTGGCAATATCTTGCAGGGAAATACGATGGGAGCGCACAGCGGGATATCCGTTACAACCAGAGAAAGGGCGGGATAAACCCGCCCACCAGATCAATGAAGTATCATGTTTAAAATCAGTACACCAGCTAAACCGAGGAACGAGATCAGCGTTTCCATCACCGTCCAGGTTTTTAGCGTCTCAACCACACTGAGATTAAAGTAGCCTTTAAACAACCAGAACCCCGGGTCGTTAACGTGTGAAGCGATCACACTGCCGGAGCCAACGGCCAGTACCATCAGTGCCGGATCGGCATGGGTGACGGCAATAATTGGCGTAACAATACCCGCGGTAGTGATAGCTGCCACCGTCGCCGAACCGAGAGCAACACGCAGCATCGCCGCTACCGTCCAGCACATCAGTAATGGCGACAATGATGAGCCCTTCATCATATCAGCGATATAGTTACCCACGCCGCTGTCCACCAGCACCTGTTTAAAGGCGCCGCCGCCGGCGATAATAAATACAATCATGGCGATCGCGGCGATGGAATCACCGCACATATCCATCACATCTTCGACTTTACGGCCGTTGCGCAGGCCAAGGGTAAACACCGCAATCACCACCGAGATAAACAGCGCGACCGCAGGGTTGCCGATAAACTCGAAGAACTGGCGTACCGGGTTCTCTTTCGGCATTGTCAGCTCAAATACCGCCGCCACGGCCATCAGGATCACCGGGATCACCGCCGCAAAGATGCTGGTCCAGAAGCCCGGCATTTCATGTTCGGCAAAGATCTTCGGGTTAAACAGCCCTTCCGGGGGTTCTTTCTCAAAGTTCTTCAGGAATTTAGAGAAAATCGGCCCGGCGACAATCACCGTTGGGATGGTGATAATCAGACCGTACAACAGGGTGGTACCGAGATTAGCGCCAAAAATCGTGGCGATAGCCGTTGGTCCCGGATGCGGCGGCAGGAAGCAGTGGGTGACCGACAACGCGGCCACCATCGGCACGCCGACATACAGCAGTGGCATCTGCGCTGCGGCGACCACGGTAAACACCAGTGGCAACAGCAGAACAAATCCCACTTCATAGAACATCGCCAGGCCGACGATCAGGCCGGTAATCACCAGCGCCCATTGCAGCTTATCTTTACCGAAAGCCTTAATCAGCGTGGTGGCGACGCGCTGAGCGGCGCCGGTATCGGATACCAGCCTGCCCAGCATGGCGCCAAAGCCGAGGATCATTGCCAGACTGCCGAGGGTACCGCCGACCCCTTTCTGGATCGATGCTACCGCCTGCAGTGGCGTCATCCCTTCAGCAATCCCGACCACGGCCGCGACGAACACCAGTGCGATAAAGCCGTTGACTTTAAAGACAATCATTAACACCAGCAGTAAAATCACGCCTATCGCTATTATTGTAATTGGCATAGAAATTTCCTTTGAGGATACAGGTGAAACAGTAAATTACAGGTTTAACCCTGCCAGCCTGGCGCTGCAACGCCAGGTTCTTTGGGTATAGTTGCTTACACCGCCACGCGCATGCCGCCATCGACGAAAAGCAGGTGGCCGTTCACAAAATCAGATGCTTTGGTGGCTAAAAACACCGCGGCGCCGATTAACTCTTCCGGGTTGCCCCAGCGCGCTGCCGGTGTACGTTTGGTCAGCCAGGCGGTGAAGGCTTCATCATCCGCCAGCGCCTGAGTCATTTCGGTTTTGAAATAGCCCGGAGCGATACCGTTGACCTGAATATTGTGGCGCGCCAGCTCGACGCACATGCCACGGGTCAGCATGGTGACCGCGCCTTTTGAGGCGGCATAGGGGGTGATGGTGTCGCGGCCAAGTTCACTCTGCATGGAGCCAATATTGATAATTTTGCCGCGCTGACGCGTGACCATCTTACGTGCCACCGCCTGTGAAACGAGGAATACTGCGGTCTGATTTACCGCGATCACATCGTTCCAGTCCTGCTCCGGGAACTCAAGAAATGGACGACGACGCTGAATGCCGGCGTTGTTTACCAGCACCTCTATCGCGCCAATCTGGCTTTCAATCTGCTCAACCGCCGCATTAACCGCAGCCGACTGGGTAACATCAAATGCCACCGCATGGGCTTTATGCCCTGCGGCGACCAGCTGTGCCGCCGCCTTCTCCGCTCCCGCCTGGGTAGTGGCATTAATAATCACTTCCGCTCCGGCTTCGGCCAGTCCTTTTGCCAGTAAGAAACCGATGCCGCGACCCGAACCGGTAATCAGCACACGTTGGTTATTTAAAGAAAAAAGATCACTCATGGTGTTCCCCAAATCAGAATGTCAGCTGAACTTTAGCGGCTTTTTGTTTATCACCGGCAAACACCAGCGCGGCGTCAATCTCTTCCCAGCGATACTCACCGCTAAACAGCGGCAGCGGGTTGACGGTGCCATTGCCCAGCCATTCCACGGCGGTGTTAAATTCGTGGGTAAAGCGGAACGAACCCACCAGTTTTATCTCTTTGGCAATCAGCAGCATAATCGGGAAATTCGGCACCGCGCCGCCCATGCCCACCTGCACCAGAGTGCCTCTGGCGCGCGTCACTTCCAGGCAGCGCTGTAGCGAAGAGGGATGGCCGGAGGCTTCGAACGACACGTCGAAGTACCCTTTGTCCGCCTGATAAGGGGTAAAATCACCGCTGGCAGCATGGATAAGACGGGTTGCGCCCATCTTTTCCGCCAGCGCCAGTGAACGCTCACTGACGTCAGCACAGACGATTTCCGCCGCGCCTTTGGCTTTTGCCGCCGCCACTATCAGACAGCCAATCGGGCCAACGCCGGAAACAAACACTTTCTTACCCTGAAGCTCACCCGCCTGATTGGCGGCATGGATACATACCGCCAGCGGTTCGGCGAACACCATCACGGTTTCATCTGCGTCACTGGCAAAGGGAATGCACTGCGCGCTATCCACCACTTTATATTGGGTAAAACCGCCATCAACGTGGGGGTAGTACATCGCACTGCCGAAGAAGCGCATGCTGACGCACTGATTCTCTTCCTCGCTGCGGCAATATTTACAACTGCCGCACGGTTTTGACGGGTTAATCGCCACTTTTTGCTGCTCTTTCAGCGCCGGATTATCACTTTTCACCACATAACCGACCACTTCATGACCGAGGATCATCGGCATTTTGACGGCAAAACTGCCCACTTTCCCTTCCTGATAGTAGTGCAGGTCGGAACCGCAAATACCACCACGGGTGATGCGCACCAGCGTGCCCTCACCCTGATAATTCACGTCCTGGGTGATCACTTCGACATTTTCTTTGCCGTTAATCATGCAGGACTGGGTTTTCATATTCATCGTTGCCTCGTTGCCTTGACTGCCTGGTGCACATCAAATAGTTTTCGGCAGTACAAAACTGTGAAGTTGATCACTAAAATTTGTGTTACGAAACTGATGTTACGCATAACGTGAACCAGGTAGTGCTTTAACGGCAGCAGTTGCAGCGCATCCATGCCGTGAATGATTTTTTGACCGGCCTCACAGCTTTATCGCGCCGGTTTTCTCTTTTTCTCTGCCAGACGCTACAGTCAACTCATCCGACCACATAACATTATTGCAACATTCTGGTGGACACCCGTATGCAGGCAGCACCTTCACTTTTTTCCCCACTGGATCTCGGTTTTACGCAGCTAAAAAATCGTGTGCTGATGGGTTCGATGCACACCGGACTGGAAGAACATCCTGACGGCGCCGGACGACTGGCGGCGTTTTATGCTGAGCGGGCCCGGGCGGGTGTGGCGCTGATTGTTACCGGCGGTATCGCGCCATCACCCGAGGGCGTGGTGGTGGCCGGAGGATCGGTGCTGAATGATCAGCAGCAGCTGGCGCATCACCGTCCGGTGACCCAGGCAGTGCACGCGGCGGGCGGTAAAATTGTGCTGCAGATACTGCATGCCGGGCGTTACAGTTATCAGCCCGGACTGGTCGCCCCTTCCGCGCTGCAGGCGCCGATTAACCCGTTTAAACCACAGATGCTAACGCATCAGCAAATTGTGCAGCTGATAGCGGATTTTGCCCGTTGTGCCTGGCTGGCGCAGCAGGCTGGCTACGACGGCGTGGAGATTATGGGTTCCGAGGGTTATCTGATAAATCAGTTCCTGACGGCCCGCACCAATCAGCGTGATGACCAGTGGGGCGGCGACTTCAGCCAGCGGATGCGCTTTGCGGTTGAGATCGTACGTGCGGTACGTGCCGCCGCCGGCGAGCGCTTTATTATTATCTACCGTCTGTCGATGCTCGATCTGGTGGAAGACGGCAATACGCTGGAGCAGACCATCCAGCTGGCGCAGGCGGTTGAACAGGCCGGCGCCACCATGATTAATACCGGTATTGGCTGGCATGAGGCACGGGTGCCCACCATTGCCACTTCGGTACCACGCGCCGCTTTTGGCTGGGTGACGCAAACCCTGAAGCAATACGTCAGCTTGCCGCTCATTACCACCAATCGCATCAATCATCCGGATGTCGCGCAGTCGCTGCTGGATGAGGGCTGCGCCGATATGATTTCGATGGCGCGGCCGTTTCTCGCCGATGCTGAGTTTGTGCTGAAGGCGCAACAGAACCGCGCCGATGAGATCAATACCTGTATCGGCTGTAACCAGGCCTGCCTCGATCAAATCTTTGCCGGTAACATTACCTCCTGCCTGGTTAACCCGCGCGCCTGCCATGAAACCCTGATGCCCGTCGTTGCCGCCAGCCAGCTAAAAAAGCTGGCGGTGGTTGGCGCCGGTCCGGCGGGACTGGCCTTTGCGGTTAACGCCGCCGCGCGCGGCCATCAGGTCACGCTGTTTGATGCCGCCAGTGAGATTGGCGGACAATTTAATATTGCGCGCCAGATCCCGGGCAAAGAGGAGTTTAATGAGACTCTGCGCTATTACCGCCGGCAGCTGACGCTAAATGGCGTCTCGCTGCGGCTGAATCAGTGGGCCGACGCAGCAGCGCTGCGGGAATTTGACGAAGTGATCCTCGCCAGCGGTATCTCACCGCGCATGCCGGAGATTGCCGGGATCGATCATCCCAGCGTACTCAGCTATTCCGACGTTATTGCGCAGAAAAAACCGGTTGGGAAACGTGTGGCAATTATCGGCGCAGGCGGCATCGGTTTTGATACCGCCGAATATCTCTGTCATTCAGAACCGGCCGGCAGCCCTGATGTGACGGCTTTCTGCCGTGCATGGGGCATTGACCGTTCCCTGCGGCATGCCGGCGGACTGGCGCCCGAAGGGCCGCAACGGCCCGACAGCCCACGCGAAATCTGGCTGCTGCAGCGCAAGCCCGGCAAGCCGGGCGCCACCCTGGGAAAAACCACCGGCTGGATCCATCGCGCCAGCCTGCAGGCCCACGGGGTAAACATGTGGGGCGGCGTGCAATATCAGCGTATTGACGATCGGGGATTACATATTGTGCGCGACGATCGGCCGCTGATTCTGGCGGTAGATAATGTGGTGATTTGCGCCGGGCAGGAACCGAGACGCGAGTTACTGGCGCCGCTTACTGCGCTGGGGATAAAGGTACATATTATCGGCGGTGCGGATGTCGCGCTGGAGCTGGATGCGCGCCGCGCCATTGCGCAGGGTACCCGCTTAGCGCTGGAGATTTGAGCGGGTTATGCGGGCGCCATAAATGCCGCCCGCTCAGACAATTAACGCAATTTTACCGAACGTAAAATCACAAATTTCTGATTACTGGCCACGGTAGTACAGTTGCCAAACAGCTTCTTCATTTTTTGGTAATAGCCAAGATGACGGTTGCCGACAATGCGTAACTCACCGCCATATTGCAGGCAACGGCGCGCATCACTCAACATCTGCCAGGCGATCTGATCGTGCATGGCACTCTGCTGATGGAACGGTGGATTACACAGCACCGCATGCAGGCGATCCGACGGAAAACCGCTTAACGAGTTGTTGACCGCAAAGTGACTGCGGCTGAGATCCTCTGGCCGGTTAGTCTCCACATTCAGCTGGCTTGACGCCACTGCCATCCAGGACTCATCAACAAAATGCACTTCCGCCAGCGGATTCATCTGCAGCGCCAGCAGGCCAATCACCCCGTTGCCACAGCCCAGATCGACAATCTCGCCTTCAATGTTATCCGGCAGATACTGCATAAAGAAACGCGCACCAATATCGAGGCCGGTGCGCGAAAACACGTTGGCATGGTTGTGGATCTGATAAGCCGTCTCATCCAGTGGCCAGACAGAGGTAATCGCCGCCTCTTTCAGTGCCGGGTTGGTGAAGGTGCTGTAAACCAGGCGCGCTTTTTTCCACGCCAGTGAGGTTTTGCTGTTGCCCAGTACCCGTTCAAACAGTTGCAGCGTCGAGCTATGAATATCTTTCGCTTTAGCACCGGCAATGATCAGCGTATCCGGCGTTAACACCAGACGCAGGGCGCGGAGCTGGTGCTCAAGCAACGCGAGAGTTTTCGGGATTTTGATCAAGACACAGGAAGGCGCAGCCGGCAGTGCCGCCATACTGTCGATAAAGGTCACACTGTCTTCATCCAGATCATTGAGCTTTAAATTATTCCGTGTCGCCAGCTGGCTCATCAGCGAGTCACCAATGCTGTACACCTGATGTTCGCTCAGTGCGCAGGCCAGCGCGCCAAAGCTGTCGTTAAAGATCAGTACCGGACCATTGTGGTCTGCCGGCAGTGGCTGTTGCAGCAAATATTCATCTGCGGCATCCCAGGCCTGCAACGGGCTCTCGTCATCCATTTGCGGGAAGCGATGCAGCGTCAGCGTGCGATTGCTCAGTTCGAGTTGGCTCATTGGATCTCCAGCATGATAATATTTGCGCGTTCTGTGCCCTAAATGGGGGCGCAGTATATACCCAAAGTCACTGGAGTTGCAGCACGGCAGCAAGGGAATCAATCCCGATGAACTGGCTCCGGTTAGGAGATCGGGTGAATGAACACCACTGACACCGCTGCTACTGCAAAACGCCGGGTATAAATTCTTTTCGGCCGGGAGCCCTAATGTCATCGTTAATCTATTTGCAGGGATACCCTGAATCACTGCTCAGCCAGGTACGGACGCTGATTGAGCAGCAACGCTTAGCTGAAGTATTGCAGAAACGCTACCCTGAGGGGCATAACATCAACAGCGATAAAGCCCTGTATGCGTATGCGCTGGATCTGAAAAACAGTTTTCTGCGTAATGCCGCGCCGCTGACTAAAGTGGCTTATGACAGCAAAATCAAAGTGATGAAACATGCGCTGGGTTTACATACTGCGGTTTCGCGCGTGCAGGGCGGCAAGCTAAAAGCCAAAGCAGAGATCCGCGTCGCCACCATCTTTAAAAACGCACCGGAGGCTTTTCTGCGCATGATCGTGGTGCACGAGCTGGCGCATATCAAAGAGAAAGATCACAACAAAGCCTTCTATCAGCTCTGCTGTCATATGGAGCCAGACTATCATCAGTATGAGTTCGATACCCGCTTATGGCTCACCGAGCAGGCGCTACGGGGTAATGCCGCTTAAATAAAATCTTTCGCTTTCTGAATCAGACTGGTTTTCGTCAGTGCGCCGAGAAACTTTCTTTCCAGCGGATTATTCAGCACCGGCAGACGTTCCAGCGTTACCTGGGCAAAAGCTTCCCAGCCTTCGCGAATGGTCTGATTAGCGCAGATAAACGGGAAATCGCTGTCCATCACCAGGCTGACCGGGGAATCGAGGGTGATTTCACCAGCAAGGATTTTGTGTGAAATATCGTGAATCGATACCACGCCGAGAAACTGCCCATGATCGTTGACAATATAGACAAAACGTTCACGTTTCAGCGAGCTAACCGCCAGCGCTTCACCTACCGACCGTTCCGGCAGCAGCGCCGCGCCGGGGACGATAAACTGCGAGATAATGCCGTTATCGAAATCAAACTTGGCGTCAGAACGACTAAAGTGGTGGCTGATCACCGGATAAGTACTGGCTGACTGCAGGCGGTAAACCACCATGGAGGCCAGTACCGCGGCAATCATCACCGGAAACAGCAGGCTGCTGTTTAATGTCATCTCCAGCACCATTAATATCGCCATTAGCGGCGCCTGACTGACCGATGCCAGCACCGCCGCCATACCAATAGCGGCATACAGCAGTGCATTGCCAGCCGGCACCCCCAGTAGTGTGGCGACGCTGGCAAGGGCAACCCCCAGCAGGGCGCCAATCAGTAGCGATGGGGTAAACAACCCCCCGACCGCGCCGGAGCCCACCGACAGCGCGGTGGCAACCATCTTCAGCACCAGCAGTATGACCAGCGCCTGTAGCGCCAGGCTACCCGCCATCACCTCAACAATCACTTCGTAACCATTGCCGAGAATATCGCTGGAGGCGATCGCCAGCGTGCCAACGGCAAAACCGCCGACGCCCAGCCGCAGCGGCAGGTTTTTCAGTCGGGCAAACAGCCCCTTGCTTTTGGCAATCAGGTAGATCATCAGCCAGCCTGCCAGCCCTGCCGCAAGGCCAATCACTACCGTCAGGGCCAGGGTCGCGGGCGTGAGCTGAAACTGTACGTCGGCAAAAGGGTAGATTGCCGAATGGAAGCCAAGCGTCCACATGGTCACTACTGCCACTGCCGACGAGATAATCAGCGGGATCAGCCATTGCAGCGCTGAGATGCCAAAGGCGATTTCCGCTACAAAGATCGCCGACGCCAGCGGCGCATGGTAAACCGAGGCCAGCCCGGCGGCGGCGGCCATCGCCACCACATCGCTGTTTTTCAGCGCCAGTGATTTAAAGCAGTAACGCCCCAGAATGCTGCCGCTTAGCGCTGACAGCTGAACCATTGGCCCCTCTTTACCAATTGAGGCACCGCTGCCAATACTGGCGATGGAAGAGAGCGCACGAAACAGCGAGGTGCGGGCAGGCACCGCGTCAAGACGCGCATTAATCACCTCCAGATAGTCGGTTTTCACCGTCTGTTGCTGCTCAATCGAGGTGGCATATTGCAGAAAGAAGCCGGCGATCACCCCGCCGATCCCGACAATCAGCGGCCAGAAAAACCATGGCCAGACCGTCATCGCCTGAGTGATATCCTGCTGACTGCCGAACAGCAGTTTATTGATCAACTCAATGATCAGACGAAAGCCGAGGGTCATCAGGGTCGCGGCAAAACCGACCGGGATCGCCACCAGAATGCTGGTCCAGTTCAACGCATGTTTATTTCCGGCTACTGTGCTACTCACTGCTGATCCTTTTATTACCCCGCGCCTGTAACGGGAAAGCCTGAAAACTATCATATTGGAAGGATGATCTCAGTATCAAATTCGGCGCACGCTTCGTCATTGCTCTCACTTTTAGCTGTGCTAATCTGCTGTTTCACTCACAGGATAGTGGAGCTTAAAAGCATGATTCGCCTCGCTGTTGTTGGCACCAACTGGATTAC
Source organism: Pantoea sp. B65 (assembly GCF_047308185.1). Classification (NCBI taxonomy): domain Bacteria; kingdom Pseudomonadati; phylum Pseudomonadota; class Gammaproteobacteria; order Enterobacterales; family Erwiniaceae; genus Pantoea; species Pantoea sp. B65. Next base: position 178,755 of record NZ_JAHXPU010000011.1, read on the forward strand.
CCGCCAGTTCGTCGATGCCGCACATGAAAGCGGTAAAATAAAACTTACCGCCGTCTACTCCCGGACCCTGGAACAGGCGCAGGCTTTTAGCCATGAGTATCCGGTCAAACATCTGTTTGTTTCGCTGGAGCAGATGGCGCAATCGGATGATATTGATGCGGTCTATATCGCCAGTCCCAACGCCCTGCACGCTGAGCAGGCGCAGCTGTTTATGCGTCATAAAAAACATGTGATTTGCGAAAAACCGCTGGCATCCAACTTAGCCGAAGTCGAACAGTTGGTTGCCTGCGCGCGCGCGAATCAGGTGATCCTGTTCGAAGCCTTTAAAACCGCCAGTCTGCCAAATTTTATCACCCTGCGTCAGGCTCTGCCGGAAGTAGGCAAGCTGCGTAAAGCGCTGTTCAACTACTGCCAGTACTCTTCCCGCTACCAGCGCTATCTTGACGGCGAAAACCCCAACACTTTCAATCCGGCCTGGTCCAATGGCTCAATTATGGATATTGGCTACTACAGCCTCGCCAGCGCGGTCGCCTTATGGGGAGAACCGCTGAGCGTGAAAGCACAGGCCACCCTGCTGGCAAGCGGCGTTGATGCGCACGGTGCGGTGTTGATGAATTATGGTGATTTTGACGTTACCATTTTGCATTCGAAAGTCAGTGATTCACTGCTCCCGAGTGAAATCCAGGGCGAAGCCGGGTCGCTGGTTATTGAGCAACTCTCGCACTGCCAGCGCGTTACTCTGACCGCGCGGGGTGGCAAAACCCGCGAACTGAGTCAGCCACAGCACATTAATACCATGCTGTATGAGGCGGAGCATTTCGCCGCGCTGGTGGCCAGCCATGACGTAAATCATGCCGGACTGGCGTCATCACTGATTACCGCCAAATTGTTAACGGAAATTCGCCGTCAGACCGGCGTAGTTTTCCCGGCGGATGCGCGCAATGCCGCGGCTGTGTAAATATTTCTAAATATTACATCGATCCGTTGACCAATGCGCTGGCTGCACGTATCTTACGCTTCAGCAAAGGGGAGTAACTTCTTCGCCAGTTAATCGTCATTACGGCCACGATAAATCATTGCGTCTGAGCAGTGATTTTAGCCCGGTTACTGGGCAACCCGGATAGCACCTTATCCTGCGTTGTAAGTGAGACCTTGCCGGAAGGCGAGGTTTTGCTTGCACGTCAACAGAGCGGCTGACGTCTTCCGATGTCAGCCGTTTTTGTTTTTTTACAGGATATATTATGCATACTGTCGGCACGCCTTTACTCTGGGGCAGCTTCGCTGTCGTGGTTCTTATCATGCTGGCGATCGATCTGCTGCTGCAGGGACGTCGTGGCGCCCACACCATGTCACTCAAACAAGCCGCCATCTGGTCGTTGGTGTGGATCTCCGTATCGCTACTGTTTAGCGCCGCCTTCTGGTGGTATCTCAATGGTACCCTTGGCCGCGAAGTGGCTGATACCCAGACCCTCGCCTTCCTCACCGGTTATATTCTGGAAAAAGCGCTCGCAGTCGATAACGTGTTTGTCTGGCTGATGCTGTTCAGCTATTTTGCCGTGCCGGCGGCACTGCAGCGACGTGTCCTAATCTACGGCGTGCTGGGCGCGATTGTGTTGCGTACCATAATGATTTTTGCCGGCAGCTGGCTGGTCACCCAGTTTAGCTGGATCCTGTATATTTTCGGCGCCTTCCTGTTGTTTACCGGTATCAAAATGGCGCTGGCGAAAGAGGAAAATGACAGTGCGGTGGGTGAAAAACCGGTGGTACGCTGGCTGCGCAGCCATCTGCGGATGACTGACGCTCTGGAAGGCGAGAAGTTCTTTACCCGTAAGAATGGTGTGCTGTTTGCCACGCCGCTGCTGCTGGTGCTGATTATGGTGGAACTGAGTGACGTGATTTTTGCCGTCGACAGCATTCCGGCGATTTTCGCCGTCACCACTGACCCGTTTATCGTGCTGACCTCGAATCTGTTCGCCATCCTCGGCCTGCGCGCCATGTACTTCCTGCTGGCTAACGTGGCGGAACGCTTCTCGATGCTGAAGTACGGTCTGGCGATTGTGCTGGTATTTATCGGCTTTAAGATGCTGATTGTCGACTTCTGGCATATCCCGGTCGCGGTTTCGCTCGGCGTGGTGGGGGGTATCCTGGGGCTGACTCTGCTGATAAATGCCTGGGTGAACCACAGAAACGACCAGAAGAAGCTGTCATCATAATCCGTTAGCGGGGCGCCAGGCGCCCCGTTTTTATGCTGACTCACCGGCTGTTATCACCCGGTTATCCGTCTCTTATTGCGCGCGACCACAGCTTATAACCAGCGATCGCGGTTCAATTATCCGAACTTTCTCTTTTCCTGCCATCACATTTCCTTATACTTCTCCCGGCAAACACCTTATCCGCAATACCACCCTGTGATGGCGGGTAAATGCCTTTTATAACAATTAACGGTTTTGAATATGATAATGAAAAATAAACCTTCCGGGCCGATCGCATACCTTCTCGGTGCCAGCCTGGTGAAACAAATTATGTTTGGTCTGCTCGCCGGTATTGCACTGGCCTGGTTCTCAAAAGATGCCGCACTGGCAGTTGGTTTACTCGGCACGCTGTTTGTCAGCGCGTTGAAAGCCGTCGCGCCACTGCTGGTTCTGATGCTGGTAATCTCGGCAATTGCCAGCCATAAACAGGGGCAGAAAAGTAATATTCGACCGATTGTAACGATCTATCTGCTAAGTACCTTTTTTGCCGCGGTGGTAGCTGTAATTTTTAGCCATCTTTTTCCACAAACGCTGGCACTCAGTAGCGCCAATAATACCATCACCCCACCTTCTGGTATTATTGAAGTACTCCGTGGTTTGCTGATGAGCATGGTTGCTAACCCCATCGCTGCTCTGATGAATGCTAACTATATTGGTATCCTGGTTTGGGGAATTGGCTTAGGCATTGCGATGCGTCACAGCAGTGACACTACCAAAATCCTGCTCAGCGATGCCTCTAAAGCCGTTACCTGGCTGGTACGGCTGGTCATCGGCTGCGCACCGATTGGTATTTTTGGTCTGGTAGCATCGACGCTGGCTTCCAGTGGCTTTAGCGCTCTGTGGGGTTACGCTCATCTGCTGACGCTACTCATTGGCTGTATGCTGCTGGTGGCGCTGGTATTTAACCCGATACTGGTATTCTGGAAGATCCGTCGCAACCCTTATCCGCTGGTGTTTACCTGTCTGCGTGAAAGCGGCGTTACCGCCTTCTTTACCCGCAGCTCCGCTGCTAATATTCCGGTTAATATGGCGCTGGCAAAACGCCTGAATCTGGATGAAGATACTTATTCAGTATCGATTCCGCTGGGCGCTACCATCAATATGGCGGGCGCAGCGATTACCATTACCACCCTGACGCTGGCGGCAGTGCATACGCTGGGGATCGCGGTTGATGTGCCGACAGCGATTTTGTTAAGCCTGGTGGCCTCGCTCTGCGCCTGTGGCGCATCCGGCGTTGCCGGTGGATCGCTGCTGCTGATCCCGGTGGCCTGTAATATGTTTGGTATTCCAAATGAGGTGGCAATGCAGGTCGTCGCCGTCGGCTTTATTATTGGCGTGTTGCAGGACTCCGCGGAAACCGCCCTCAACTCCTCAGCCGATATTCTGTTTACCGCAGCCGTCTGTCAGGCAGAAGAAAATCGCCTTTCACAACAAACCTGATCGCAAAAGGCGGCATAAATGCCGCCTTTACGGACCCATCCCTGAAACACGCCACGGGAGCCTCACTGATGGCTCCCGTGGCGATGGTTGGCGGCTACAGGGTGACACCGCTTTTAAACAACGCCAGCTCACGGAAATCATTTCGCTCGTTGTTGGTTAGCTTGCCGTTGGCAATCTCAACAATCCGCTCGACAAACTCGCTTAACAGCGCATCCATACTGGTGCCATGAATCAGCTTGCCGGCATCAAAATCGATCCAGTGCGGCTTTTTCGTTGCCAGCTCGCTGTTGGTGGCGATTTTTACCGTTGGCACAAAACCACCGTAAGGCGTGCCGCGTCCGGTGCTGAACAGCACCATATGGCAACCTGCCCCGGCCAGCGCACTGGTTGCCACCGCATCATTGCCCGGCGCGCTAAGCAGATTCAGACCATGCACCTTCAGGCGCTCACCATATTTCAGGACATCGACGACCTGGCTCTGTCCCGCTTTCTGGGTGCATCCCAGCGATTTCTCTTCCAGCGTGGTGATACCACCCGCCTTATTACCCGGAGACGGGTTCTCGTAAATCGGCTGCTGGTGGGCAATAAAGTACTGTTTGAAATCGTTAATCATGCTGACGGTTTTATCAAATGTCGCTTCGTCACGGCAGCGGCTCATCAAAATGCGCTCGGCGCCAAACATCTCCGGTACTTCAGTCAGCACCGTGGTACCGCCATTAGCAATCATCTGATCGGAGAAACGCCCCAGCAGTGGGTTAGCGGTAATACCGGATAAACCATCAGAACCACCGCATTCCAGACCGAATTTCAGTTCACTCAGCTTACCTGTCTGGCGTTTATCGCCGCGCATCACCTTATACAGCTGATGCAGGCGCTCAACGCCGGCCTCGACTTCATCGTCCTGTTGCTGGCAGATCATAAAGATCACGCGGTCGCGGTCGAATTCGCCGAGGGTCTCACGGAACACATCCACCTGGTTGTTCTCGCAACCCAGACCGATCACCAGCACCGCACCGGCATTCGGATGGTGCACCATATTCTGCAACATGGTGCGGGTGTTGATATGATCTTCACCCAATTGCGAGCAGCCAAACGGGTGACTGAACAGATGTACGCCATCGATATCCGCCGCATTCTCCGTCTCACGCAGAAAGCGCGCCTGAATTTGCCGTGCAATACCATTAACGCAACCAACCGTTGGCAGGATCCACAGCTCATTACGGATACCGACTTCGCCATTCGCACGACGATAGACCTGCACTTCGCGATCTCCGGCCTGCGCTGGCAGGGTAAGGAAATCAGGCTGATACTGATACTCATCGAGATCGCTCAGATTAGTGCGCGCGTTTTGCGAGTGAATCACCTCTCCCTGCGCCACCGGCTGAGTAGCATGACCAATCGGCAGGCCATATTTAATGATTAGCGCTTTCGGCTCAATCGCCTGGAGCGCAAATTTATGTCCGCGAGCCACTGGCTGAAGCAGCGTGACCTGCCGGCCGTCAAACTGCAGGGTTTCCCCTTCAGCCAGATCGCTCAGCGCCACCGCGACATTATCGCGCGGGTCTATCTTAATCGTGCGTTGCATAGCGATATTACTCCAGTTGTTCTAATGCGGCGCGTATACCGCGCTCGACAATAATTTGCAGGTGTTCGGTTACCGCAGCCACCAGTCCAGGTAACTGCGTCAGGTCGCTTTCCCAGTGCGCTTGATCCGCCAGCACCGTTTCGACCAGTTTCTGTGGTGTGATCTCACCGCGATCAAGCTGTGGCCACAGGCTGGCAAAACGCTCAAGCCAGTGCGCATCGTCCTGCAGCGGGAATGATTCGCCATTACGTTTACCGCGATAAAACACCAACAGTGCCGCCAGGGCGAAAGTCAGCCGACGCGGCCAGTGGCCCTGCTGGCGGTGATTAGCCAGCAACTGCGGCAGAAGACGGGTGCGGTATTTGGTCATGCTGTTAAGCGCGATGGACAGCAGCTGATGACGAATAAACGGATTGCGGAAACGACCGAGTACCGCATCAGCAAAGGCATGCAGTTCTGCCGCGGGCAGATCCAGGGTCGGGATAACTTCTTCACGCAGCATGCCGTTGACAAACGCCGCTATTTTCGCGTCGTTCATGGCCTCACCGACGGTATCCAGTCCGGCAAGATACGCCACCGGCACCAGCGCGGTGTGGGCGCCATTCAGGATCGCGACTTTCTGCTCTTTCCATGGCTTGATGTCCCCGACCAGACGGATATTAAGCGGGTAGCGATCCAGCCGCAGTTCCTGGCGCAGTGAGTCCGGCCCCTGAATAACAAACTGGTAATAGACTTCAGCCGTGTCGAGGTAGTCGTCACGGTAACCCAGCTGCTGGTAAATCTGTTCTGCGTCATCACGTGGGTAGCCGGTGACGATACGGTCCACCAGCGTCGAGCAGAAGGTGTTGTGATCGTTCAGCCACTGACTGAAGGCGGCAGGCAGTTCCCACTGCTGCGCATAACGCAACACCAGCGACTTCAGCGTCTCGCCATTATGATCAATCAGTTCGCAAGGCAGAAGGATCCAGCCTTTATCTGGCGCCGCGTTAAAATGGTTGAAACGTTCGAACAGCAGGCGAGTCAGCTTGGCCGGGAAACTATTCGGCGGTGTATCTTGCAGACGATCATCGGCATCGTAACTGATGCCGGCTTCCGTGGTATTGGAGAACATCAGGCGAATATTGGCATCGCGCGCCAGCGCCAGAAATTCGTCAAACTGGTCATATACATGGATTTCACGGTTCACTGAACGAATCAGGCGTGGTTCGCTAACCACTTCGCCCTTGTCGTTCAGACCGCGGATCAGTGCGGTATACAGGCCGTCCTGGCTGTTTAAGCTGTTCTGCATCGGCGTGTTAATGGGACGCACGATCACAATACCGGCATCAAGATCGGTATGCTCATTGAGCAAGTCGATCTGCCAGTCAACAAAAGCGCGCAGGAAATTACCTTCGCCAAACTGAATAATGCGATCGGGATGTTGTCTGCCGGGAAACTGTTTACGGTTCAGCGTTTGCATATTCAATCTCTGATTAAAGTTCAATGGCGAAGTAGTCGCGGGCGTTGTTAAAGCAGATGTTTTTCACCATGCTGCCCAGCAGTTCGATATCTCCCGGCGCTTCGCCGTTTTCTACCCAGCGTCCAATCATCTGGCACAGCAGGCGGCGGAAATATTCATGACGGGTATAAGACAGGAAGCTGCGGCTGTCGGTCAGCATGCCAACAAAGCGGCTTAGCAGCCCCATCTGTGCCAGCTGCTGCATCTGACGTTGCATGCCATCCAGTTGATCGTTAAACCACCAGGCCGAACCAAACTGCATCTTGCCAGGCTCACCTTCCCCCTGGAAGTTACCAATCATGGTGGCCAGCACTTCGTTATCACGTGGGTTCAGGCAATAAAGGATGGTTTTTGGCAGCGCGTTATTACGGTTTTGCGCATCCAGCAGACGTGACAACGGTTCCGCCAGCGGGCGATCGTTAATGGAGTCAAAACCCACATCCGGCCCCAGCAATGCCAGCTGGCGGCGATTGTTATTACGCAGTGCGCCAATATGATATTGCTGCACCCAGCCACGACGTGCGTATTCGGCGCCGAGCCAGACCAGCACCGCGGTTTTAAAGCGGGCAATATCAGTTTCGTCCGGGGTTTCACCCTGCAGACGACGCGCCAGAATCGCATCCAGCGTGGCATCATCCGCTTCGGCAAACAGCACCACATCCAGCGCATGGTCGGAAACTTTACAGCCGTGAGCGGCAAAATGGTCCAGTCGTTTGGCTAATGCCTGACGCAGATGGTCAAAGCGTGAGATGGCGACATCCGCGCTGGCTGACAACTTCTGCAGATAATCGACAAAACCTTCAGCTTCAATGTTGAAAGCCTTATCCGGCCGCCATGACGGCAATACTTTGGTGGCAAAAGTGGTATCGCGCGCCAGCAACGCGTGATGGCGCAGATCGTCAATCGGGTCATCGGTAGTCCCCACCATTTTGACATTCATCTGCGTCATGATGCCGCGGGCGCTGAACTCATCCTGCGCCAGCAGTTCATTACACTGCCGCCAGATCTGGTCAGCGGTTTTTTCTGACAACAGAATATTGGTAATGCCAAATGGACGGCGTAGTTCAAGGTGCGTCCAGTGATAGAGTGGATTGCCAATGGTATGCGGCACGGTGCGCGCCCAGGCATCAAACTTCTCACGGTCGCTGGCATCACCGGTGCAGAAAGCTTCCGGTACGCCGTTAGAGCGCATTGCCCGCCATTTATAGTGATCGCCCTTCAGCCAGATGTCATAGAGATTGCTGAAGCGTGTGTTCTCGGCAATCTGTTGCGGTGGCAGATGGCAGTGGTAATCGAAAATCGGCTGGTCGGCGGCGTAATCATGAAATAGCCGACGGGCAAACTCGCTTTCCAATAAAAAATCTTCGCTCATAAAACGGGACATACCTGCTTCCTCTTTCTCGATGTTGGGCTGCATGGCCTTGACGCTAAAAAGTTATCATACCAATTATCGACCACACAGCGCTAATTTTGAGATGCCGATCACATTCACGGCATATTTGTCCTCTGACTTTGTATGCCAATCGGCCTCTTCACGGCTAAAAGCCTGACTAAAACGACAAAATGATTATCCCATACAATAAAAATGGTTTTTGTGATGGCTCTCAACTTTTAAATCTGTATGACAAGTTATTGTTGCGCCACTGCCGGAAGACGGCAAGTTTGCCCTTATGGGTTGGTGAGGAATAAGCAAATTGAGGCGCGGAGCTGAGCTGCGCGTTCGCGGGTATAGCTGACAATAGTTCAGCGATAAGTGGTCCCGCTCCAGATAACAAACATGCCATAAGCGCATGAAGAACAGAGAGTGGAAAGGGGTATTAAATGCGTAAAATTAAAGGGTTACGTTGGTACATGATCGGACTGGTTACCATCGGGACGATATTAGGTTATTTAACACGCAATGCCATTGCGGTGGCGGCACCAACGCTGGGAACTGAACTGCATATCACCACCCAGCAGTACTCCTATATCGTAGCGGCCTACTCAGCCTGTTATACCATTATGCAACCGGTGGCCGGTTATATACTGGACATCCTCGGAACCAAAATTGGTTACGCGATGTTTGCCATTATGTGGGCTTTGTTCTGCGCCGCTACGGCACTGGCCGGCAGCTGGGGTGGACTGGCGCTCGCCCGTGGCGCCGTCGGTGCCGCAGAAGCCGCGATGATCCCGGCTGGCTTAAAAGCCAGTAGTGAATGGTTCCCGGCGAAAGAGCGTTCCATCGCCGTCGGTTACTTTAACGTCGGCTCCTCGATTGGCGCGATGCTTGCTCCGCCATTAGTGGTATGGGCGATTGTCGCTCATAGCTGGGAAATGGCGTTTATCGTTACCGGTGTACTGAGTATGATCTGGGCAATCTGCTGGTTAGTTTTCTATAAACATCCAAAAGATCAGAAAAAATTAAGCAACGAAGAGCGTGACTATATTCTGTCCGGTCAGGAAGCGCAGCATCAGACCGATAATGCCCAAAAAATGTCGGCCTGGCAGATCGTACGCAACCGCCAGTTCTGGGGTATCGCATTGCCACGCTTTTTAGCTGAACCGGCCTGGGGGACGTTTAACGCCTGGATCCCGCTGTTTATGTTTAAAGTGTATGGCTTCAATCTGAAAGAAATTGCCATGTTCGCCTGGATGCCAATGCTGTTTGCCGATCTCGGCTGCATCGTGGGTGGTTACCTGCCGCCGCTGTTCCAGCGCATCTTTGGCGTCAACCTGATTGTCTCACGTAAGCTGGTTGTGACTATGGGGGCGGTATTGATGATCGCACCCGGTACCATCGGCCTGTTTACCAGTCCGTATGTGGCAATTGGTCTGCTGTGCGTCGGCGGTTTCGCTCACCAGGCGCTGTCCGGTTCACTGATCACCCTCTCTTCAGATGTGTTTGGCCGCAACGAAGTGGCAACCGCAAACGGCCTGACCGGTATGGCAGCCTGGACCGCCAGTACCATGTTTGCTCTGGTGGTCGGTGCGCTGGCGGATACCCTTGGCTTCAGCCCGTTATTTGCTGCGCTGGCGGTATTTGACCTGCTGGGTGCAGTGGCAATCTGGGTATTGCTGAAGAATCAGCCAATATCTGAATTAAATGCGGAAAAAGAGTCATTACCTGCCATGGCCGCCGTGCCAAAAGCATAAAGATTTAAAGCTAAAAAAAGCGACGGGCCAAACGGATTTGCCCGCCCTTTGCTGTAAAATCTGGCAAGATACTGGTATAACAACTCAATCCTTCTTATGTCTATATCCGGAGACTCGATCATGGAACTGAGCGAATCGCGCCGTCTTTATCAGCAACTCGCTGCTGAACTTAAACGTCGTCTTGAAGCAGGCGATTACCCGGTGGGTGATAAATTGCCTGCGGAGCGTTTTATCGCCGAAGAGATGGGCGTCAGCCGTACCGTGGTGCGCGAAGCGATCATTATGCTGGAAGTTGAAGGCTATGTTGAAGTGCGGAAAGGCTCCGGCATCCATGTAATGAGTCATCAGCAGAAAAAAAGCGCCATGCCCCACAGCCAGCTCGAGTTTGCCAATTTTGGTCCGTTTGAGTTGTTACAGGCACGTCAGCTGATTGAAAGTAATGTCGCCGAATTCGCCGCCACCCAGGTGACCCGTCAGGATATTATGCAACTGATGGAAATCCAGGAGCAGGCGCGCAATGAGGATCGCTTCCGCGATTCCGAATGGGATATGAAATTTCATGTGCAGATCGCGCAAGCCACGCAGAACAGCGCATTAGCCGCTATCGTGGAAAAGATGTGGTTACACCGTTTGTATAACCCCTACTGGCTGAAGTTGCATGAGCATATTGATGATAAATCCATCGAAAGCTGGTGTGACGATCATGACCGCATCCTGAAAGCGCTGATGCGTAAAGATCCGGCAGCCAGTAAACTGGCAATGTGGCAACATCTGGAAAATACCCGGCAGATGTTATTCCGCGCCACCAGCGATGATTTTGAATTTAATGTCGATCGGTATATGTTCGCCGAAAACCCGGTCATCACCCTCGAAAAACCGGAAAAAATGGAATAAACCCGCCTGTTGCCAATATGGCTGACATTTTAAGCAAATCTGCAATAGTGTCAGCCTGTGTAAAACTCCTTTCTGCTAACGCCATTGAACGGTAAAACACCCATGCTGTCGCAAGTTTCTCCTGTCTCAGACAGGTGAATTTTGTTACAGTTAACTACCTTTTCTTACCCTTTGCGACGGGGTGAAAATTTCGTGCCGCTTTTATCAGCGCGATAGATGCTTTTCCCCTATCTGGCTGCGAGCTGTGCCTACCATAACGAGCAAAATCAGCGCCAGCATGCCTTAGCTTGTAATGAAACGAGCGTGTTTAACAATGATGTTCAGGAAGATTTAATGGATATTATGAAAGCGTTGTTGCATGCGTTGTGGCAACAAGATTTTGAAACCCTTGCCGATCCCACGCTGGTCTGGGCCATTTACGGCATACTATTTATGATTTTGTTTCTGGAAAACGGTTTGCTACCTGCCGCCTTTCTGCCCGGCGACAGTTTACTGATTCTGGTTGGCGTACTGATTGCCAAAGGAACCATGAATTTTCCGCTCACCATTTTTATTCTGACCACGGCGGCCAGTCTCGGCTGCTGGGTCAGTTATATACAGGGAAAGTGGCTGGGGAATACCGCCACAGTGCAGAAATGGCTATCGCACCTGCCCGCACAGTACCATCAACGTGCGCATAGCCTGTTTCATCGTCATGGCCTTTCCGCGCTGTTAATCGGTCGCTTTATCGCCTTTGTTCGCACCCTGTTGCCAACCATTGCCGGCCTGTCCGGTCTCAGCAATACCCGTTTCCAGTTCTTTAACTGGATGAGCGCGCTACTGTGGGTGGTGATTCTGACCGTTCTCGGCTTTGCGCTGGGGAAAACACCCATTTTCCGCCGCTATGAAGATCAGATGATGTTCTGCCTGATGCTGCTACCGCTGGTATTGCTGGTGTTTGGGTTGTTTGGCTCGCTGTATGTGCTATGGCGGAAGAAGCGCGGCGCGGGCAATGAGAAGGGTAACTCTTAATGCGCGAACAATCTAAATCGCTGGCCGCACGTCGGCGCCTGTTGCCATGGTTGATGCTTGGCGCGCTGGCACTGCTGGCGATGGCGCTAATGCCTGCGCTCTATCGCCATGAAACTGCCTTGCAGATCCGCGCATCGCGTCAGGGAACTTCGCTACCCGATGGCTTTTATGTCTGGCAGCGCCTTAACGCGCAGGGTATCCAGATTAAAAGCATCACCCCCGAGCACGATGCGCTGGTGATTAAATTTGATTCTCAGGAGCAGAGCACCGCCGCGCAAAAAGCGTTAAGGGAACTGCTGCCTTATGGTTTTGAGATCGCCGAGATAGACTCCTCTTCAACAAAGAGCTGGTTCAGCCGTATCAGCTTTAATCCTCAGTCGGTAGGCTGAGGTTTTCTTCCGCACCGCCGATTGTCGGCCAGGAACATTCCTGCTTATTCCCTCCTGCTTTGAGCTTTGGCCGATTTCTGACTATCCTTACAGAGTGTTATCCGTCTCACTTCTGTCTCACCGCAGACTCAGGATCCCCGGTGTCGACGATCAGCCTGGTGATCGGCATACAACAAAGGAAGGTAAAGTTAGATGAAACTTCGCTACATTCTCTGTTCAGCTCTTTTCTCTCTCTCCGGCTTCGCTCAGGCAGCAGAAACACTCTGTCAGCAGAAAGAACAGGCGATCCAGCATGAAATCGATATGGCGCGTAAACATGATAATCAGCGTCGCATCACCGGGCTGGAACGCGCACTGACCGAAGCACGCGCCGGCTGTAGCGATACAAAACTGAAAGCCGCGCATCAGGAGAAGATTAAGCAGCATAAAAAAGAAGTTGCAGAGCGTGAACGCGATCTGAGTGAAGCACGGGCTAAGGGTGACCGCGAGAAAATCGCCATACGTGAGAAAAAACTGACAGAAGCACGGGAAGAGTTAAAAACCTTACAAGCCACACCCTACTAACTGAACCAATTACACAATTTTAAAGGAGTGTTTCATGTCAAAAGATACCACCTCAGAACATCTGCGCGCGGAATTAAAAAACCTGGCGGATACCCTGGAAGAAGTGCTTAGCACCTCAACAGACAAATCAAAAAGCGAGCTGGATAAACTGCGCAGTAAAGCACGCGCTGCGCTGGAAGAGTCACGTCAGCGTCTGGGCGAATCAGGCGAGCGTATTGCCCAAACCACGCGTGAAGCCGCGGGCCGTGCTGATGAGTATGTACGCGAAAACCCATGGCATGGCGTGGGTATTGGTGCCGCAGTGGGTGTGGTACTGGGCGTACTGCTGACGCGTCGTTAAGATGGCTGACTCACAGTATAGCCACGGCCCGGGCAAAGGGGTCATAGACATTGGACAGCGTGTACTCACCACGCTGGTCGGTATGGCTGAAACCCGGGTGCGGCTGGCAGTGGTCGAGCTTGAGGAAGAGAAAGCCAACCTGATTCAGTTACTGATGATGGTTGGACTGACCATGCTGTTTACCGCTTTTGGTCTGATGAGCCTGATGGTATTGATTATCTGGGCAGTGGATGCGCAGTATCGCCTGATAGCCATTGCCATCACCACCGGCGTACTCTTTGCTCTTGCTCTGTTCTTTGGCCTGTGGACGCTTAACCGGTCGCGTAAATCGACACTGCTAAGCGCCACGCGTAAAGAGCTGGAGACCGACCGCAAACTGCTTGAGGATGAGGTATGAGCCATCGCGATCGCCAGCGGCGCAAGGCTCAGCTGCTGGGTATTGTACAGCAGCAGCGTCTCGATCTCAGCGCCGCCCGTCGTGACTGGCTGGCGGCTACCGCGCGCTATGACCATGGCTGGCTGACGCTGGTCAGTTTGCGACGTTATCTGCTGCTCGGTAGTAGCGCAATGGCTATCTGGTCAGCGCGCAATCCGAGCTTTCTGATGCGCTGGCTGCGCCGCGGGTTTGGCCTGTGGAGTACCTGGCGTTTAATTCGTAATAACCTGCCGCGCGGGAATCGTTAAACGATCCCGGCGGTGGTTTGCAACCTCGCCTCATTCCTGCCCTGATAATTTATCGCCAACGTCATTGAAGTTGCAGCAAGCAAACGAACCCCGATGAGCTGACTGAAATCAGCGATTCGGGTTAGTGATCGTCGCTGATATCGCTGCGATATTAACCATCCGGCGAATGTTCAGAATTATTGAATCACTTCAACAGTATATCTCGCTTACAACCTTTCCGTTTCACGCCTATTATCTTCACCAACCAGAGGACTCCAGCGCAAACAGCTTGTGAGCCTTGTTACTTAGGTGGCTGACTTGTTCCGCCCATAATAAAAACACGTTGGAGATGATAATGAAAAAATTAGAAGATACTGGCCTGCTGATCGCACGCATCCTGATGCCAATCCTGTTCATTACTGCCGGCTGGGGTAAAATTGGCGGTTATGCGGCAACACAGCAATATATGGAAGCGATGGGTGTGCCGGGCTTCTTTCTGCCACTGACCATCCTGCTTGAGTTTGGCGGCGGTCTGGCGATTCTGTTTGGTTTCCTGACCCGTACCACTGCGCTGTTCACTGCTGGTTTCACCGTACTGACCGCGCTGATTTTCCACACCAACTTTGCGGAAGGCGTAAATCAGTTGATGTTTATGAAAAACCTGAGCATCGCTGGCGGTTTCCTGGCACTGGGTATCAGCGGTCCGGGCGCATTCAGCATCGACCGTATTCTTAATAAGAAATGGTAAACCCGGGTCTATACTGAATAAATAACGAATTCCAGGGCGAGGATGACCACATCCTCGCCTCGTTTTTACTGGAGGATTTATGGGACAGCTAATTGACGGTGTCTGGCACGACAACTGGTATGACACCAAATCCACCGGTGGACGCTTTAAGCGCTCAGAGTCCGCTTTTCGTCACTGGATCACCGCCGATGGCGCAGCCGGCCCGACAGGTCATGGCGGCTTCCGCGCTGAACGCGACCGCTACCATCTGTATGTTTCCCTCGCCTGCCCGTGGGCCCATCGCACCCTGTTAATGCGCAAGCTGAAGGGCCTGGAAGAACTGATCCCGGTTTCCGTTGTGCATCCGCTGATGCTGGAAAATGGCTGGACCTTTGATGATAACTTCCCGGCGGCGACCGGTGATAGCCTGTATCAGAATGAGTACCTGTATCAGCTCTATCTGCATGCCGACAAAGAGTACAGCGGGCGGGTCACAGTGCCAGTGCTGTGGGATCGGCAGCAGAACACCATCGTCAGCAACGAGTCTGCCGATATTATCCGCATGTTTAATTCTGCTTTTGATGGCGCTGGCGCGCGCGCCGGTGATTACTATCCGGCAGAGTTGCGCAGCAGTATCGATGAAATTAACCGCTGGGTGTATGACAGCGTAAATAATGGCGTGTATAAAAGCGGCTTCGCAACCTCGCAGGAGGCCTATGATGAAGCAGTCACCACGCTGTTTAGCTCGCTGGACCGCCTTGAACAGATGCTGGGGCAGCATCGTTATCTGACCGGTGACCGTCTGACCGAAGCCGATCTACGGTTGTGGACCACGCTGGTACGTTTCGATCCGGTATATGTCACGCACTTCAAATGCGACAAGCATCGGATTGGCGACTACCTGAATCTTAATGGCTTTCTGCGTGAAATTTACCAGATGCCGGGCATCGCCGAAACTGTCGATCTGGCGCATATCCGCCATCACTACTATCGCAGCCATACAACCATCAATCCGCACGGCGTGATTTCCGTCGGCCCGGCGTTTAACTGGGATGAACCACACGGTCGCGATCATCTGTAATTTCCGCTACGGGCGGCAAACCACCGCCCGTGCGCCAGGGAGACTATAACTCCCGGCTGATTTCAGAGCCGTAACCCTGTATTGTCAGCTGATTACCACGGATTTCCACCACGGCAAACGGTGTCTCTTCACTGCCATCCAGCATCCCTTTCAGGGTGATAAAGTCGGTATTGCCGATACGGTTATAGCCACCGGCATGATTATGCCCGGCAAAATAGGCGCGTACCTGATAGCGACATAGCAACGCCACCACTCGTTCACAGTTCCACAGGTTGTGCTTATTGTCCGGCGTCAGCGGATAGTGGCCAAAAACCAGCACCGTCTCTCCCTGTAACTGCGCCTGCTGCAGATTCTGCTCCAGCCAGACCAGCTGTTGCTCGCCCAGCGCGCCATTCCAGCTCTGTGCCTGCAATACCTGCTGCGCCTGCAGCGCCGTCAGTAACTGCCGGGCCTGCGCCTGACTGTCGCCGTTGGCGGCATTGCAATAAAGGCTCAGATCGTTGCCGTCGATCACCAGAAAGCGGTAACCCGGCAGAGAGAACTGGTAATAGTGCTTCGGCAACGGCAGTGCAGGCTGCCGCGCGCCAAGCTGGCGTGAGATCACCTCAGCATCATGGTTGCCGGTGATCGCCATATGCGGATGCCGCAACTGCGCATAGCAGGGCAATAGCGTGGCATAACTGTGCCAGTCACGGTCTACCAAATCCCCCAGCGTGGCGACAAACGCCAGTGGCTGCTGATTCAGTAGCCCGATCGCCTGTGACAGTTTGCCGAGGCTGTGGCGGTAATAGCGGTTATATTCAGGCTGCGAGTCGACATCGGCATACTGCGGATCGGCAATCAGGCCAAAGCGCAGTACGCCTGCGGAGACCGCGTCCAGCTGCGGGATCTGATAGAGCGCACTGACGTTTCCCAGCGCGCGGACATGTTCAGCGGTTAGCAGTGTCATCTTCGGGGTGTCCATCTGGCTAGCGAATACCGGCGCGCATAAAAGACTGCACAAACTGGCGCTGGAATACGAGGAATAGCACCAGCAGCGGTAATGAAGTCATCAGTGTGGCAGCCCCGATCAGCGCCCACTGGACTCCCTGCTCCGGGGCGGAAAATAGCTGTAATCCAACCGTTAACGGCCGGACGTTTACCGAGTCGGCGATCACCAGCGGCCAGAGGAAATCATTCCAGTGGAAGCTGACAGAGACCAGCGCAAACGCCACATACACCGGTTTTGCCAGTGGGATATAGATTTTACGCAGGATATAGAAACGACTGGCGCCTTCCACAATCGCCGCTTCTTCCAGTACCAGTGGGATACTTTTAAACGTCTGACGCAGCAGGAAAATCGCAAACGCCGAGGCGAAGTAAGGCAGTGCGATCCCCAGTAAAGTATCGCGTAACCCCAGCGCGCCAATGGTCTGGTAATTATTGAGAATTAACACGTCGGGGCTGATCATCAGTTGCAGCAACACCAGCGAGAAGATGATCCCGCCACCTTTCAGACGGAAACGTACCAGCGCATAGGCCGCCATGGTTGCCAGTACCAGCTGGAACACCACAATCAGCAGCACCAGCAGTATGGTATTAATAAAGTAACGCCCAAAAGGCGCGGCCTGCCAGGCGTTAATAAAATTCTGCAAAGTCAGCGGCGCAAACCATGAAAAGCCCCCCTGCGCGGATACCGGATGAATCGCCACCCATGCGGCAACCAGCACCGGCAGCATCCACACTACGGCCCCCAGCACCATCAGACTATTCAGGCACAGATCCCGCAGCGACAGCGTGCGCTGCGGCGCAACGGTGGTTAGCAACTGGCTCATTGGTAATGGGCTCGCTTATCCAGCAGGTTGAATTTTATCAGCGCAATGACTGCCAGGATCACCAGTAATACCACGGTCATCGCTGCCGCATACGGCAGATCCCAGTAGCTGAATGCGGTGCGGTAAATATAGAACAGCAGCAGGCTGGTACTGTTATCCGGGCCACCGTTAGTCATGGCAATCACCTGGTCGACCACGCGGAAAGCGTTCATCGAGGCGTTTATCAGAATAAACAGCGTGGTCGGCATTAATAGCGGCCACTGAATACGGCGGAAGAAATAGCCACGGGATGCGCCTTCAATCCCGGCGGCTTCCGCCAGTTTCGGATCAATCTGCTGTAGCGCCGCCAGGTAAAAGATCATAAAGAATCCGGCTTCACGCCAGACCGATACCGCCATCAGGCTGTAGATAGCGAATTGTGGATCTCCCAGCCAGTTCACTGCCGGCAGTGAAAACAGCGCCAGCAATTGGTTGAGCAAACCAATCTGTGGGGTATAGAAGAACAGCCACAGGTTGGCAATCGCCACCATCGGCAACAGCGAAGGGATAAAAAAGGCGGCGCGCGCCAGCGCCGTCCCTCTCATCCCGCGATTAACCGCCAGCGCCATTAACAGCGCAAGACCGACCGCCAGCGGAATGGTGACCGCCGCGTACAGCAGGTTATTGCGCAGCGCCAGCATAAAGGTGTCATCCTCCAGCAATGCGCGATAGTTTTCCAGCCCAACAAACTGGGCTGGTTTGGCGTTATGCGCCGCGCTGAACAGGCTCTCCCACACCGTGGCCAGCGCCGGGTAGTGGGTAAAAGCCATCAGCATCGCTACCGCCGGCAGCAGCAACAGATAGCCATACAGCTGCAGCCGGAAGTGATTCCCGCGCGTTGCGGTCAGGGACATGACTGTCGCTCCTGCTACTGGTAACTTTTCAGCAGACGATCGGCCTGTTTCTGTGCGCCTTCCAGCGCCTGTTCCGGCGTTTTGCCGGCGGTAACCGCAGCCTCTACCGCATGGTTCAGCAATTCCTGGATTTGCACACTATTGTAGGTCGAGAGTTCAGGTTGTGAGTACTTCAGCTGTTCACGCGCCACCAGCGACTGCGGTACCTTTTGCACATACTCTTTCATCGTTGCGGTTTCCCAGGCGGCAGGGGAACTGGCGACATAACCGGTCGCAATACTCCAGCGCGCCGCCTGCTCTGGCGCTGACAGCCACTGAATAAAGGTCACCGCCGCTTTTTGCTGTTCCGCGGTGGTGTTTTTAAACAGATACAGGTTACCGCCACCGGTTGGGCTGCCGCGTCCGGTTTTCTCCGGCAGCATGGCGACGCCAAACGGGAATTTGGCATTTTCACGTACCGTCGTCAGGTTGCCGGTAGTGGTAACCATCATTGCGGTTTTACCATCGATAAAGTCCTGCGGCGTAGTACTCCAGGTAATCGCGCCCTTCGGCGATACGCCATATTTCTGGCCGAGATCGGTCATCCATTGCAGCGCTTCAATATTAGATGGCGTATTAAAATTCACCGCGGTGCCTTTACCGTTATCCAGCCGGCCGCCATTGGTGGCTGCAATCCCCTGGAATGTCCAGTAACCATTTGGCGTAGAAGGAATTTCAATCCCCCACTGTTTTACCTGATTACCATCGCGCACCACCAGCTTCTGACCAAAGTCCACTACCTGCTGCCAGCTGGCTGGCGGGGTATCGCCGTTCAGTCCGGCTTTCTCAAATGCCTGTTTGTTCCAGTACATCACCACGGTTGAGCGCTGGAACGGGATACCCCAGACTTTGCCCTGAATTTTGCGTAAAAATGCCGGATAAAATCCGTCGATCCACGCTTTACCGGCCTGATCGTCAGCCAGATCGCTGATCGGCAAAATCGCTCCGGCATCAATCAGCGAATAAGCTTCAATATCACCAATCACCGCGATCTGCGGCGCGTTGCCACCACGAAAGGCGGTCAGCGCCTTAGTCACGGTAGTGGCATAGTCACCGGTATACACCGGCTGGATACTGATATCCGGATGCTGCTGCTCAAAATCAGCCACCAGGCTTTCAACGGTTTTACTGACTTTACCCCCCACGGCAATCGGGTAATACATTTGCAGTTTGACTGCATCAGCAGCAAAAGCCGGGGCAGCGGTCAGCAACAGAGCAGCGGCGGTCAGGCGAAATGAAATCGACATATTTTCCCTTAAGATGAATAAGTTATATTTGATTATTGGATGGCGTATTGCTGTGCTGGCGGAAAGAAATCCTGTTCGGCGTTAATCCGCCGCTCTCCGCTATCGGTTGCGAACAGATACTGGGCTGTGACGGGCCAGTAAATACCGGTCAGGCCGCCTTCGGTAAATTTCTGCATGCCGGGAACCTTCACCGTCAGAAAGGTGTTATCACCGGTCAGGTGGCAGGCGACGAGGGTATCGGCGCCCATATATTCGTAGCTGACGATGCGCGCGGTGGTAATACCGTTGGCAGGGGCGGTAAGTGAAATCTCTTCGGCGCGGATACCAAGGCTGAGTGCCGGTTCGTGGCGATTGTCGACCACCATCACCGGCGTATTGCCAATCTGATGGCGACTGCCGTGGCGAACCAGCGGGATAATATTCATCGGTGGCGCGCCAATAAACTGGGCGGTGAAGATGCTGGCAGGGCTGTTGTAAAGCATGTCCGGCGTATCATGCTGTTCTATGCGGCCATCGTTCAGCAGGATAATGCGGTCGGCCATACTCATGGCTTCGGTCTGATCGTGAGTGACATAGACCATCGTCAGTCCCAGCTTCTTCTGCAGGGCGCGGATTTCCCGGCGCATGCCCTGGCGCAGTTTGGCATCGAGGTTAGATAATGGTTCATCCATCAGACACAGCCTGTTCTGGGCGATCACCGCTCGTCCCAGCGCCACGCGCTGTTGCTGTCCGCCGGAGAGCTGAGCAGGTAAGCGATCCAGTAACGGCTCCAGCTCCATCAGCCGACTGACATCAGCGAGACGACGGGCAAAATGCTGTTTATCCTCGCCGCGGGCGCGCAGACCAAACAGCAGATTCTCGCGTACGTTAAGGTGGGGAAACAGCGCATAAGATTGAAACACCATCGACAGTTTGCGCTGCGCAGGCGTACACAGAGTCACATCCTGTTGCCGGATATGGATGGTTCCCTGATCGGCCGACTCGAGGCCGGCAATCGTACGTAGCAGTGTCGATTTACCGCAGCCGGAGGGACCAAGTAATGCCACAAACTCACCTTCGTCGACATCAAAGCTGACGCCATCCAGCGCCACTTTATAACCCCATGTTTTTCTTATGTCTTTTAATGCGAGGTAAGTCATGTTTTTCTGTCCTGGCCTTTGTCAGTCAGAACAAAATAGAGACTCTCAGTTACAGTAAAATGAATTTTTTACGAAGTTTTCCGCACGATTAGCGACGGTCGTGACCGCGAGTCCTGACGGGTAAAGCTGACTAAAGCGATTAAAATTCAATACTGCTCTGCCAGTTGAGCCGGGCAGACGACAGCAACGATAGCTGCCGGGTCTGCGTTTCAGGCACAAACGCCGCCACCACCTGCCGCGCGCGCGTGGCGCGGATCAGCATCAGCTGGTCATCCAGCACCGGATGGACATTCCACGGCAGCCAGATAGCCTGCTCCGCATCCAGCATCTTTCTGGCGCGGGTACCGGCGGCGATATGACTGCTAAAGATAAAACCAAAGCCCGGGCGCTGGCTGAGTTGTGCCGCCAGACCGCCGTCGGCAATCGCATCGGTAGCAATAATCACCTGCCCCTGCGTATAGTCTGGCTGCTCAGGTTGATAATGTAATAACTCCAGCAAACGTAATTGCAAACGCGAGCAGATCGCCGTCGGTTCGTGCAGCAACTGCGCCACCTCTTTACGCACCTCCGGACAGAGTAATACTTTTATCCCCTGATCCATCAGCTGTAGCGCCATCTCCGGCCCGCGACCATTGGCCGGAACCGGTAATACCGCACCACTGCGCGCTGCGTCAGCAATGCGGCTGATTTGCCCGCTCAGCGGTTCGGCCCGGTCACCATAGGAAGCATCGGTGATCAGCAGGTCCGCCGGCGGTGGCAGATCAAAAGGTAACAGACGTGATTCACGACTCCAGTCGCCCATATAGGTCAGGCCGCCGTTCTCCGGCAAATGAAACCACACCGACCCCGGCGCATGACCACTGCGCCCGCACAGCAGCGCGACTGGCCCAATCGCAACATGACCTTTTAGCGGCAGCAGATAGCGGTCGCTGGCGTCGACGCAACCGTCAGGCAGCTGTTGCCAGGTCTGCGCGGTGGCAAACACCGGTGGATTCCCCAGCCGGGGGCGGTAATCCAGCGCGCCGCTATGATCCTGATGGGAGTGAGATAAGCAGATGGCATCCACTTTGCCCAGTCTACGGATATCTGGCCGGATACCCGCCTGCGGCCCTTCCCCCAAATCAAACAGCAGGCGAAAACCATGCAGCTCTACCAGAAATGCCGCGGGCAGCTTATCGCCCACCCCGCTGACCACCGTCAGATTTGCCATGGTAATACTCCTTCCGGCAAACGTCTGGCAAGTCGTGACGCCAGTAACATAAATAGCAGCACCACCATAATCATCAGGCAGCCCACCGCCGCCGCCAGGGTCGAAGATCCGCCTTCGTCCAGCGCGATAATCATTGGTCCCAGCGTCTGGCTGTTGGCGGTGACCAGTAAAATCGATACCTGAATTTCATTCAGCGCGGTAAGAAATACCAGAATCGCACCAGCGATGGCGGAAGGCGCCGCCAGCGGCAACAAAATGTCGCGCATACGGCGCAAAAAACCGGCTCCAGCCAGCTGTGCCGCCTCATCCAGCGAACGCTCAATCTGGGCAAACCCGGCCAGCGTCGGACGCAGCACCAGCGCCAGAAAGTTAGATAGGTAAGCGGCAAGAATAATCCATACCGTGCCATACAGACTCATATCAAGCAGCGGCAGAGGTTTCAGAAAAAACAGTATCGCGGCAATACCAATCACGATTCCCGGCAAGGCGTAAGCCAGCTCGCTGGACAACTCCAGTATCCGCACCAGCCGCGTGCGCTGCCAGCTGAGAAAGAAGGCCATAAACAGCGCCATTGTCGTCAGGATCACCACTGCCAGCAGGGTTAAGCCCAGACTGGTGAAAAAAGCGTGGCGAATGGCCGGAAAATCAACCAGCGCATTGCGATAATTCACCCAGGTGAGGGTCTGCCAGTTCAGCGCCTGGCCGAAACCGCTGGTCAGCGAGGTGGTAATCAACGCCGAAAGCGGCAGTGCCAGCGTCAGGATGATCGTGCCCCACACCAGCAGTTCCACCGGGAAACGCCAGCGGCCCAGCGGCTGCTGTAGCTGACGTGGCGTACCGGTAACGCGCACATCGCGACGGCCTCCCAGCATCCGGCTCAGCACCAGCCCGCCGACGGTAATCAGCGCAATCAGCAGTGATAACAGCGCCAGATCCGGCAGCGCATCGGCACCGCTGTTGTTGAGTTGCTGGTAGATTAAGGTGATCAGGGTCGGTACCCGTCCCGGAATGCCGAGCATCGCCTGAATACCAAAATTTCCGGCCGCTGCCACAAATGACAGCGCCGCACCGGCAAAAATCGCCGGGCGTGCCAGCGGCAGGATCACCGTCTTCATCACCCGCCACGGCGAAGCGCCAGTTATCCGCGCCGCTTCAACCAGATCCGCAGGCAGGCGCCGTAAACCGGCACGTACCGCAAGAAACACCAGCGGCGCATTATGCAGACCGAGCAGCAGGATAATCCCCGATGCTGAATAAAGCGGCTGCTGACCAGCGCTGGTCAGCGGCAAACCGATGTTGTTTAACAGAGTAATAATCCAGCTGGAGGGCGAAAGCGCCTGCACCCAGGCCAGCGCCGTCACCTGCGGCGGGATCATCAATGGCAGAATAAAGGCAAATACCCATGCCCGTTTGGCGCGCATATTGGTCAGAGCCACTAACCAGGCCGCCAGGATACCCAGCACCACGGCAATCGCCGTGGCCGCTATGGCGATAGTCAGCGTATTACCCGCAGCACGCATCACTTTCGCGCTGCTCAGTAACTGCCAGACGCGGGTCAAATCCGGGATGCCGCCGGGAGCGATGGCCGCCCAAATCAGACGGGTTAAGGGCGCGATTGATAACAGCCCGATTAGCAGTGCCAGCAGCCATAGCACGCTGGTCTCGGTACGCAGCCAGCGGAACTGGCGGGCCGGAGAACGATGCGTATACTCCTGCGCGATGCTCATCGGTTTTATCCACCAAAGATATCGCTAAATTTCGCCCGCACCTGCTTATCGTCGGCCACGGCTTTATCCGCGTCCAGCGTCAGCAATCTGATGCTGTCAATCGCGGCAAACCCCTCCGGTGCGGCAACGCGCTTATCGATCGGACGATTGCCTTGCTCTGCTACCAGCTGCTGGCCTTTTTCCGACAGCAGGAAATCAACAAAAGCTTTCGCTGCGGCGACGTTATGCGCACCGGAGAGAATCGCTACCGGTTCAGTAACAAAAGAAGCGCCCTCTTTCGGATACACCAGGTCAATCGGCGATCCCTGCTTTTTGGCACGAATAATATCGGCATCGGTGATCACACCATATTTTGCCATACCGCTGGCTACCGCTTTCAACGCCGGACCATTGCCGCCTTCCGGGGTAACGCCGTTTGCCGCCAGCTTCTGATAGAACGCCCAGCCAATATCCGGAGTATTAATGGCAGTATGCAGATGATAGAGCGCCGCGCCGGAATAGAGCGGACTTGGCACCACCACCTGACCTTTATTGCTGACATCGGTCAGTGCCATCCAGCTATCCACCGGCTGCGCATTTTTGGTGTTATAACCAATGACGGTGGCAATGATTTTAGTGCCAAACCAGGTTTTATCCTTGTCGTAAAACTCAGCGCTGATATTGCTTACCGGCGCCGCGGCATAAGGCATCAGCTGGCCCTCTTTTTTCAGCGCGCCAAGGTTGATGGCATCCGCCACCAGCAGCACGTCTGCTTTCACCTGCCCGCTCATCTTCTCGGTACGCAGCACGTTCATTAACTGCGTGGTACCGTTACGCGTCCACTCTACTTCAATGCCGGGGTTTGCCGCTTTAAACGCATCAATGGTCTGCTGGGCAATTTCCGGGGCCTGCGAGGTATAGACCACCAGCTTGCCATCAGCGGCAATCGACATCCCCGAAAGCAGCGATCCGGTTAAAATTATCAGAGCTTTCAGGTGGGTGCGCAATGTGTACATGTAGCAGGTATCCTTAATCGTCAAATTAACTGGCGGTGGGGATCACCCAACCATCATCCGCGGTCAGCATCAGCCGATCGCCGCAGCGCAACTGTTGCGCATCGGTCAGGTGAAGCGTTAAACGGCAGCTGTCATCTTCTGGCTCTACGTCCAGCTGGCTGTAGCCGCCGCGATAAATCAGGCGCTGAATGCGCACCGCAAACCCCGCTTCATCTTCATGCGCCAGCCGCAGATCGGCAGCGTGCAGGCATACCTTGCCGCGCGGCGCCACCGGCTGTTCAGCTCTGGCCCGCAGCCGCAGCCGCACGCCAAGCAGTGTGACCCAGGCATAGCCGTTATGATCCGGTTCGATATCCGTTACGTCGATCACCCGGCCATCATCGATAAAGCGCGCCACCATTTCACAGGCCGGCTCGCGATAGAGGGTCCGGGGGCTGGCAAACTGCATGACGCGCCCGGCATCCATCACCACCACACGATCGGCAATCGCCATCGCTTCCTGCTGGTCATGAGTGATATACAGCAGCGTGGCGCCGGAATGGTGGTGGAAACGGGCAAACTCCTCCTCCATCGCGGCGCGCAGATGCACATCAAGATTGGCTAACGGTTCATCCAGCAGCACCACTTGCGGGCGTGCCACCAGACAGCGCGCCAGCGCCACACGCTGGCGCTGGCCGCCGGAGAGATCGGCAGGATTGCGTTCAGCAAAACCTTCCAGCCCCACCAGTTCCAGTGCGCTTTGCGTGCGCTGGCGGCGTTCATTCGTCGCGACGCCGCTGACTTTCAGGCTGTAGGCGATGTTTTCCGCCACGCTCATATGTGGCCATAACGCATAGCTCTGGAAGACAATCCCCAGCTGGCGTTTTTCCGGTGGTAAGTGAGTGTTTGCCGAGGAATAAAGACGGTCACCGACGCTGATGGAACCGCTGTCGATGGTTTCAAAACCGGCCAGCGTACGTAGCAGCGTGGTTTTACCACAACCGGAAGGGCCCAGCACGGCAACAAACTCGCCGTGCTGAATATGCAGAGTGACATCCTGCAACACCGCCTGCGAAGCAAAAGATTTGGATAGCTGTTTGATGATGATTTCAGACATAACGCCAGAGTGACTCACCAGACTGTTAATTGCCTGAACATACCGCGGAATTGTTGCAGTAAAGTGACGCCGCGCATCTCGTTAACGGGTTAGCAAAATCTCAATCTGCGGGCACAGCGCCATAGCGAGAAAATAAATAACACTGAAATAATTAATTTGAAAACAGCATGTTTAACAAACCATTTATTTTAAACAGTTTGCCGCTACCCTGGAGTCAGCAAATACCAAAAATGTGAGAGGGCACGGAGCAGGTTACAGGCTACTTTTTATCACCGCACTGTATCTTCTGTCGCAATAATTGTGGCCATATCTGCGACCAGTCGCCTTCATGGCCGATATTCGGGATCAGTTGCCAGCTGGCACATTTACCTACTGCGGCGGCAAAATCGCGGCCAATAAATGGCGGTACGATATTATCTTCCGCGCCGCTGAAATGCCGTTGTGGGATCGTGGCGATCCGTGCGACCTCATCCGCAGGATTCAGGGAGTCAGGCATTGGCGACACCTTATGGAAGCGGTTAATCGCCCGATGGTCAAGATTACCGGCAACGGTACGCAACAACGTGACATCGCTGCGCCGTGCCGCCAGCAGCGCGGCGACTGCTGCGCCACCTGAGTAACCGGTAAGGATGATCGGTTGTCCGGGAGTACGACTGAGATAGTGGGTCATCGCCTGGTCCATCGCCGCAATCACTTCCGGCGCAAAGCGTTTTCCGGTCCAGTAGTCGGTCTGGCAGCGCGGATTTTGCGTCATCGGGACAAACTGGCAGGGTCTGGCCAGATAAAGCACATTCGGCGCGCTATCAGCTACCGCGAGAGATAAACCGATGGCCTTACGTGGCGTCGGGTCGTCGGATGGCTGGTAGCGATTACGCCAGGCCCGGCCATCCCCTTCGATATAAATATGCAACGGCTGGTCAGCACGCGTGATGCGCACCCATGCCGCCAGCGCAAAAGGCGTCGCCTGCACGGTTTCCCGCTGTAAGCCCGCCGATCGCGCCATCTGGTCAGCATGCAGTAACGGATCGCCCGCACAACCAGTCAGCAGAAACAGCAATATAACCACCAGCGCCGTTTTGCATCTTAGTTGTGCAGACGGGCCGCCGCCCGTCCGCATCAGTGTCATCAGAACTGCCAGCGCAATTGCAGGTTACCGCTATGGCTGTCATAGCTGTTGGCCAGTTCCCCGGTATAGATAACCGACAGGCTCAGATTATTGTTATGCACCAGCGTGGTCCCCACTGACAATACCGCCGTGTTGGCAATCGGACGCGATCCGCTGCTGATAAAAGAGGTAGAGCCGGTGCTGTCCGCGGAGAAATTAGCCGCCGATTGCGGCGCATGGTCATGGAACTCATGACGCCATCCCAGCTGGGTAAACGGAATCAGGTCACCAGCCGAAATGTTGAAACTATGCCCGAGCTTCACCGCCAGATCGCTTTTCAGCGAGGTGCTTGTCGCATCAGAAACCGACAGTCCGGCACCGTTACCACCTGATTCGCTATAGCCATTCTGGCGCAGAATGCTGTAAGTCAGCCCGGCAATCGGCGTCAGCGTGGTGCTACCGGAACCCAGCTGGAACGGATAACCGGTCTGACCGGCGACAATATACTGCATCCCCGCGAACGATCCGCTGGCATCGCCGTTAAAACCGGTAAAGTCGATCTGACGCTTAGTGTCGTACTGATGATGTACCGCACCTGTCGACAGATCGAAGAACCACGGCTGGGCGTCGTAGCTGCCGTAACCGAATACCCCCCAGGATCTGATATTGACCGAACTGCCGGCGTTATCACCGGTGTTGTCGACGGCAGTACCAGCATAGCTGGTCAGTGCGCCCAGACGCAGATGCTCGCCGACGGCGGAATCTCCACCGATTAGCAGACCGCCAAAGCGTGCGTCATAACCTGCCGTGTCATCAAGCTGATCCTGACTGGCCACACCGCCGAAACCACGGCCCCAGACCGCAATATCACCGTCATTTTCACCGGTGGCGATACCACTGCCGCTGGCAGGTGACTGACGCATCACATCAGCCCGCTGCGAGATCACATTCAGTACCGCATTGGTCGGCGCAGAAGAGGCTCTGGCGGAGGCTGACGCCATCGCCGCCGGACTCAGCTGGGCGCCGGCACGGTTGGCTTCCGCAGAGTTCCCCAGCGCAGCACTGGCGTTAAACACATTCAGCAGCGAGGCATCGGTGCCGGGATAGTTAAACAGGCCAGAAAAGGCTGATTTCGCGGTGGACGTGGTGGCGAAGCTTTTCGGTTCGGAACTGCCTGAACCACCCGATCCGCCATTACCACCTGAATTATCAGGTAACGCAACCAGTGTTAACACCAGATCCGTCTTACTGCTGTCGGCGCTGTCGGTCACCGCAGCGCCCGTCAGTGTACCGGTATAGCCGCTGGCACTATAATTCAGGCTGCTGGCGTGGTATTCGGTGCCATCGCTGGCGGCCTGCACCACTACATAGCGTTGACCCTGAGCAAAAGCATAGCTACCCAGCTTAACCAGTGAAACGCTGGATCCGCTGGCTATATTGGCGCTGCCCGACACCACCAGACGTCCGTAGCCGCTATCAGTGCTGATGGCACCGGTGGTAATGGCGTTATCCGCCACGCCGATCAACAGGCTGGCATCGTGGTCCTGACTGTAGTTGCCGTTGATCGCGACAATGTTGTTGACCTGCAATGCGGCAGCCTGGTTCGATACCTGGCCACTGCCCAGGGTGATATTGTCGTTTAACAGCATATTGCCGGAAGCGAACACCAGGTCACCACTGGTAATGGTAATAGTTCCCTGGCCGCTGGCCTGATAACCGGTGAGCGTACCAAAGGTAGAGCCGCTGCCGCCGTTAAAGATCAGACCGTTGGCGGAAGAGATATTTCCCTCAATTGACCCACTGTTGGTGATAGAACCAATGCTGCCGGTACTATTGTAAATCGCAAAACTGTCGCCGGTGATCAGCCCGGAGTTAGTGATACTGCCGATCGAGCCGCCACCGTAGAAATTGCCGAACCCGTAGTGGCCGCTGATGGTGCCAGTGTTATCGAAAGAGTTAAGCGTGGCGCCGCTTTGAATAACGACCGCATAAGGACCAGTGATATTTCCGCTATTGGTTATGGAACCCACGGTGCCGCCACTGGCCCAGATGACACCATCAGTAGAAGTAATGGTACCGGAGTTGATAATGCTGTCGATCGACCCGGTGCTGAAAATCCCTTCACGACCAGAGATGGTGCCGGCATTACTCAGCGTGCCAATGGTCGAGGAGTTGCTGATGCCGTTACCAGACGTTGCCACAATCGAACCGCTATCGGTAACGGAAACAGAGTCCATTGGCGTGGTAACCGCCAGGGTGCTGGTGGTATTTTCAGAAATCACGATCGTCGTCGAAGGTACTGCCTCAGCCTGAGGGAGCAGCGCAATCAGCGAACTTATCGCTAAAACTAAGGGTTTCACCTTAAACGGCACAGATGTCATAAAGCCTTCCATACATGAGAGTAATTGATAGTGGTGGTCATATCGTTCCGCTGACAGCAATGGCGTAAACCAAACGACCAGTACGCTAAGTGAGCAATGGTTTGCCCTACTTTCTGAGACAGACATCTGTGGTTAAAGAAAAACTGAGAAATAGCTCAAGCGCGACTGATGAATCACTGACGAGAGAGAACCAGATGTTGTATACAGAATCTTACAAAATGAAGGGGCACTAAGATGGCGCAATAAGCAGCAGCTTTGTATGACTTATCGACCGATGGGGCAGGCTAAAGTTTTCGCCGCGTTGAACCAGAGCAGATAATCTGCTGGTGAAAAGCGGCCTTACGCGATGATGGCACGTTGTTGCGGATGGCAGCGGGCGGCATCACTCTACCGCCGCCCGGCGGGGTTAACGTTTCGCCAGCAGACGGGGAATTTCGCGCAGGCACCATGCTTTGGCTTCACCCATGCTGTCGCGCCGCCAGGCCATAATAATATCGATTTCACGCGAGTATTCCGGGCTGACCACCCGCAAACGGCCAGCCGCGATATCTTTTTCTACCAGCGGATACGGCATGGTGGCGACACCAAGACCCGCCAGCAGCGCATTACGTTTATCCTCAATCGAACTAACGGTTAAACGCTGTTGTTTATCCAGTAGCTGAACAGTGAGAACCGGTCGCTCTCGTGCCGTGTCGGCCACGGCAATACCGCGATACTTCACGCGCGTCACTTCGGACAGTGGCTCAGGCTCGTTATGAATCGGGTGATCCGGGCTGGCAACATAGACGCTGACCATACTGTATAACTTGCGGGTGTTGATCTCCGACGACGCGCGGAAATGCATATCCGGTGCAATCACGATATCCGCCCGGCCCTGTTCCAGCCGCTCCCAGGCGCCAGCCAGAACTTCGGTGATCAGTGAGATCTGGGTATTGGCTTTATCCGCCAGCTTCTCCACCAGCGGAAACAGCAGTTCGGTCGGCACCAGCGCCTCAGTGACAATCGTCAGATGGGTTTCCCAGCCACGCGCCAGCGCTTCGGCATCGGTAGTGAGTTTGTCGGCGGCTTCCAGCAGCACCCGCCCACGCTCCAGCAACATACGGCCAACATTGGTGAACTTGGTACGATGGCCGGAGCGGTCAAACAGCACCACATCCAGCTCTTCTTCCAGCTTTTGCATGGTGTAACTGAGCGCCGACGGCACCCGCCCCAATTCATCAGCCGCCGCGGCAAAGCTTCCGCGTCGATCAATGGCGTCCATTACCCGTAAAGCTTCTAACGTTAAGGCCCGATCTTTAGCCATCAGGATTCTCTGTCAGGAAATTTGAATATACCCAGCAGATTAACTGGCTAACAATCCGGCGTCCAGAAACTTACCATGGAATCATGAAGAGCGTCCGCCACTCCGGGGCAGGACGACGCTGGAGGTTAAAACAATTATGATTACATCACGTGCAGCGAAAGAGTGTGGCCAGGCCGATTACGGCTGGTTGCAAGCGCGCTATACCTTCTCCTTTGGACACTATTTTGACCCGCAACTACTCGGCTACGCCTCTTTGCGCGTGCTTAATCAGGAAGTGCTGGCGCCCGGGGCTTCTTTTCAGCCACGCAGCTATCCGAAGGTCGATATTCTGAATCTGATCCTGCAGGGTGAAGCGGAATATCGCGACAGTGAAGGCAACCATACCAGCGCCCGCGCCGGTGAAGCCCTGCTGCTCTCCGCGCAGGCAGGTGTCACCTGGAGTGAGCATAACCTCAGTAAAGAGACGCCGTTGACGCGTATGCAACTGTGGCTTGATGCCTGTCCGGAACGTGAGAACGCCCTGATGCAGCGGGTGAACATTAACCCACGCCAGGTTGCCACCCTGCTGGCTTCGCCGGATGGCGCGCAGGATAGTCTGCAATTGCGTCAGCAGGTGTGGATCCACCATATTGATCTGCCGGCGGGCGAAAGCTGGACGGTAAATCTGCACGGACCACGCGCCTATCTGCAGTCGATTCATGGTGCATTGCAGGCGGAGACCCACTCACGCCAGCAACAGGTGCTGACCTGTGGTGATGGCGCCTTTTTGCAGGAAGAAGCGAGCGTCACGCTCACCGCCGAGTCGCCGCTGCGCGCGCTGGTGATTGATTTACCGGTGTGATTAGGGGACAGTCCGGAAGACGGGCGGCGACAACGCCGCCCTTGTAGAGGCTATTTCAGAATAGTAAATGCGGTGGTGACATGCCTGACGCCACTCACCCGGCTGGCGATATCCGCGGCGGCTTTCGCTTCTTGTGCCGTCACCAGGCCCAGTAAGAACACTTCGCCATTCTCGGTGGTCACCTTCACGTTAGAGGATTTCACCAGATCGCTGCCCAGCAGCTGCGAACGGACTTTAGTGGTGATCCAGGTGTCAGATGAGGACGTGGCCAGGCTCACTTTACTGCCCTGACGGATCTCGTTATACACTTCGGTGGCGCCATCAACACCGACGGTAATCTGTTTGGCGCGAGTGGCAATATCGCTGCTCGGTGCCTGACCGGTTAACAATACTTTACCCTGATAAGCGGTTGGCACAATGCGTGCTTCCGTTTTAATCTGTTGATCTTTCGCCAGCGCATTGTTGACGCGTAGCTCTAAGGTGCCATCATCCACCTGAGTGCCGACGGTACGCGGGTCAGTTGCCGATTTGGTGGCCACGGCTGCGCTACCTACAACCACTGCTGCGCAGCCCTGTAGCATCAGGGCGGTAAGAATAACTGCCACTGCAGATAATGCCTTCATTTAAGCTCCTTCAAACATCCTGGTGGGGAAATAAGGTGTTATCTATCAAATCGCACAGGCAATTCACGGTTAACATGTGCATTTCCTGTATCCTTGCGCTTCTGTGTGAGGGGATGCGAATCTCCACATCCTGTGGTCCCAGCAAACCGGCGAGCTCACCGCCGTCATAACCGGTAAGCGCAATGATATTCATATCACGCGTTACCGCCGCCTCAACGGCTTTTACAATATCACGGCTATTACCACGAGTTGAAATCGCCAGCAATATATCCCCCGCATGGCCCAGCGCACGCACCTGTTTGGCATAGATCTCGTCATGCAGACGATCGTTACCAATGGCGGTCAGCAGCACATTGTCGGCACTGAGAGCAATCGCCGGTAAACTCGGGCGCTCGGTCTCAAAGCGGTTGATCATACTGGCGGCAAAATGCTGAGCATTGGCGCTGGAGGTACCGTTACCACAGCTCAGAATTTTATTGCCATTAAGCAGAGACTGAACCATGGTTAATGCGGCGCGCGAGATGGCATCAGGCAGCGCTTCGGCTGCTGCGATCTGTGTTTGAATACTCTCTGTAAAACAACCTTTAATTCTTTCCAGCACGTTTTCACCCGATTTTAATCTTCTGCATTAAACGCATCGGGCAACCACTCAAGCTGATCCCCGGTGATAGCGACGACATCAAAACGACAGTCGAGTGTAGCAAAACTGGCGTTGCGCATCGCCAGCCAAATTGCCGCCGCCCGTAATAACTTCCGCTGTTTGTGCCGTGTTACGCTGGCGGCTGCGCCGCCGAAGCGGGCATCACGCCGGTAGCGTACCTCAACAAACACCCATTGCTGCTGGTCTCGCATAATGAGATCCAGCTCGCCGCCACGAAAACGGACGTTGGCGGCGGCGAACTGTAATCCGGCCTGTTCCAGATAGCGGCGGGCGATTAACTCATAGTCCGCCCCCTGTTGCTGGCGACTCAGGTGGCCGGAACGATTTGTCCCTGACGATACTGGCTCCATGACAACTTCCTGTTGATCACGCAATCCTGGGTGGCGCTCAGCTTACCGGTGTTGCCCTCAAGCTGGAAACCCGGTAGCTGGCGGACTTCGCTAAAGTGGTTCGCCAGCGTCCAGGCATCAATGCCCATGGCATACAGACGCACCAGCGAATAGTCATTATTAAATGACTTCGCCGCCTGCTGCATCAGCGCCGGATTAGCCCCGGTCAGCAGCGGAATATCGCTAAACTGCAACCCTTCCATCTCCAGACGGTAATCCGGACCGGCTCCGGCCTGAGAGCTGCGTGAGCTGGCATACAGCGCCACGTTGTCGCGACTGCTGACGCGCATCGCAATCATTGGCTTAATCAGTTGCAGCTCGCTTTGCGTTGACACGATATAAGTCGCATCCACACTGCCGGCAGAGGCCACTGGCGGTGCCGTCACCGTCGGCGCCGGGATAGTCAGACCGGCAACGGCCACGCTTTGCGGCGCCTGCTGCGGTGCGCTGACTGGCGTTCCGCTCAGACTGATACCCGCGCCGCTGTTAATCCCCTGCTTCAGTTCACTGGTAGAGCCAAACTGCTGTTTCAGTACCGTGCCGCCGCCCAGTTTCTGCCATTCAGCGGTAAAGGCGACACTGATGCGATCGCCCAGCGAACCACGCGGAACCAGCAACAGCGGCGCCCGTTTGCCCTGATCCCAGATATGATGCGCCGCATCGCGCGCTTCATCTTCAGGAGAAAGGGCAAAATAACAAAGGTTCGGACGGTTCTGGATCTGCTCCGGTTCATTCAGCGCCAGCACATTGAGCGCCGTCTGACTGCCAGCCAGCTCCTCGACATTGTTTTTCAGCAGCGGACCGACCACCAGAGTAGCGCCATCCTGTTGCGCCTGGGCCAATACCTGAGCCAGCGGCTGAGTACTGGTATCGTAGACTTTTACTTCCGCATTGCTGGCAGCAGCAGCCACGGGTGGGGTGGCGTTCGCTGGCGGCGTGGCGCTGGCATCGGTCGCCGCGCCAGCTGACGGGGTGACTGCCGTGCCGGCGCCATCCGTTGGCGTCGGTTGCGCGCTGCCCGCTGGCGACGCGCCATCAGCAGCCGGCGCGGCAGCTGGCTGTGGCGCCGCGCTTAACACACCGTTTTTCGCATCGTTAAAGCCTTTCTGAATGGCACTGGCAAAAATCTGCGCCTGACCGCTCATCGGCAGCAACAGCGCGATTTTACCGGTTGAAGCCTGCTGGTAGTTCTGCACCTGGCTTAATGCCGTCGGCAGGGTTTTCGCCGCCGGATTGTTCGGATAGCGCGTCTGCCAGTCGCTAATACCGGCCTTCAGCATATCCGGATCGTTGCGGTTGGCGTTATACACTCCCAGCAGATCCAGCCAGCCTTGCAGGACATTTTCATTGGCGTTAATCACCAGACTGTTCATCTGATCCGGCGTCATCTGCACCAGCGTCTGCCAGGTGGCATCAATATTCTTCTGATGACTATCACCTTGCAACAGCGGTTCCTGCGCCACCAGCGCGCGCAGCAGCGTCAGCGACGGGCGGTTCTGGTTAGCGGCAATCTGCAACTGCCAGTAACGCGCCTGCTGATCGGTCGACAAACCGGACGGATCCAGTTTATCGAGAATAGCCTGACCACCGGCGATATCCTGGCTGCCAAGCGCGCTCTGCGCCTTCAGCAACTGCAGTTCCTGCTGCTGGCTATTGCTCAGCTTGCCGGACAGTTGACTGAGCTGCTGGCTGGCTTGCGGGTACTTCCCTTCATTCAACAGCGCACGTATGGCAAGTAATTGCCAGTCAGCCTTGTTATCATCTGAGCTTTGCTGTATCTGCTGCAAATAATAGTCGGAAGTTTTTGTTGCGGGTTCCTGGACATTTGCCCCGGGAGTTTGCGGTGCCTGACCGGAACATGCTGCTAAAATAAGCCCGGCCAGAAGGACAGGCACGAAGCGTCCTGCTTTATTACGAACGACTTTTGAAGGAAGCATACTGTATCCAGTGATGTTTTTTTCAAGATGCTCAATATTAAATCGGCAATTCGGATGAAACAATGAAACAACTCGATCGGGCAGATATTTCTGCCAGCACGCTCTACATCGTCCCTACGCCGATTGGTAATCTGGGGGATATCACCCAGCGTGCCCTGACGGTGCTTACGAGCGTCGATCTGATCGCTGCGGAAGATACACGTCATACCGGACTGTTGCTACAACATTTCGCCATCAATGCGCGCCTGTTCGCACTCCATGATCATAATGAACAGCAGAAAACAGAACAGTTGCTGGCGAAGCTGCAGGAAGGCCAAAGCATAGCCTTAGTTTCCGATGCAGGCACACCATTGATTAACGACCCGGGCTACCACCTTGTTCGGCGGTGTCGCGAAGCGGGGATCCGCGTCGTGCCACTACCTGGCGCCTGCGCGGCCATTACAGCATTAAGCGCAGCGGGGTTACCGTCCGATCGTTTCTGTTACGAAGGATTTCTGCCGGCCAAAAGCAAAGGCCGTTGCGACACGCTGCGGGCCTTGCAACAGGAACCGCGCACGCTGATCTTCTACGAATCTACCCACCGTCTGCTCGACAGTATGCAGGATATTGCCACAGTTCTCGGCGCAGATCGCTATGTTGTGCTCGCGCGCGAAATCACCAAAACCTGGGAGTCGATTCAGGGGGCGCCAATTGGCGAGCTGCTGGCATGGGTGAAAGAGGATGAAAACCGGCGTAAAGGCGAGATGGTGCTGATTATCGAAGGCTATAAGCAGCAGGCCGACGATGCCCTACCCGCTGAAGCGCTGCGCACCCTGGCGCTACTGCAGGCTGAATTACCGCTGAAAAAGGCGGCGGCGATTACTGCGGAGATCCACGGCCTGAAGAAAAATGCGCTGTATAAGTATGCGCTGGAGCAGCAAGAGGGGTGACAAAGCGCGCGGAATACCCTATTATCCGCGCCGAAGCTGACCAGACAGTCGCCGCTTTGTTGCCGTCCTCTTTCGGGGGGAGACAGACAGAGGGGAGGAAAGTCCGGGCTCCATAGGGCAGGGTGCCAGGTAACGCCTGGGGGGCGAGAGCCTACGACCAGTGCAACAGAGAGCAAACCGCCGATGGCCCATTTATGGGATCAGGTAAGGGTGAAAGGGTGCGGTAAGAGCGCACCGCGCGGCTGGCAACAGTTCGTGGCACGGTAAACTCCACCCGGAGCAAGGCCAAATAGGGGTTCACTTGGTACGGCCCGTACTGAACCCGGGTAGGCTGCTTGAGCCAGTGAGCGATTGCTGGCCTAGATGAATGACTGTCCACGACAGAACCCGGCTTATCGGTCAGTTTCACCTATCAGAAACCCCCGGCAATATGTATTGCCGGGGGTTTTATCATTTCTTGCCGGCCCCATAAAACACATTAGCCAAAATAACCGGCGCGGCAACGTCAGGTACCCAGGCTAAAGCCGGCTTAAACAATCCATCGCTATTGCCTTAAAACTGGCGAAATCCGCGCTGTCACGCAGCCGGGTCATTGCCCTTTCACGCATAAAAGTGACAAACAGATCGTAGATTGCCATCGCCTCTTCATATTCCGTTTTGCTGATGGCCAGCAGGAAAATCACATGGGCGGTTTCATCTCCCCACTTAATTCCCTGCGGCGCCAGCACGGTATAGACCACGGTTTTCCTTGCCAGCAGACCTAACGAGTGCGGTAACGCTATCCCTTCCCCGAGCATGGTACTGACAATCGCTTCGCGCTCTTCCACCGACGGGTAAAAGGCGTCGTCGACATAGCCTTCCTGCTGTAGCTGATCGCACAATAACCGGAACAGCTGCGATTGCTCCATCGGCTGGTCGATAATGCGAAAGTGGCTGGCATCAAAGAATTTTTCCAGCATATAAGGGCGGGTGCGATCCACCAGCACCAGTTTACCAATCTGCTCCAGCTGATAGTCGGTCGGGAACGGCGACATGATCACTACCGGCTTATCTTTCTCACTGAGGCGCGCAGTGGAGATAATAAAATCCTCATCAACTACCGCCAGCGCTTCATACTCGCGCAGCGAGATAACGTTTTTCACCACAATTTGCGGATACTTACGCATTAACATCGCCTGAATCATGCGTACCGTCGAGTTGCCGGTATCACACACCAGCATTACCTGGGGATGGCGCTGATAGCCAACGTTGTAATGGCGCTCCAGTCCGACGCCGATATGCAGCACCAGGAAACCCACTTCGTTCTCGCTGATCACATAAGGCGTATATTTGCCCCAACTGGATACCGCCGCCAGGGTGACATCATAGGCCAGCGGATAGTGCTGTTTGATATTGGCCAGTAGTGGATTGGGGATATTAATCTGGTAACGCACCCGGGTGATCATGGTCTTAATATGCGTCAGCAGATCGGCATGCAGCTGGGCATCAGCTTGCAGATTAAAATTGTAGTGGTTATTGATATAGCTAAGGATGTAATCCACCAGCGCATCGCCGTCGTCCGGACTGATGGCGCTGGGCGCAATCTCCTGTACCCGGCGCGCGGCGATATTGACCCGTAACCAGGTCTCTTCCGCCGGGGAAATCGCTTTCCCGGTAATCGGCCGCATCAGGTTGATAATATGACGCGCCGCGTCGCGCACATCGTCATCGACATCTTCAGCGCTAAAGTCGGATAGCGGGTAGCCTTCACTGATACGCCGCACCGCCACCGCACAGTAGAGGCGCAGATAGTACTCGCTGTCATCGCTCATGCGCACATGAAAACGCGCGAAGCACTGATGCAGCAGCGGCTGCAGGGTCGCCAGCATACCGCTGTTAAGCGCTTCCAGACTGAGTAACGGGCTTTCATTAGCCTGGCGCGAAATCTGATACAACAGATCGGTCAGACAGGCGCGAATCGACACTTCGCTGCCGAACAATTTCATGCCATAGCGCGGCCGGGTTTCAATCGTCAGGTTATAGCGGTTCAGCCACTCTCTCACTTCAGCCATATCGCTTTGCAGCGTGGCGCGGCTGACGAACCACTCTTCCGCCAGATCTTCCAGCTTCAGGGAAAAAGCTGACGTGAGAAAGCGGGTTAACAGGTAATGCACCCGTTCGGTTGAAGTGCGTGGCACGCGCAGATGTGACGGAGACTCATGCAACAAACGGCTGTAGCGCGCGGCATCATCAATTTTAAGCTGATACCCTTCGCCGCGAGTCAGCACAAAATGGGCGCCGTGCCCGGCCAGCAGCTGGTTTAACGCGGTGATATCAGTGCGTACGGTGCGCGTCGAGATGGCAAAACGTCGCGCCAGCTCATCCTGCGGCAGGGTTTCGTTTTGCAGCGCATCAAACAGCTGGGCCAGTCGTTGATTGGGGAATCTCACATTACCTATCCATCACAGGGAAGCAGGTGCAAACACTGAATACCGGGGCCATTAACGGCCCCGGCCGGGTTATGCCAGTAACTCTTTCGTCATAGCCAACAGTGTAGCGACATCTGCCGGCCGCGTATTGCCGCTGTCGGCATCAATAATCGAACTGTAGATATGCGGAATAATTTTGCTGACGCCGGCATTCAGCGCAATCTGCAGAATCGCCGGATAGTTTTCCAGATCGATGCCGCCGGTCGGTTCCAGCCAGAAATCGTACTGCGCGCAGGCAGCTGCCACCGCGGTAAACTCCCCGACCGATTTCAGCCCGCCCATCGGGAAATACTTCACGGAGCTACCGCCCATATCTTTCAGCAGTGCGATAGCGGTTTCGATCGGCACAATGCCGTCAGCCGCCTGCGAACTCAGTGGCCCGGTGGAAATTTTTACCATGCCTGGCGTACCGGTGGGCGAAATCAGACCATTCACCACCGTCTGACTCTGCCCCAGCAGCGCGCGGCTGGTCGCCACGCCGGTAAATACCTGGTTAACGTGCTGCGGCTGAACCTGACGCGAGATCTCGCTAACCATCGCCGACTGATGGGGATCGCCCGCGCCGAGGCCGACGGAGAGCGCATTATCGATCAGCGCCGCATAATCACGCATATCCGCCACGGCGCTGTCGACGCTATGATAATTTTTCGACAACACGCCCACCAGCACGTGGCCTTCCGCCGCCTGCCAGATCGCCTGCGCATTCTGTTTTGAACCCGCCAGCACGTTCAGACAAACGCGATCGCGGTAAAATTTTGGCGTCAGCGTCATGCGATTTTCTCTCCTGCTAACAAAGCCTTAATACTGATAAAAATGGTATTCAGCTGCTCTGGCGAGACACTGCGCACATCGACTTCAATGATGCCTTCATTGGCCTTATAACCACGAAAATAGATGGCGATGTCACCGGTTTTCAGCGCCTGTACCAGCTCCCCGGTAGTGCGACCGATCACGGCTTCATCACAGTGAATTTCGCTGCGGGCGATATCGCGTCCGGCGCTATCCCAGACGACGCGCGCACGAATGCCGTTCAACCGGTTAAGACTGTCGATAAATGGCGTCATTTTCGCCACCATCTGCTCGCCGGTGACTTTTTCCTGCGTCAGGTAGTTTTCAATCGCCTGGGTCAGGCCGAGAATCCCCTCTTTGCCCACTTTCATTGCCCGGCCAATGCCCGCCGACTGACGCTTTACCCAGCCGACATATTGCTGCTTACCGATCACCAGACCGCTGGTCGGCCCCTCAATCGCTTTTGCTCCACTGTAGATCACCAGATCGGCGCCACACTGGTAATAACCTTGCAGATCCTCTTCCGCCGCCGCATCGACAATAAGCGGCACGCCATGTTTACGCGCAACCACCGCCGCCTGCTCAACGCTGAGATGACTTTTCTGCACGCAGTGGTGAGATTTGATATACAGAATCGCTGCGGTTTGTGGCGTAATCGCGGCGGAAAGCTGCTCAGCAGAGCATTCGTTAGCGTAGCCCGCTTCTACCAGCCGGCCGCCGCCCATCATCACCATGGTGCCAACCGGTGCGCCAAAGTTAACGTTATGTCCTTTCGGCAACACGATATCGTGCGGCACGCTCAGCGGCGCGGCGTGCAGGTTTTCCAGTAGCCAGTCATCGTCTTTCACAATCACCGCCGCCACCGACTGCGCCAGCCCGGCCGACGCACAGGAGACCACCAGCGCATCTTCGGCATTCAGCAGTTTTGCGATATAAGCGCCGGTTTTATTCACCAGATCTTTGATTTCAAAGTAGTGATTCAGCCCATAGTTGACGGTATCGACCACCGTGGCGCTGGGGGTAGAGACTCCCAGAATGGTCATGCGCCCGGAGGCGTTAATCACTTGCTTTAAACCGTATTTTTCATAAATCGAAGTCATGATTGCCCTTCCCTTCATCGGTCACAACCCACTGGCCCGCGACCACTGCCGCTAATGGCACCAGATGTTTCTCGCCCTGAACGCCTTCTCCTTCGGAGTCGACAAACGGGCGGTTTTCCTGTTTGACGGTAAAAATGGTCAGGTCGGCATCGAAACCGGGTTCGAGACGGCCTTTACCTGTCAGGCGCAGCCCCTGCGCCGCTTTACCGGTGACACAATCGATCACCTGCGGCAGCGTCATGCCGACGCTAAAGAATTTCGACATCACATGCGCCAGGTTATGCACCGGGCCGCTGATGCGGTTACGGCAGTAAATATCCGAGCTGATGCTGTCCGGCAGAATGCCCCGGGCGATCGCCGCCCGCGCCACGGCAAAACTGAAGCTGGCGCTACCGTGACCGACATCCAGCCGCACGCCACGCTGGATCGCCCGGCTGATGGCTGCACGTAGCTGTCCGGCCGGGGTCAGAATGCGATTCGGTTTACCGTTATAGCAGTGGGTGATAATGTCGCCAGAGGTCAGCAGGTCGGCGATTTCATCGAGATTCGGCGGGTTATTACCAATATGCACCATCAGCGGCAGGCCGCCATTCTCCTGCTGAATCTCTTTCGCCCGCACCAGCGGTTTGATGCCGTTTTCCCCCACCACGCTGCTACTGATGCGCGCTTTAATCCCGACAATAAAGCCAGGCAAACGCTGCAGCGCAGCGCGCACTCCGACCTTGTCGATCTGGTTCATATCCGCCAGTTCGTTCTGCGTGACGATGCCGGTGCGGGCGATATTCAGCAATGCATACACCTGCGTGGTGGCGCCGCGCGTCAGCTGGTAAAAATCATCAATATCATCCGCGCCGGTACTACCGGCATCAACTACCGTGGTGACGCCGCTGGAGACCCCAATCGCGTCCGCTTCATCATGATAAATCGGTGATTTCGGGTAGCAGTGCACATGTGAATCGATCCATCCGGCGCTGAGATAGTAGCGTCCGGCCAGATCGCGTTGTTGTTTCGCCTCACCTGCTACCGCGCCGACGGCAGCGATTTTGCCGTCGCGTAGCGCAATATCGATCAGGCTTTCATCGCTGAGCCGCGCCCGGCGAATAATCAGATCGAACATAAATACCAATCCTTAGCCGGGAGGGCGGGAACGCCTCCCCGGCAACGTCTTAACTGATGGCTATCGGGAATATGGCGCCCAGGATCATGGCGCCCAGAATGGCACCGCCGGTGATCGGTTTCCCCCACAGATAGAACAGTAGCGATCCCGCCAGCGCACCAAGACCAATCGGAATCGATGCCGCCATCGCCGACAGGATAATCAATGGTCCGAGGAAACGACCGGAGGAGTTACCGGCGCCCATCATCACATCCGCACCATAGGTCGAGTCGCTCTGGTTGATGGTGAACTTACGCGCCAGAATAATCAGATAGCCAATCATCACGCCAATCACCAGACCGGTTGCCAGTGAGGCGGCAAAATTGGCCACCGGAAACACAATCCCGGCGCCGAGCAGCAGCGCCGGGACACCCAGTCCGACACCGGTCTGAATGGCGCCGCCAATATCAAGGATCCCGACCAGCGAACCTTCAATAATGCGTGCAAACAGAAAGCTGGCGCCAAAGGCCGCAACCGCGCCATAAACACCGGTATCCATGCCGGCACGCAGCATTGAGACAAAGGCCACTTCGTTAAATGCACCGATGCCGTACAGGTAGTACATATGGGTACCGGCAAATACCCCGGCGGAGAGCAGACCGACAAAAATCGGGAAGGACCAGTCGGCATACCAGAAGCCGCTTTTCGTATCACTCATTGCCATCTTCCTCGTTACTTACCGCTCAGGGTGTTGTGGATCATGTCGAGCCAGCCGGGGATACCCAGCTGGAACGACTGCAACAATTTCATATCGAAGCCACGGAAGAAGCCGCTCAGAACAAACAGCAGTACGATGGCAAACATCATCACCTTAGTGACTTTGTTCCAGCCGCTCTCCTCTACGCCTTTACCAATCAGAATACCCAGCACCAGGCCCGGTACCGCGTTGCCCATAATCAGCTGCGCAAGGCCGCCGAAAATAGTGGCCCAGAAGCCGGATTTCTTACCGGCATCAATCGCCGCCAGCCAGAAGATCACCGGCATCACGGTGTTCACCAGCAGGTTAGCTGCCGGTACCAACACTTTTACCGCGGTAACCTGTAGCGCAGCAGGCACCGCCGAGGCGGTAGTATTGAGAAAAGCGACCACGATCATGCCGATGACGCCGCAGGCAATGGCCATTCGTTTCGGATCGTGCAGGGTTTCCGCAAGGTTACGGTTTTTGACCATCAACGCGGCGGCGCCCCAGTTGGGGATAATGCGATGGTCAACGTCCTGGGTAAAAGAACCCGCCGCAACCGAAGAAGCCCAGGCGTTAAAGAAAAAACCCAGACCGAAAGAGAAGTGAGAGGCAGGATCACCTTCACAGGAATTCAGTTCACCCAGCGTACGAAATGCGCCCATCCCCTGCGTAACAGGTGCGTGGAACATACGCGCTGCACCGGCGCCCACCCCCACACCAACCAGCCCGCCGATAATTAGCGATTTAAATAAAATAATTAAAAACATTAGTCTTTCCTTTGGTTTTATTGCCCAACGTTTTTAGTTAGCAGTGAATTCAACCTTATCGGTATCTATCACCGTCACGTTGACGGTAATCTCCAGCTCCACGCTGTAGTTCCGTCGTTCCCGCGCCAGAAAGAAGAACAGGAACGTCTCTTTTCTGACGCTCTCCTGCGCGCGAATAACCCGCACGTCCTGTGGCTCGATGCGCAGTAGAATCTTATGGGTGGAACGCAATACGCTGCTCTGCACGTGGCTCAGGGCGTCGGCGAACGCTTTTGCTTTGCTATCGCCTTTGCCGCTGACCGTTACCGTGGTGGTAAATTGTTCCTTCATACTCAGCCGCCGTGTTTTTTATTCCAGGCCTGCACCAGACGTTCACCCAACTCTTCTTTGTCCATAAAGCCAAAACCCAACACCGTGCAGCCTTCGTTGATAGCGGTTACGCCTTCATCAATTGAGCGCATCCCGTGCTTCGCTTTGTAGCCATATTTGTTCTGCGCGGTAATCGCGCCGGCGCCACCGCTGCCGCAGAAGGAGATGCCAAAACTGGCGTTTTCCGCCTGCATCACATCCCCCAGTTTCATATCTGCCGCGACGCCGGGAACCACCACGGCACGACCACCGGCCTTTTCCACGCCGAGAGCGACTTTCTGACCTTTACCTAAACGATCGCCAATAACTACGGTGATTTGTGACATGTTGTGTTCCTTAATCTGTGGTTTCAGAATTCTTTCGCCACCGGCGGCATCATTACCGCCCCGGTGTTTAGTGATTTTCTTTGGCAACCTCAAAGTGCACCGATAACAACCACGCCTCTTCTTGCGGCAGATTGCCAAACAGATCCACCACCTGCCGCGCCAGTTGCATCGACTGTGGGGAGATATCTTCAAACAGATCCTCCTCCACTTCCGGCAGCGCTTCGCCGGTCAGCGAGCGCAGCGCCATCGCGCGCACATGTGACACCAGCATCTG
Source organism: Pantoea sp. B65 (assembly GCF_047308185.1). Lineage (NCBI taxonomy): Bacteria > Pseudomonadati > Pseudomonadota > Gammaproteobacteria > Enterobacterales > Erwiniaceae > Pantoea > Pantoea sp. B65. Next base: position 222,591 of record NZ_JAHXPU010000011.1, read on the forward strand.
CTGCTGTACCGCATTGGGATGGATGGTTTGTGCGCTAAACAGCGCGCCGATTTGCGCCATCACCTTGTCGGCCAGCGCCTGGATCGCTTCCGTGCTCGCTGCAGAATTTACCGCCACCGCTGCGTTTTTCACCTTTACACCCCTTTTGCCAGTACGGCGTCATCCCGATATTTCGCGTTAAAAATAAATTACCCCGCAGCGGCGGTTGTGTGGAGACGCACTTTTTCCGTTTCGAAACGGAAATCGCAGCCGCGCTGAGTTGTTCACGCACAAAAAACGTTATTTCATGCAATTAACCAGCAATAAATGAGAGACAAATCACGATATAGCCATTATGGCCGGAGGAATTTGCACAACCGGGTGACGAAAAGGGGAAATAACAGTGGGGAGTAATGCAACTATAAGAAATAGTGATGACCTGTTAGCGGGGCGGCCAGGCCGCCCCGAATAATTAACGGAATTTTTTGTGATTGGCGTCGCGGGTGTCGGCGAATTTTTTCGCTTCAGCTTTCGCTCCGGCGATATCACCAGCCTGAGCCAGCTTCATACTGGCATCAATCTGGCCAATCAGAGTATCCAGGCCCGCCTGATAATCCTTCACTTCCGGGCTGTCTGGCGCTTTACCATCCAGCGAGTCCGGGGTCTTGCTCTTTGAATCGACTGCCGCAGCACGCATATCCGTTAAGGCTTTTTTTAACTCAGTAGCGTCACTGGTCTTCATTACTGTGCGATAGGCGCCTTTCAGCACATCCATATCACCAGCCAGATCTTTCGCCAGCACGGGACTACTGGCGCACAACAGGGATACAGCCAACATTGCAATCACATGCTTACGCATTACGACATTCCTTATTGTTATAAAAGAGAAGACAAAAAAGGCGGCCCGAACGGGGCCACCTGATAATAATATACAAAGATTAAGGTTTTTATTTACTGTCCGGCGATTTTCATTTCCGGTAACAGCACTGAACCACACTGAATATTGCTACGGGTCTCAATATCACTGCCGACGGTGACAATATTGCGCCACATATCTTTCAGATTACCGGCAATGGTGATTTCACTGACCGGATACTGAATTTCGCCATTTTCCACCCAGAAACCGGCGGCGCCGCGCGAATAGTCGCCGGTAATACCGCTGACGCCCTGCCCCATCAGTTCAGTCACCACCAGACCGGTGCCCAGCTGTTTCAGCAGATCGTCAAAGCTGGCTCCCTGACCGGCGATGCGCCAGTTATGGATGCCTCCGGCATGGCCGGTACTCTGCAGGCCCAGTTTGCGCGCTGAATAGCTGGTCAGCAGCCAGTTTTGCAATACGCCATCTTTAATGATGTCGCGCTGCTGTGTACGTACCCCTTCGCTGTCAAAAGGCGTGGATGCCAGCCCTTTTAGCAGATGCGGATGCTCTTCAATGGTCAGCCACTCCGGCAGGATCTGTTTACCTAAAGAATCGAGTAAAAATGTCGATTTACGATAGACGCTGCTGCCGCTGATTGCGCCCACCAGGTGGCCAAACAGGCCGGTCGCCACTTCGGCGGCAAAAATCACCGGCGCTTTCATCGTCGCTAATTTCCGCGGTGACAGGCGCGACAGAGTGCGGCGGGCGCACTCTTCCCCTACCCACTCCGGCGATTTCAAATCACTCATGGCGCGGCCAATCGAGTAAGCGTAATCACGTTCCATATCGCCATTATGTTCGGCGATCACACAGCTGGAAAGCGAATGACGGCTGGAGCAGTAGCCCTGCAGCATACCGTGACTGTTGCCGAATACTTTGATGCCGACATGGCTGTTAAAACTGCCGCCTTCGGTGTTGGTGATGCGCTTATCGGCTTTCAGCGACGCCTGCTCAGCACGGGCGGCCAGCTCGATCGCCTGCTCGGCATCCAGATCGGACGGATGGAACAGATCGAGATCCGGCGCGGTAAACGCCAGCAGATCGCGATCGGCTACGCCGGCATACGGATCCGCCGAGGTATAACGCGCAATATCGATCGCTGCCTGCACCGTACGCTTAATCGCATCGGGGCTGAGATCGGTTGAGGAGGCGCTGCCCTTACGGTTTTGGTGATAAACGGTGATGCCAAGTGCGCCATCACTGTTAAATTCAACATTTTCCACCTCACCGTAACGCGTGCTGACGCTGATACCGGTGGTTTTGCTCACGGCGACTTCTGCTCCATCCGTGCTGGCTTTCGCCAGTTCAAGCGCTTGCGCGACTGCCTGCTCAAGCGTTTTACGCTGTTCTGCAACCTGGGAGATTACTTTCATCGGCCTGCCATATCATTAATGGGTTATCATTTGAGTCTAACAGACTCAGACAACAATTTCGCACCAGGCACATAACCTGATAGCATTAGCCTCTTTTTTAGGAGCCTAACCATGACCAAGCAGCCCGAAGACTGGCTCGATGATAAACCCGATAATCAGGAAGAAGAAGATGATGAGATTATCTGGGTCAGTAAAAGTGAAATTAAACGCGACGCGGAAGAGTTAAAACGCCTCGGCGCGGAGATGGTTGAACTCGGTAAAAATTCGCTGGATAAAATCCCGCTGGATGACGATCTGCGTGCCGCCATTGATCTGGCGCAGAAAATTAAGAAAGAGGGCCGCCGCCGCCAGCTGCAGCTGATTGGCAAAATGCTGCGTTCCCGCGACGAAGAGCCGATTCGCCTGGCGCTGGATAAACTGAAAAATCGCCACAACCAGCAGGTTGCGCTGTTCCATAAACTGGAAATGCTGCGCGACCGTCTGGTTGAAGAAGGTGATGAAGCGGTACCGGACGTGCTGAATCTCTATCCGCATGCCGATCGTCAGCAACTGCGGTCGATGATCCGCAATGCGCAAAAAGAGAAGGCCGCGAATAAACCGCCAAAATCCTCCCGCCAGATTTTTCAGTATCTGCGCGAACTTGCCGAAGCCTGAGTCAGCGACAAGGGCGACATCACTGTCGCCCCTGCAGTAATGCTGCCGGTACACCACTGTGAAAACGCAGTTCGGCGTCCGGTTGCTGAATTAATTTTGCCTCCGTTTCGCCAATCTTTCTGACGCGCGCAGCGATGCCGCGAGGTGAAATTTGCGCGGCCAGCGCCAGATAATCCTGATAGTGACGCGCTTCCGAGCGCAGCAGCGACAGGTAAAACTTCTCCAGCTCCGCATCAAGGTAAGGCGCCAGACTGGCAAAACGCTCGCAGGAACGCGCTTCGATATAGGCGCCGCAAATCAGTTTATCCACCAGCGTATCCGGCTCATGAGTGGTCACTTCGCGCAGCAGCCCTTTGGCATAGCGGCTGGCGGTGATTTTGATATAGGGAATATTGCGCGCCTGCATAATTTCCAGCACCTGGTAGAAATGGTGCAGCTCTTCTTTAATCAGCAGCACCATTTTTTCCACCAGCTCATCGGCGTAAGGCAGATCGCCACGGGCGATCACGCTTTTCGACAGGCTCTTATGGGCATCAAGAAATTGCAGGTCGTGGTTTTCGCTGTGGACAAAGTTTTCATAAGGCTTCAGCCAGGCCAGCAGCGCCTCGCCGCTCTGTTTATCGGCCACATATTTGCGGATCAGCCAGATAGCCGTCTGCGCCGCTTTGAGTTCGCACACCAGATGGTCGGTAAGCAGCAGCGCCAGATTTTCCGGCTTGCGCGCCTCATCAATCCACGCCTGCGGCGTACGGCAATGCAGAAAGCCGTGAATGGGGGTAAGCAGTTCGGAATAGTTCATTGTGATATTGATTGTCAAAATGGGTAACATGTTTAAAATAACATAACTACCATCTGCAAACATAATTTTCTAACTCATAAAAAGGTGTGATATCTGTCAACCTGACATATCCTCTTTTTTCTGCTAACTTGTCCTTTTTATTCTCATCATACACGGCTGCGTATAACCATTCACTATTGATGGTTTTTATTTTTACTATATCATCATGCTTATCAAAAGAAGAGTGAACATCAGAATTCACGTTGGAAGCAGCTTTGAAATGACCGATACCCAGACCTTCTTTAAGATAATATTTTGTCAGGTAAGGGTAATTATTGGAGCAACGATAAACCGCCTCTTCTGGCAGCGCATCATTTTTACTGTATAAAACATCCGGCGTAAAAGAAGAAAGTTCTGCGAAGTAGTAATAAGAGCCGCAATCACTGGACTTTTGAAGTTTCACTACCGATGCATCTCCTTTCTGATTAGCATATCACTCTTTTTTAGAAAAGATATTTCCTTCTCCCTGTTAACTGGAAAAGAAATATATATGACCTTCCCATAGTAAGATGACTTTTCGTCAGGAAAATATCTGAATCCCAATATCGGGGTGTTCACTGTGCCGTTATCATTCCAGTCGGCTTGCCAGTAGGCCTGCAGGACACCCTCAGTCAGAATCACCGTTGCCATCAGGGATGGCGTGGACAACATCATCAGCAGAGATAAAATTAATCGTTTTCTCATGATGCCCCAGATTTATTGATCTGAAATTAACATAACATGAACTTATTACAACTTTGAAGTTATGGATACCCTTCTGATTAAGGATAGCTTTAATTTCATTATATAGCGGGCCGCTCGCGTTCACTCTGTCACCCAGTTTTACTTTTCCTGGCAACCAACAACCATCAGTATCTTGCGGACTGTTCCCCGGATGAATAAGAATCCAGCGATCAGAGGGAACCTCTGCATTAAACATCTGTGGTGTGGGGCTATGCCTGGCAAACTTTGGGCTTGCATGCCATTTCAGTCTATATACCAGGTCTTTCCAGAAAATAACCTTTAACATCGGTTCCGGATATACGAAACTCACTAATAATTGAGTTTTCTGTTTGCCAAAATCTTTTGATAAAAAGCGTAAATACCATTTTAATCATCCTTGTTTAAAACAGACATTTTCAGACAGCCAATGTTAAACGCCTTCTGTTTATTTTTCGATATTATGCCCCACAGTTTTTGTGAATTTAGCTACCTTTCACCCCCAAATGTCGCAGGGACGGTGATTTCACCGTCCCTGACCACTATCTAAAAAATCAATGACGAACGCCGGTATCTTCCTCATCCACTTCGCCATCTTCATCTTCATCATCATCCTGCGCATCAGGATCTTCGAAGTAAGTGCCCCAGCCGTCGTAATCGACATTGTATTGCGCCGCCAGCTTAACCAGCTGTTCTACCTGGGCGTCAATCAGTTCAGCATTGAGCGCGCCTTCACTGATAATGTCGCAGCACATGACGGTGGTGCCATCTTCCAGTTCCAGTTCTTCCGGTTCACTCACCTCGTAGCCGAGTTTGAATGCATCCACAGCCACTTTTTCCAGTGAATCGAAATTGTTACAAGAGAGATGATGTTCAATAGCATAAAGCGCATCAGGATCGCTGCCATCTTCCAGCAGTTCTTCGATGATCAGACGCGTTTCTTCGCGTTGCTCTTCCAGCAATTGTTCGTAGGCCATGATTCTGTTCCTCAAAATAGGCGACGGTAAGTTAGATTATTTTCCCACAGCGCCGTTCGCGCCACTACACAAAACAGAAAGTTTCTTTTGCCTGGGGTTGAAAATGCATATTCATACGGTTAAATTGAATTTTAATTCATTCAAGGCGACACACGGAGTGCTGTATGAGTCAGTTTTATCAACGCCATTTCCTCAGGCTGCTCGATTTTACCCCGGCTGAAATTAACGCCCTGCTGGCACTGGCTGCCACCCTGAAAACCGATAAGAAAAATGGTGAGGAAGTTCAGCACCTTAAAGGGAAGAACATCGCGCTCATCTTCGAAAAAGACTCGACCCGGACGCGATGCTCTTTCGAAGTTGCCGCATTCGATCAGGGTGCCAATGTCACCTGGATCGGCCCAAGCGGTAGTCAGATCGGTCATAAAGAGTCGATTAAAGATACCGCGCGCGTGCTCGGCCGGATGTATCACGGTATTCAATATCGTGGTCACGGTCAGGAAATTGTGCAAACCCTGGCGCAATACGCCGGCGTGCCGGTGTGGAACGGCCTGACCAATGAATTTCATCCCACCCAGTTACTGGCCGACCTGCTAACGATGCAGGAACATCTGCCGCAGAAATCGCTGCGCGAGATGACTTTCGTCTATGTTGGCGATGCGCGTAATAATATGGGTAACAGCATGCTGGAAGCTGCAGCGCTGGTGGGGCTGGATCTGCGTCTGGTGGCGCCAAAAGGCTGCTGGCCGGAAGAGGCGCTGGTGGCGGAATGTCGCCAGGCGGCAGAAAAAACCGGCGGTAAAATTACCCTGACGGAAGATATCGCGGAAGGCGTTACCGGGGCAGACTTTATCTATACCGATGTGTGGGTATCGATGGGGGAACCGAAAGAGACATGGCAGGAGCGTATCGCCCTGCTGCGTAAGTATCAGGTTAATATGGCGATGCTGCAACAAACCGGTAATCCACAGGTGAAATTCCTGCACTGCCTGCCGGCGTTTCATGATGATCAAACCACGCTGGGCCAGCAAATGGCCGAACAGTATGGCCTGCACGGCGGCATGGAAGTGACCGACGAGGTATTTGAGTCCGCCCACAGTATCGTTTTTGATCAGGCAGAAAATCGTCTGCACACCATTAAAGCCGTAATGGTGGCAACCCTGGCGCAACTGCCCTGAAACCGGCGAAGCAAACGTTTACTTCGCTGATGATTTTCGCTTGCCGCGAAATCCTGATTCAGTATAATGCCCGACAATTTGCCGGGAGGAAGTATGCATCTGAGCACCTTTGACATTATCGCTCAACAACGTCTGCTTGCAGACGATGCCCCCTTTTCCTTCCGTTGCATATCCGATGTTAAAAAAGCCCCTCATTGCAGGGGCTTTTTTTTGTCCGTCGTTCGGCACGCGTAGAGGAGAGTGAAACATGGCCAATCCGCTGTATCACAAACATATAATTTCAATTAACGATCTGGATCGTGAAGAACTGGAGCTGGTGCTGAGCACCGCAGCCAGCCTGAAAGCCAATCCGCAGCCGGAACTGCTGAAGCATAATGTGATTGCCAGCTGCTTCTTTGAGGCATCGACGCGCACCCGTCTGTCGTTCGAAACGGCGATGCACCGTCTGGGCGCTTCCGTGGTCGGCTTTGCCGATGGCAGCAACACCTCGCTCGGCAAAAAAGGTGAGACCCTTGCCGATACCATTTCGGTGATTGGCACCTATGTCGACGCCATTGTGATGCGCCACCCGCAGGAAGGCGCAGCGCGTCTGGCAACCGAATTCTCCGGCGGCGTGCCGATCCTGAATGCCGGTGATGGCGCCAACCAGCATCCGACGCAGACCCTGCTGGATCTGTTTACCATTCAGGAAACGCAAAGCCGTCTCAGCAAACTGAATGTGGCGATGGTCGGTGACCTGAAATATGGCCGCACCGTACACTCGCTGGCGCAGGCGCTGGCGAAATTCGACGGTAACCGCTTCTTCTTTATCGCCCCGGATGCGCTGGCGATGCCATCCTACATCACCGATATGCTGGATGAAAAAGGTGTGGTCTGGAGCCGTCATGACACCTTTGAAGAGGTGGTGCCGCAGGTTGATATTCTGTATATGACCCGCGTCCAGAAAGAGCGTCTGGACCCATCGGAATACGCCAATGTGAAGGCGCAATTTGTTCTGCGCGCCAGCGATCTGGCCGGCGCACGCGATAATATGAAAGTCCTGCATCCGCTGCCACGTATTGATGAAATCACCACCGATGTCGACGCCACGCCGCATGCCTGGTATTTCCAGCAGGCGGGTAACGGCATCTACGCACGTCAGGCGTTGCTGGCGCTGGTACTGAATAGCGAACTGGCTCTGTAAGGGGAAACAATGATGACACATGATAACAAACTGCAGGTTGAAGCGATTAAACGCGGTACGGTGATCGACCATATTCCGGCGCAGATTGGCTTTAAATTGTTGACCCTGTTTCGCCTGACGGAAACCGATCAGCGTATTACCATCGGCCTGAATCTGCCTTCCGGTGAACTGGGACGTAAAGATCTGATTAAGATCGAAAACACCTTTCTCACCGACGATCAGATCAATCAGCTGGCGGTTTACGCGCCACATGCCACGGTTAACCGTATTGATGAGTATGAAGTCGTCGGCAAGATCTCACCAACGCTGCCAGACCGTATTGAGCGCGTACTCACCTGCCCGAACAGTAACTGTATCAGTCGTAGCGAGCCAGTGACGTCCAGCTTTGCAGTTAAAAAACGTCATGATGACGTGCATCTGAAGTGCAAGTATTGTGAGAAAGAGTTTGCCCATCATGTAGTGCTGGCAAACTGGTAATCGTCAGGCACAAACTTATAATGGGTGCCTGTTATCAGCACGGGCGGCATTAATGCCGCCCCTACAAACCGGAGAAGGTATGTCCCGCGAAATCAGTACGGAAAATGCACCTGCCGCTATCGGACCTTATGTTCAGGGTGTGGATCTTGGCAGTATGATTATCACTTCAGGCCAGATCCCGGTTGATCCAAAAACCGGCGCGGTGGCGGACGAGGTGTCAGCGCAGGCGCGTCAGTCGCTGGAAAATGTGAAGGCCATCGTCGAAGCAGCGGGTCTGCAGGTGGGCGATATTGTGAAAACCACGGTGTTTGTCAAAGATCTCAATGATTTCGCTACGGTTAATGCCACCTACGAAGCCTTTTTCACCGAGCATAAAGCCAGTTTCCCGGCACGCTCCTGCGTGGAAGTGGCGCGTTTGCCAAAAGATGTGAAGATCGAGATTGAAGCGATCGCCGTACGTCGCTGATGGTCGCCCTTCCTCCGTTTTGCCGCGGAGGAAGGATCACTCTCTTACGGATGTTTCTACTGGATCCCGGCAATGCCGGGTAGTTGTTGCTCAAGGGCAAACAACGCCTGGTCAAGCTGTTCACCGTCTGGATGGAACCCGTCACGATAACGGATATAGCGGAGCACTTCCCGCAGCAACGTATGATTATCACCCGATTCCAGCCCGATGGTTTCGCGCAGGCTGCCGTCGGCATTCACCGGTGTTAACCTGCCGGGACGCACAACCAGCGCCGCCGCCTGTTCAGCCGGCAGGCTGGTATATTCTTCACCCGAGAGATCATAATAGCGCTGAAATTCATCCAGCCCATCTTCCTGAATCACGCGTATAGCAAAGTGCTGCGCGATAAAAGATAACACCCTTTCCCGCGGCAATAAATTATTAACGCTATCGCGTATCCTGTCGACACGCTGGATATTATTCAGTGCCGCAGGTGTGATAAGTTTTTTTATTACGCGTTGCAAATCATCGGATATTCTGTGCTGCGGATAAGGGGACTTCTGCGGGTAAATTTCAGCAAGGTGAATTTTCGAGGCAATACTTCTCAGGGAGAGTGCATTCACCGCAGGGTTATGTAACCATCCTGTCACCAAATCCTGACTATTGGGTTGATTGAAAAATAATAAGTATGCCAGATCATTATCACTCGCTGAACAGCCAAGCTTCTCTCTGACCCACGCCAAAAACTCTGGCAGATGCTTATGGTCATAATCGGGTCTGATGATCATCTGGCCGATTTTCTTTAGCGCCCTGCCAAAGAAAAACCCCTCGCCGTCATACAGATAATGCGTTAAGTCTGTCCCGGTGCAAAAAAAACGTTCCAGGGTGGCATCGGTGAATGGCTCCATCCATGCAAGATCGATTTCCCCCGTTTCGCTGATCTCGCCAAGACGTTCATTGCAATACTGCATAATATACCTCAGGCGCTGCGCGGAAATTTTCTCATTGCTGAGCCAGTGGTCAATAACATGAAAAGGCAATCCACGATAACCACATACCTCTGTCGTATTTACCGGCGGCGGCTGGAGGGTATCGCCAAAGATAAAGGGCACGATATCCATATTTGCCAGCAACATTCTGGCCCGTTCAGCATACTGCGACATAATCTGCCAGCCGAGTTTCCTGATGTCATCCCTGTTGTTGAATAAGTTCAGCTGCTCAGCGTTAAGTATCGACCTTTCCATAATGAGCGGGCTATGCCGGTAGATTTGTTGAAACAGTTTTATCAGCGGGTAACTGCGCAGAAAATTTATCTCCAGCATTCTGATTAGCCGGTTTTTAAGCACTTCATCTTTGGATACTGCGGCGTTCGGGTGATGGTCAAAACTGGCCGGATCGGCAAGGTAATCTAAATTCTCCGCAGGATAATTGTGCGCCAGAGTATGCGTAAAAACATCCTGTTCGTCATCAAGGCGCATCACATAGCCATAATCAAGATAACCGGCAATAGAATACATCGCGGATTCAAATTCAGCGATAATCCTTTCTATTTCACATCGGCGAGCGGCCAGCTCATGATTATCCTCTGCCAGAGACTGAAGTTTTGCACCAATAGTTTCGCTCCCCACCATCAGTAAATCGCAATCAATGATATGCTTAACGGCAGTGCTGTCGCTGATAAAATTGCGTAACTGTGCCTCTGTGCAGCCTGATTTAACCAGCATCGCGATAACGTCATCATTTAGTACGGATGCCAGCGCTAATAAATCAATATCGGGCAGTTTCTGCCGCGGTGTAAGGTTATCCTGCGTCCACCTGGCTATCTGCTGCAGCTGCTGCTGCAATTTATTTTTATCAGCAGCAGACAACGTTTGATGAGCGAGAACGATGTTTTTTATCCCCCTTAGCCGGTCAGGGTTTGGCGTGACGATAAATTGTTTCAACGCCTGGGTTATATTGACTTTATCATCCGCACTGAGCCCGGTTTTACCCATAGCTTCCCGCAGCGTATTTTCATGTAACCCGACCGTTTGGCGAAATATTTTTTCCACCACATCCGGCATCGTTTTCAGCCAGCAACTGATAGCACTTTTTTCGTCGGGGTTCAGGATCTGTTGGTCGTGGGCGGCGATAAGCCGCAGCGGCGACAATAAAGAGGAAACCGGCGCTGTTCCCCGGGGAAATAGCCGACCTGACGGTAGCCCTCTGAACACACTGATCTGCGCAGGCGTGAGGGGGGTATTGGCTACAGAAGTAACCGGCAATAATCCGTCGCTGCTGGTGACCGACGGCTGGCCGGTCCAGGGCACTAACTGTGATCCGCTGGTTGGAATGGGGGCTGGCATCTTCCTCTCCTTGTGACAGATGCGGGAATACAATGGTAAAGCGAGCCGGTTCCTGAGACACCGGTCTGCGGCAGGTCCACTGTAATCAGCCATTACCTGCACAGCAATCCACGACGATGACTTTGGCGTTTATTTAAAAACAGTTCCCCCCTCGCGCATCGGGAGAGCGCGCGGTGCGTTACTTATGGTCGCCCTTCCGCCGTTTTCCGCGGCGCAAGGCACTGCCACTTACGGATATTTCTGCCGCAGCGCTGCCGTTTCGGTCAGTTGTCGCTCAAGGGTTAGCAGCGCCTGGTCAGGCTGTTCACCGTCTGGATGGAGCCCGGCACGATAACGGGTATAGCGGAGCACTTCCCGCAGTAAAGTATGATTATCGCCAGATTCCAGCTCAATGGTTTCCTGCAGGCTGCCGTCGGCATCTACCGGTATTAAGCTGCCAGGACGCAAAATCAGCGCCGCCGCCTGTTCAGCCGGCTGGCTGGTATAATCCGCACCCGAGATATCATAATAGCGCTGAAATTGATCCAGCCCATCCTCCTGAATAATACGTATAGCAAAATGCTTCGCAATAAAGGATAAAACCGTTTCCCGGGTAAATAGTTCATTAATTTCCTGTCGCGCCTTATCCAGCAGTTGCATATCTCTGAGCGCTGCCGGGGTGATAAGTTTATTTATCACCTGACGCAAATCTTCGGATATTCTTTGCTGCGGATAAGGGGACTTCTGCGGGTAAATTTCAGAAAGGTAAATTTTCGCGGCAATACTCATTAGAGATAACTCCCCGTCCGGGGGATGGTAAAATAATAAGTATGCCAGATCATTATCACTCGCTGAACAGGGGAACTGCTCCCTGACCCATGCCAAAAATTGTGGCAGATGCTGATAATCGTAATCATCTCTGATCAGGATTTTACCGATTCTGTTCAGTGCCCTGCCAAAGCACAACGCATGTGGTGCAAGCAATGGGTTGATTAAATCTGAGCGTGGAGAAAAAAAGCGGCGCAGGGTGGCATCAGTGAGTGGTTCCATCCATGAGAGATCGGCTTTTCCCGTTTGGCTGATCTTACTAAAATATTCGTTAATGAACTCGTCAATATATTTCAACCGCTCCGCGGAAAAGTCCGGATTACTTATCAAGTCATCAATGACGGCAAAGGGTAATCCACGACCGCCATAAGGCACCCCGCTAAGATTGATCGCTGGCGGCTGGCGGCTATCGCCAAAGATAAAGGGCGCAATCGCCATCTTTGACAGCAAGTACCTGGCCCGCTCGCCATACTGCGACATAATCAGCCGGTTAAGCTTTCTGATGTCATCACTACTGTTGGATAAGTTCAGCTGTTCCTGATTAAGCACCGATCTTTCCATGATGATCGGGCTATGCCAGCTGATTTGTTGAAACAGGGTGAATAGCGGATAACTGCGCAGGAAATTAATCTCAAGTAGTCTGATGAGCCGGTTCTTAATCACTTCACCTTTTGACACGCCGGGGTTCGGGTGATCTTCAAAGCTGCCTGGTTCGGTAAGATAATCGAGATTCTCTGCAGGATAATTCTCCTCAAGCAGATGGGTGAAAGTATCACTTTCATCGGCAATACGTAAATAATAATCGAAATCAATATAACGATTAATACGATACATCTCCCGTTCAAATTCGTCGATAATTCTTTCCGCGTTATATTTAATATCCGCCGGCACAGTTATCTTTTCTGCCAAAGAGTGAAGCTTATTATCAAGACCTTTGCTACCGACAAGCAATAAATCTAACCTAATCATATTATCAGCAACCGCTTTCTGACTGATAAAATAGCGTAATTGCGCCTCAGTGAGTCCTGATTTAACCAGCATCCCGATAAGGTCATCATTCAGGTAAGATGCCAGTATGACAATTTCAGCGTCTGAAAGTGGTTTTGCTGGCGACAACAGCTCCTGCGCCCTCGTTGCCATCTGCTGCAAGCGTTGCAGCACTTTATTTTTATCAGCAGCAGACAGCGGCTGATTACCGGCGACGGTACTTTTAATCGCCTGGAGTCGGGCTGGATTTTCCCTGACCACAAAATGTTTCAGCGCCTGTTTTATCCTGCGGAGCTCCGCCGGCTGGTACTCTGTTTTACCGATCGCATTCCGTAGCGTTGTTTGATGCAATTCAACCGTGTTGTGAAATATCTGCTCCATGACATCCGGCGTACTGTTTAGCATATTTTGCAGCACCCCGGGTAAGCGGGTATTGAGTCTGGCCGTTTTGTTCCCCACCCTGGCAGTACAGTCAGCGGCTACGGTTCCACCCGAGGTGGGGGATAAGGGCCGGACCGGCAGTTGCTCAGGCGGCAAGTATGATATTTCAGCAACCGGGGGCGCAGCGACAGCAGGAAAATCAGGCTGAGCAAGATTGGTTACGTTTTGCGGGCGTATCGGCAAGAGCAGCGAGGGAACAGGCACCCGTTGATGGCCAAATAATGCACGATACAATGATAATGATGGTAGCGTTGCTGGCGGTAATGGCCGGACCGGAGTATTGCTTACATAACGGGTAAGCGGTAAAGCAGAAGCGCTGCTGGCGACCGGCGGCTGGCCGGTCCAGGGCACTAACTGTGATCCGCTGGTTGGGATGGGGTCTGGCATCTTCCTCTCCTTGTGACAGATGCGGGAATATAATGCTAAAGCGAGCCGGTTCCTGAGACAGCGGTCGGCGGCAGGCCCACTGTAATCAGCCATTACCTGCACAGCAATCCACGGCGCTGGCTTTGGCGTTTATTTAAAAACAGTTAACCGTTCCCGCATCGGGAGAGGCCGCGGCTGGCAAAAAAAGTGTCCTTCGGGCCGCCATTAAATTTTTGCAACAACCTTATCAACGGACTGAGTTAACTTTTTTCCGCGCCTGAATAACGCTATCTCATTGTCTAATGGCTGGTTCTGCGGTTTTCACTCCGGCTGCTGCCCGATTTTCAGACTGATCCAGTGTAATGACGGTTTCGAAGCGCCAGTAAGTAGCTAATCTTAAAGGACGCAAAGAAAACCAAGAAACTGTCTATAAAAATGGGTGGACCTTTTCACCCGGATAATCAGGATTGAGCAATGAATAAAATTCCACCATGGTGGCAGAACGGCGTCATCTATCAAATCTATCCCAAGAGCTTTCAGGATACGACCGGTAGCGGAACAGGCGATCTGGCGGGGGTGATTCAGCGGCTCGACTACCTGAAATTACTGGGAGTGGATGCTATCTGGCTGACCCCCTTCTATATTTCCCCGCAGGTCGATAACGGTTACGACGTGGCGAACTACACCGCCATCGATCCATCGTTTGGCACCCTGACCGATTTCGACAATCTGGTTGAGCAGGCGCATAAGCGTGGTCTGCGGGTCATTCTCGATATGGTATTTAACCACTCATCGACCCAGCACCACTGGTTTCACGAAGCGCTGGATCGTGAAAGCCCGTATCGCTCTTATTATATCTGGCGCGATGCCACTGAATCCGGGGGGCCGCCCAATAACTGGCGCTCGAAGTTTGGCGGCCACGCCTGGCGCTGGCATGCGGAGAGCGCGCAGTACTATATGCACCTGTGGGCGCCCGAGCAGGCCGATCTGAACTGGGAAAATGACAATGTTCGCGCCGAACTGAAGCAGATTGTTAATTTCTGGGCCGATCGTGGTATCGACGGGCTGCGGCTGGATGTGGTGAATCTGGTATCCAAACATCAGGATTTCCCTGACGACATTGGCGGCGATGGCCTGCGGCTGTATACCGACGGGCCGCGTATTCACGAATATATGCAGGAGATGAGCCGCGACGTATTTCGCCCGCGCGAACTGATGACGGTAGGGGAAATGTCCTCCGCCACCCTGGAGCACTGCCAGCGCTATGGCTCACTGGAAGGGGAAGAGCTGTCGATGGTGTTCAGCTTCGACCACGTCGAGGTCGATTTCTATCAGGGGCAAAAATGGACCCTGACGCCGCTGGATCTGGTGGCATTAAAAGCCATTTTTACCCACTGGCAGCAGGGAATGCACAATATCGCCTGGAATGCGCTGTTCTGGTGTAACCACGATCAGCCACGCGTGGTGTCACGCTGGGGCGACGAAGGCGAATATCGCGTCCAGTCGGCGAAGCTGCTGGCGATGGCATTACACGGTATGCAGGGCACCCCTTATATTTTTCAGGGGGAAGAGCTGGGGATGACTAACCCGCACTTTACCCGCATCATCGATTACCGTGATATTGAAAGCCACAATATGTATGCCGAACTGCGTGCTCAGGGGCGGGATAACGATAACCTGCTGGAGATCCTTGCCAGCAAGTCACGCGATAATGGCCGAACCCCGATGCAGTGGGATGCCAGCGCCAACGGCGGCTTTACCGAGGGCACGCCGTGGATTGGTATGAGCGATAATGTCGCAACGGTTAACGCTGAGGCGGCGATTGCCGATCAACAGTCAGTGTTCTACACCTATAAACAGCTGATTCAGTTGCGCAAAAGTCATGAGATTCTCACCTGGGGTGATTACCAGGATCTGCTGGCGGAACACCCTTATTTATGGTGCTATCGTCGACAGTATCAGGGTGAAACGCTGATTGTGGCGGTAAACCTGAGCCGTGAAGCGCAGTCCTGGCATCCCGATGCGTTTGACGGCAGCTGGGAGGTGCTGATAAGCAATTACCCATCACCACGCGAGGAACCTGGCGAGATGATGCTACGGCCGTATGAGGCGGTCTGGTGGTATCAGCAGGGCACCGGACGATACTAATACGCAGCGCCCGGGCGGTATTTATGCCGCCCGCTTTATATCCGGCCATAACCCCATCGCCATCTCCGCCATCGCCAGCAGCGCCCCGGTGCCGGCGCCGTCGCGCGCCTGAATCGACATCCCCTGCTGAATGCCAACATACAGCCGTGACAGCGCCGCGGTATCGATAGTGCTCGCCAGCTCGCCAGCGGCTACCGCCTGATCCAGCCGCGCCCGGAGTTTGCTGACGCCGGCCTGACGTGATCGCATAACTATCTCACCCAAACGCTCGTAACCTTCGCTGGCTACCATCGATAAGGTGACCATACAACCAGGCGGAAACTCGCCGCTGGTTAAGGTGGTTGCCGAACAGTGCAGCCACTGCCGCACCGCTTCGCGCGCGCTGCCGGCGCTCTCCAGCGGCCCCCAGATTAGCGGCGCAATGCTCTGCTGATAGTATGTCAGGACTTCCTCGTAAAGCTCCTCTTTGCTGCCAAACGCGGCATACAGGCTGGGAGAGTTAATCCCCATTGCCTGATACAGATCGGCCATCGATGTCGCGGTATAACCTTTTTGCCAGAAAATCTTCATCGCCGCAGTCAGTGCTGACTGTCGGTCAAAACTTCTGGGGCGTCCACGTTGTGCCATCACCCTCTCCTTTTGTTTTTGTATCGATCGATATAATAAACTGGTTGACGGCTGGCGGCAACTGCCCTTATGGTAATTATGTATCGATCAACACATAAATCAGGATAACACCATGAACATACTCTCAGGTAAACGCGCACTGGTGACCGGAGCCAGTCGTGGCTTAGGCAAAGCAATGGCGCTGTCGCTGGCGGCAGCGGGGGCGGATGTGGTTATTACTTACGAAAAATCCGCCGATAAAGCGGCGGAAGTGGTAGCGGCAATTGAAGCGCTGGGGCGTAAAGCAGCGGCTATTCAGGCCAACAGCGCCTCTGCTGACGAGGTGCGCAGTGCGGTCAATAAAACCGTGACGACCCTCGGCGGCCTCGATATTCTGGTCAATAATGCCGGTATCGCCCGTGGCGGCCTGCTGGAAGAGATGGCACAGGACGATATCGACGCGATGATTAACGTTAATATTCGCGGCCTGATTGTCGCTACCCAGGCCGCATTGCCCCATCTGGCGGCAGGCGCGCGCATTATCAATATCGGCAGTTGTCTCGCCGAACGGGTACCGATGACGGGCATTAGCGTGTATGCAATGACCAAATCCGCACTGCTGGCGCTGACGCGCGGTCTGGCGCGCGATCTTGGCCCACGCGGCATTACCGTTAATCTGGTGCATCCCGGACCTACCGACAGCGATATGAATCCGGCCGATGGCGAAGGAGCCGAAGCTCAGCGTCAGTTTATCGCGCTGGGTCATTACGGCAAGGCCGAAGATGTCGCCGCCGCCGTCACCTTCCTTGCCAGCCCGGCAGCGCAGCAGATTACCGGTACTGGCATTAATGTCGATGGCGGCATTAATGCCTGATGAGACAGACACCGCCGCAGCGCATGCTACGGCGGTGGTTTCCATTTACTGACCTACCCCCGCGCCGCTTCGATCAGATTTATCCTGGCCAATTTTTCCGCATAATTGACATCTGTCCAACTTTTCCACCGTACCCTGCAATCTTTGCTTTGCATCAATAAAAGTGCAGTTAATTTCGATCCAATACCATATATAGCGTTTACTATGCCTATCCTTATCTACATATAGATATTCTCAACAAG
This sequence comes from Pantoea sp. B65, assembly GCF_047308185.1. Lineage (NCBI taxonomy): Bacteria > Pseudomonadati > Pseudomonadota > Gammaproteobacteria > Enterobacterales > Erwiniaceae > Pantoea > Pantoea sp. B65. The sequence goes on from NZ_JAHXPU010000011.1 coordinate 240,126, forward strand.
GAGAGCAACGGTGGCAACAGTAGTAATCAAACGAGATGGCTGTCAGGTGACCTATGATGAGCAACGCATCTGCGCCGCGATCTGCGGTGCGGCGCACGCAGCACAGATTGAAGACGACGACTATTGCGCGACCGTAGCTCGCCAGGTAAGCCTGAAAATGCAGGGCAGAAGCAGTGTCGATATCCACGAGATTCAGGGCGCGGTGGAAGACCTGCTAATGGCCGGACGTTATCCGCAGCTGGCACGTACCTATATTGAATATCGCCATGATCGCGATGTCGCGCGCGAAATGCGCGGCAAGTTAAACCAGGCGATTCGTGGTCTGGTAGAGCAAAGCAATCCGGCGCTGCTGAATGAAAACGCCAATAAAGACAGCAAAGTGATCCCTACCCAGCGCGATCTGCTGGCAGGTATTGTAGCCAAGCATTATGCGCAACAGCATATTTTACCGCGTGATGTGGTCAGCGCTCATGAACGCGGCGAAATTCACTATCACGACCTCGACTACTCCCCATTCTTCCCGATGTTTAACTGCATGCTGATTGACTTAAAAGGCATGCTAAACAATGGGTTTAAAATGGGGAATGCCGAAATTGAACCGCCGAAATCAATCTCTACCGCGACGGCAGTGACCGCACAGATTATTGCCCAGGTCGCCAGCCATATTTATGGCGGCACCACTATCAACCGCATTGATGAAGTCCTTGCCCCCTTTGTCGAGGCCAGCTTTGCCAAACACCAGGCGGTGGCGCAGCAGTGGCAGATCCCCGACGCTGAGGGCTATGCCCACAGCCGTACCGAAAAAGAGTGCTATGACGCCTTCCAGTCACTGGAATATGAAGTCAATACTCTGCATACCGCTAACGGACAGACGCCATTTGTCACCTTTGGTTTCGGGCTGGGCACCAGCTGGGCGGCACGGCTGATCCAGCAGTCTATTTTACAGAATCGCATTGCCGGTCTGGGTAAAAACCATAAAACCGCCGTTTTCCCGAAACTGGTTTTTGCCATCCGCGATGGCATTAATTACCGGGCCGGCGATATAAATTACGATATCAAAAAACTGGCGCTCGAGTGCGCCAGCAAGCGCATGTATCCCGATATTCTTAACTATGATCAGGTAGTTAAGGTTACTGGTTCATTTAAAACCCCGATGGGATGCCGCAGTTTCCTCGGCGTCTGGGAAGAGAATGGAGAACTGGTGCATGAAGGCCGCAACAATATTGGCGTTATCAGCCTGAACCTGCCACGCATCGCGCTGGAAGCCCGGGGCGATGAAGCGCGTTTCTGGAGCCTGCTTGATGAGCGTTTACTGCTGGCGAAGCGCGCCCTGATGACGCGTATTGCCCGGCTGGAAGGGGTCAAAGCGCGTGTCGCCCCAATTCTGTATATGGAAGGGGCCTGCGGCGTGCGCCTGAAAGCCGACGACAATGTTGCCGATATTTTTAAACATGGTCGCGCTTCGATCTCGCTGGGTTATATCGGTATCCATGAGACGATCAATGCCCTGAGCGGCGGACAAACCCATCTGTATGACGATGCGACGTTACGGCAAAAAGCGGTGGCGATTGTCGCCCGTATGCGCGACGCCGTGGAACAGTGGAAGGCCGAAACCGGCTATGGCTTCAGCCTGTACAGTACGCCAAGTGAAAATCTGTGTGACCGCTTCTGCCGCCTTGATGCCGCGCAATTCGGCGTGGTTCCCGGTGTCACCGACAAAGGCTACTACACCAATAGTTTCCACCTCGACGTCGAGAAGAAGGTCAATCCGTACGATAAAATCGACTTTGAAGCAGATTACCCACCTTTAGCCAATGGCGGTTTTATCTGTTACGGCGAATACCCCAATATCCAGCACAACCTGAAAGCGCTGGAAGATGTCTGGGATTACAGCTATCACCGCGTGCCTTATTACGGCACCAATACGCCAATCGATGAGTGCTATGACTGCGGTTTCACCGGTGAATTTGACTGTACCAGTAAAGGCTTTACCTGCCCGAAATGCGGCAATCATGATGCCAGCCGGGTATCAGTGACGCGTCGGGTGTGCGGCTATCTCGGCAGCCCGGACGCACGTCCGTTTAACGCCGGTAAACAGGAAGAGGTGAAACGACGGGTGAAACATATGGCGACAGGCGCACTGGATCAGTAAGGCAGACGCAGACACCATGAATATTCATCAGTACTATCCGGTTGATATTGTGAACGGCCCCGGCACCCGCTGTACGTTATTTGTCGCTGGCTGCGAGCATCAGTGCGTGGGGTGCTATAACAAAAGCACCTGGCGGCTGAATTCCGGCGTGCCCTTTACCATTGAGATGGAAGAGAAGCTGATTAATGATCTTAACGATCGGCGTATTCCACGTCAGGGGTTATCGCTATCCGGTGGTGACCCGCTACATCCGGCCAATGTGGCGGATGTCCTGCGGCTGGTGAAACGGGTGCGCCGCCAGTGCCCCGGCAAAGACATCTGGGTGTGGACCGGTTATACCCTCGACCAACTCACGCCTGCGCAGCAGCAGGTGGTGGCGGAGATCGATGTGTTAATTGACGGCAAGTTTATTCAGGCGCTGTATGACCCGATGCTGCCGTGGCGTGGCAGCAGCAATCAGGTGATTCACTATCTTCCGCGATAAGTCAGCTTGCAGGGCATTAAGGCAGATGCAGTTCAGCGGACTCGATAATCCTGGTGCCGCTGGCGGATGGCGTAAAAGCTTCGCGCAGCATCACCCGGGCCACATCGCGGGCTTCCACCGCCCGCCAGTTGCCCGGCAACATTTTAAACAGCGGCGCCAGCAGCGATTCGGCGCCGCGTTGCTGTGGACGATCCCCCAATAGCAGTGATGGTCTGAGCAGCGTCAGTCGCGGCCAGTTCTGATCTCGCAGGGCGTTTTCCATCTCTCCTTTTACCCGGTTATAAAAAAACGGCGAGTGGGCATTGGCGCCATGGGCGCTAACCACCAGCAGATGTTGCGCACCCAGCCGCTGACCGGCCAGCGCACTGTCAACCACCAGCGTCGAGTCAACATGAATAAACGCTTCTTTACTGCCAGCCTGCTTACGCGTGGTGCCGAGACAGCAAAAAACCACCTCTATCGCCGTGTCCAGCGAACGCAACACCTCAGTTAAATCCTCTGCCACCCGATTAACCACTTTATCCATCGGCGGCAGGGCGCGGCGCGTCGGCAATATGATTTCGCTGACGCGCGCATCGGCGATCAGCAAACCCAGCAAATGGCTGCCGACTAAGCCTGTTGCTCCGGTCAAAAGTACTCTGCTCATGATGACTCTCCTTTTTCTCAGTCCAGGCCCGGAGATGATTTGTTACCGCTCCGGACTACGCTAACTTGCTGTTAAAAAACACCATTATAGTTTTGCCATTATTTATCATGGCGATTTCAGCATACTCGTCCAGACTTAACCTGCAATACAACACAAACAGGAGGAAAAGATGAGCAAGAAGATTGCGGTGCTGATCACCGATGAATTTGAAGACTCTGAATTTACCTCACCCGTCGATGCGTGGACCAAAGCCGGTCATGAGGTGGTGACCATCGAAATGACCGCCGGTAAAACCGTGACGGGGAAGCAGGGAAAGGCTAGCGTAAAAATTGATAAAGATATTGATCATGTCCATCCGGCAGAGTTCGATGCCCTGCTGCTGCCGGGCGGTCACTCACCTGACACACTGCGCAGCGATGACCGCTTTGTCGCCTTCACCAAAGAGTTTGTCGCCAGCGGCAAACCGGTGTTTGCCATCTGCCACGGACCACAGCTGTTAATCAGCGCTAATGGCGTTCGTGGCCGTAAGATGACGGCGGTAAAAGCCATTGCCGTCGATCTGAAAAATGCCGGCGCCGACTTCTATGACAAGGAAGTGGTGGTCGATAATGACAAACTGGTCACCAGCCGGACGCCGGAGGATTTACCGGCGTTTAATCGGGAATCACTGCGCATTTTAAATCTCTGAATGCGTATGGCCGGGTGCGCCCGGCCACTCAGCCTAAGCGCGTTGCCAGAGTAACTTTTTACCAAAGCCCAGCGCATTATCGGTCATTTTCAGCTCATCAAGGCGAATTTCCCACAGCGGTGCCGACACCGCCCGCGCGATCGGAAAACGCTGGCAGTAAGCAGCCCGGGCCTGCGCCTGCGCTTCCCCGCTTAACGCCACGATCCGGCCGCGATACTGCACCCCTTTAATCAGCAATACGCTTTTGGGCTGACCATTCACCGTACCTGCCACCTGCGGCTGCATCTGCATCAGCGCCCCGTGCCGGGTCTCCGTTTCGGTCATAATCCAGAACACCTTCTGCGTATCATCGAACACGTAAAAGCAGTTGGCGCACCATAAATCCTGCGCCGTACCACAGCATAGCGACAACACATGCTGCTTTTTCAGATAACGGCTGATAGTGGTAAGCGATTCAGATTCAGACAAAATGACTCCGTGGCGACAGGGGAAAGTGGTGGTTTTGCAGGTACAATGCTAACAGATTATTGTCAGTGAGATTAACCATGAGTAGCGATCGCCTGCCAGACGTCTGGCAGCTCTATATTCTGCGTACCGCCAGCGGCGTGCTCTATACCGGCATCACCAATGATGTGGCGCGCCGCTTGCGTCAGCATCAGGCAGGTAAAGGGGCGAAAGCGCTGCGCGGCAAGGGGCCACTGGCGCTGATGTTTCATTGCGATGCTGGCGACCGCTCCAGCGCGTCAAAGCTGGAGTATCAGGTCAAGCAGTTAAAAAGGCAGGACAAAGTCAGACTGGTTGCCAGCCAGCCTGAATCACTGAGCGACTGGCTGGCTAATCAAAACGATTAAAGGGCGCCGCAAACTCAATCTGCCCTTCCACCCCGACAAACGCGTCATCCGCCAGTTTATACACCTGAAATGCCGCCTCACTGCCGGGCCATTTACAATGCAACTGGTGGCGTGCTGCCGGTTCAAAGCCGAAACGGCTATAGAACAGCGGATCGCCCAGTACCACCACCGCGGCGTAGCTAAATTCATTTAAGGTATCCAGCCCTTCATAGATCAGCTGCCTGCCGATCCCCTGATGGCGTACGCTCTCATCAACAGCCAGCGGCGCCAGGCCAACCCACTGCTTATCTTCGCCCTGCAGCTCCACCGGGCTAAATGCCGCATAGCCTAATACCTGCCCTTCATCATCGGTGGCCACCACACCCAGCGTCAGCAAGCCGTCTTCGCGTAGTTGCTGCACCAGCTCAGCTTCGGCCGCAGTGGCAAAGCAGCGGCGCAGCAGGCTGTCGATGCCCGCAGCATCCACGCCGATTTCTGTCCGAATTAACATGATGCACCTGCGCGATTCACCGTCGAATTCGCGTCCTTATTCAGTCCAGTCTCAACAAATTGGGCCAGATGTATCAGTCCGATACGCAGCGGCTTTGGCATCATTTCCAGATCAATCGAGTCCATTAAATTCTTTACCTCAAGTCCCAGCTCGGTATCGCCTTCAATCACCAGCCGACGCTGGAAAAACAGCGTATCGGGATCCCGCATGCGTGCTGCGACCAGCAGCAGATCATTCGCATCACCACGGAACCAGACATCTGGCTGCTGATGGTCGCTGATTTCCAGCTGCCCGTCGACCACGCTGGTCGACCAGCGCAGATCGAGATCGCGGATTTCCACACCTAACCAGCGCCCTTGCAGAAAGTTTAACTCACCTTCGGCCAATGCATGATGAAATTGCCAGTTCAGTAGCTGTTGCAATAACCGTTTTTTTATCGCGAAAGGGGTAAGTTGTAGCGGAAAGCGCAAAAGCTGCGGGCCTTTTTGGACGCATTGCGCGCGAAGCTGATTCAACACTTTTAACTCTCCTTACGAATAATTTCGGCTATTTTGCCACATCCATTTAATGCGTCAGGTGGCAGGATCAAGAAATAGTGCGAACTTTGATGTTTTTAAACCACCGTTGCACAATCAATACGCCATTCGCTGCCTTAAATCAAAATTTGTCGTACCCGGCACGTCTAAACTCGTCCATTGTTATTGCTCATTCCAGAGAGAAATCATGGAACTTCTTTGCCCGGCGGGTAATTTACCCGCGCTAAAAGCGGCCATAGAGAACGGTGCGGACGCAGTGTATATCGGCCTGAAAGATGACACCAACGCCCGCCATTTTGCCGGTCTTAACTTCACCGAGAAACGCTTACAGGAAGCGGCGCGTTTTGTGCATCAGCGGCGACGCAAACTGCATGTGGCGATCAATACCTTTGCCCATCCCGACGCTTATCAGCGCTGGCAACGGGCGGTCGATATGGCGGCAGATCTTGGCGCCGACGCGCTGATCCTCGCCGATCTGGCGATGCTGGAGTATGCCACTGAACGCTACCCGCATATTGAGCGCCACGTCTCGGTACAGGCGTCAGCCACTAATCTGGAGGCGGTAAAGTTTTACCAGCGCCATTTTGCTGTTTCCCGCGTGGTACTGCCGCGCGTGCTGTCGATGCATCAGGTGCGCCAGCTGTCGCGCGTTACCCCGGTTCCGCTGGAGGTCTTTGCCTTTGGCAGCCTGTGTATTATGGCTGAGGGACGCTGTTATCTCTCTTCATGGCTGACCGGTGAATCGCCCAATACCGTTGGCGCCTGCTCGCCGGCGCGCTTTGTCCGCTGGCAACAGACCGCCAACGGACTGGAGTCGCGTTTAAATGAGGTACTGATTGATCGCTACGCCGCTGATGAGAACGCCGGCTACCCGACCTTGTGTAAAGGCCGCTACAAAGTGGATGAGATGCGCTATCACGCGCTGGAAGAGCCTACCAGTCTGAATACGCTGGCACTGTTGCCGGAACTGCTGCAGGCCAATGTCGCCTCGGTCAAGATCGAGGGACGTCAGCGCAGCCCGGCTTATGTTGCCGAGGTGACGCGTATCTGGCGCCAGGCGATCGATCGCTGTAAGGCGTCGCCAGACAATTTTCAGGTTGAGCAGAACTGGATGGAAGCACTGGGGGCACTGTCGGAAGGCACGCAGACCACGCTGGGCGCTTATCACCGTAAATGGCAGTAGGAATGGTAATGAAATATGCATTAGGGCCAGTGCTGTGGTACTGGCCAACCGAACAGCTGAGCGCTTTTTATCAGGCCGCCGCCGAGAGCAGTGCGGATATTGTCTATCTCGGGGAGGCGGTGTGCAGTAAACGCCGCGCCACAAAATTTAACGACTGGCTGAATATTGCCCATATGCTGCGCGATAGCGGCAAGCAGGTAGTGTTCAGTACGCTGGCGCTGGTGCAGTCGCCCTCCGAACTGAGCGAGATAAAACGCTATGTCGATAACGGCGAATTTCTGGTGGAAGCCAATGACCTTGGCACGGTGAATATTGCTGCTGAGCAAAATTTACCCTTTATTGCCGGCCTCGCGTTAAACTGTTACAACGCCGTCACCCTGCGCCTGCTGCTGAAACAAGGGATGATGCGCTGGTGCATGCCGCCAGAGCTGTCACGCGACTGGCTGGCGAATATTCTCACTCAGTGCGAAAGCCTGGGGATTCGACAGCAGTTTGAGGTAGAAGTCCTCGGGTACGGCCATCTGCCACTGGCGCTCTCTGCACGCTGCTTTACCGCACGTTCTGAAAATCGTGCCAAAGATGAGTGCGAGACCTGCTGTATCAACTATCCTCAGGGCCGGCGCGTGTTATCGCAGGAAAACCAGCAGGTATTTGTGCTTAACGGCATTCAGACCATGAGTGGTTACTGCTACAACCTGGCGAACGATCAGATTTCGATGCAGGGGATGGTGGATATCCTGCGATTGTCGCCGGAAAATAATGAAACACCGGCATTAATCGATCGTTTTCGCGCCAACCAGCGCGGCACCGAGCCGCTCATGATGGCACAGCGCAATGACTGTAATGGTTACTGGCGCAATCTGGCGGGACTGGTATTACAGGAGTAAGCGCCCGCGTGATGGCACAGGGTGTAAAGCCGGTAAAAATAAATACAGTTTTAATACCATTACTCATCAGTAATACTGATATTTATTAATAGCAGGCGAACCCGTTCGTCACGCAGAGACAAAAGCGAGCTCCCATGTCTGAAAAAAAATCTGTTCCTTTATCGGTGCTCGATTTAGCGCCGATTCCACAAGGCTCGACGGCACGTGAGGCTTTTCATTCATCGCTGGCGCTGGCGCAGCAGGCTGAAAAGCTCGGGTTTCATCGTTACTGGCTGGCCGAACACCACAATATGACCGGTATCGCCAGTGCCGCGACGGCGGTGCTGATTGGTTATCTGGCCGCCGGCACCACCACGCTGCGCCTCGGTTCGGGCGGCGTGATGCTGCCAAATCACGCGCCACTGGTGATTGCCGAGCAGTTTGGCACCCTGGAATCGCTCTACCCGGGTCGTATCGATCTCGGTCTGGGGCGTGCTCCGGGTTCTGACCAGCGCACCATGATGGCGTTGCGTCGTCATCTCTCCGGCGCGCAGGCCGACAGTTTCCCGACGGATGTCGCTGAGCTGGTAAACTGGTTCGATGCCGCTGAAGGTGAGCATCCGCCGGTACAGCCGGTGCCGGGTCTCGGCCTGAAGATACCGGTCTGGCTGCTCGGCTCCAGCCTGTATAGCGCACAGCTGGCCGCACAGATGGGGCTGCCTTTTGCCTTTGCTTCGCACTTTGCTCCGGATATGTTGTTCCAGGCGCTGCAACTCTATCGGCAAAACTTCCAGCCTTCGGCGCGTCTTGATAAGCCGTATGCCATGGTATGCGTGAATGTGGTGGCTGCGGATAGCGAACGCGATGCCCGCTTCCTGTTTACCTCAATGCAGCAGCAATTTATTAATCTGCGCCGCGGTAAACCGGGTCCGTTACCGGCGCCGGTCGAAAATATGGATAATCTGTGGTCCCCGTCGGAGCAGTATGGCGTGCAACAGGCGTTGAGTATGTCGGTGGTGGGAGATAGCGAAAAAGTCCGCAGCGGTCTGGCTTCGTTGATACGCGAAACCCAGGCGGATGAGATTATGGTTAACGGCCAGATCTTTGATACGCAGGCGCGGCTGCATTCATTCGCGCTGGCAATGCAGGCGGCACAAACGCTGTAATCTGCGGAGGGTGCCATTGATGGCCGCCGACAGACGAAAAAAAACCAGCCCGAAGGCTGGTTTTTTATTGCCGTTAGCGATTATGCATCACGACGACGAGTTGGTGCGCTGCCGCCATCCTGACGTGGACCACGGTTGCCGCCGTCACGGCTAAAGCCGCTACGTGCGCCAGTGTTGCCACCTTCACGACGCTCGCTGAAACGACGCGGAGCGCCGCCGTCACGACCACCTTCACGGCCAGCGCCAGCGCCAGCACCGAAGCCACCACGTCCACCCGGACGACGTTCGCCGCCGCCAGTACGTTCAGGACGGTCGGCGCTACGTGGTACTGCATCGCCCAGCAACTGCATATTCATTGGTTTGTTCAGAATACGCGTGCGGGTGAAGTGCTGCAGAATGTCACCTGGCATACCTTTCGGCAGTTCGATAGTTGAGTGAGTACCAAACAGCTTGATGTTACCGATGTAACGGCTGCTGATATCGCCTTCGTTAGCAATCGCACCAACGATATGACGCACTTCAACACCATCGTCACGGCCAACTTCAATACGATACAGTTCCATATCGCCAACTTCACGACGTTCGCGACGTGGAGCACCGTCACGGCTTTCGCCGCGTGGTTCGCCACGCGCTTCACGTGGAGCACGATCACCGCGTTCAGGACGACGGTCATCACGACGATCGTCACGGTCACGGAATTCGCGACGTGGACGCTGTGGAGCATCTGGTGGCAGAATCAGTGGACGTTCGCCCTGAGCCATTTTCAGCAGAGCTGCGGCCAGAGTTTCCATATCCATCTCTTCTTCCGGCTGCATTTTAGCCAGCAGTGCGCGGTACTGATCCAGATCGCTGCTTTCCAGCTGAACCTGAACTTTCGCCGCAAATTTAGCCAGGCGACGTTCGCTCAGCAGTTCTGCGTTTGGCAGATCAACTTCAGGAATGGTCAGCTTCATGGTGCGTTCAATGTTGCGCAGCAGACGACGCTCACGGTTCTCAACGAACAGCAGCGCACGGCCAGCACGACCCGCACGACCGGTACGGCCGATACGGTGAACGTAAGACTCGGAATCCATAGGGATATCGTAGTTTACCACCAGGCTGATACGCTCAACGTCCAGACCACGCGCCGCAACATCGGTCGCGATCAGGATATCAAGACGGCCATCTTTCAGACGTTCCAGAGTCTGCTCACGCAGTGCCTGGTTCATATCACCGTTCAGTGCGGCACTGTTATAACCGCTGCGCTCCAGCGCTTCAGCCACTTCCAGCGTCGCATTTTTGGTACGAACGAAGATAATCGCCGCATCAAAGTCTTCTGCTTCCAGGAAACGTACCAGCGCGTCAGTCTTACGACCGAATGCTGTCCAGTAGCTCTGGCTGATGTCCGGGCGAGTGGTAACGCTGGACTGGATACGCACTTCCTGCGGATCCTTCATAAAACGTTTGGTAATGCGACGAATCGCTTCTGGCATGGTGGCAGAGAACAGCGCGGTCTGATGACCTGCCGGGATCTGCGCCATGATGGTTTCAACGTCTTCGATGAAGCCCATACGCAGCATTTCATCTGCTTCGTCCAGTACCAGGCCACGCAGGCTGGACAGGTTAAGCGTGCCGCGTTTCAGGTGGTCTAACAGACGACCCGGAGTACCGACAACAATCTGTGGGCCCGCACGCAGAGCGCGCAGCTGAACGTCATAACGCTGGCCGCCATACAGAGCTACCACGTTCAGGCCATGCATATGTTTAGAGAATTCAGTCATAGCTTCAGCAACCTGAACCGCCAACTCGCGAGTTGGTGCCAGCACCAGAATTTGTGGTGCTTTCAGGGAGCTATCAACGTTATGCAGCAGGGGCAGAGAGAATGCCGCTGTTTTGCCACTACCAGTCTGGGCCATACCCAGTACGTCACGGCCAGCCAGCAGTTGTGGAATACACTCTAACTGGATAGGTGATGGTTTTACGTAGCCCATACCGTTCAGGGATTCGAGCAGGGCAGCATTCAGGCCCAGGTCAGCAAAAGTAGTTTCGATCTCAGTAGTGGTTTCGATCTTAGTCATGTAGTACACAAGCCTCTTAAATTGCGGCGGCCAGTCTACATAACTCGTCGTGAAAATTTTCAGTCATTTTCATCAAAAAGTGTGAACCGGCTCAAATTAGTGGTTTCGACGAACAAAAAAGCCCTCATCGGCGAAGATGATGACATTTCAGAAATTCAGGCAAAGAAAGTTCGTCAGCTATTGCTGGTCAGATTCTGATAAATCGTCTTGTGTCTGGCCGAGTAGCGCCAGCTCCAACAATGCGTATCGGTGCTCAACGTAGTTATTGACGTTGTTAGCGACCGCCAGTTTGAACAACGCTTCTGCGTTGTCCTTCTCCCCCAGACTTAGGTAGTACTTACCTAAATAGAAGTTGGTTTCACTGAGATGTTCAGCGAGCGAGGTGTTATCCGTTGCGTCCGCCTTGAGACTTTCCATCAGTGTTTTCTCACTGATGTCGCCAAGGTAGAACTCGACAATATTCCATCCCCATTGCTCCTTTTTCGATTTATCGTAACGCTGTTTTAGCGCTACTTTCGCTTTGTCCGCATCCATCTCACGTTCAACGAGATAGAGCCACAAGCTACGAAAAGGATCGTTAGGATCGTCTTGATAAAACGCCAGCAGATCATCTTGCGCCAGCGGGTATCGACCACCGTAATAGAGGGCGATGCCACGATTTAAATGCGCATAGTTGTAAGTTGGATCAAGCTCAAGTACAGAATCAAACGCTTCATAGGCGGCATCAAAGTTGCCCGCCTGCGTTAAATATATGCCTAAGTAATTGAATACTTCAGGCATATCTGGTCTGATCGCTAACGCTTGTGAAAAATCATTTCGCGCTAATGCTCTCAAACCTAAACTATCATACAACACTCCGCGCTCATATAACAGCTGTGCGCGTTCATCATCGGTTAATGCACGACTGGCAAGTATTTGTTCCATGCGCGCCAGGATGACTTCCTGTTGCAATGTGGGCTGCAGCGGAACCGCCAGAACGTCGTTCTTACGCCAATCAGAGTTGCTGCATCCTGCCAGCGAGATAGCTGTCGCAACGAAACACCAGCGCAAAAAAGGCTTCATTTCCCACTCCCGAAAACAAACATTGGGATGAACATCCTGTCATCCGCCTGTCGTGCACAAGGTGTCCCGACCTCGCGATGAAACAGCCCTCCATGTCAACATGGAGAGCTCAGTGGTCGATCGTTACTCAGCAGCTTCAGGGTTAACTGTGGCTACTTCTTCAGGCTGCTGCTCTGTCGCTTCTTTGATGCTCAGACGCACGCGACCCTGACGATCTACTTCCAGTACTTTAACCGGAACTTCCTGACCCATCTGCAGGTAATCGGTCACTTTCTCAACGCGCTTATCAGCGATCTGAGAAATATGTACCAGACCTTCTTTACCGCCACCGATGGCCACAAAGGCGCCAAAGTCGACGATACGGGTCACTTTACCGTTGTAGATACGGCCAACTTCGATCTCAGCAGTAATCTCTTCGATACGACGGATAGCAAATTTCGCTTTTTCACCGTCGGTAGCTGCGATCTTCACGGTGCCATCATCTTCAATTTCGATGGTGGTGCCGGTTTCTTCGGTCAGCGCACGGATTACCGAGCCGCCTTTACCGATCACATCTTTGATCTTGTCCGGGCTGATCTTGATGGTGTGAATACGTGGAGCAAACTGAGAGATATCGCCACGCGGAATGCTGATAGCCTGCTCCATCACGCCGAGAATGTGCAGACGCGCACCTTTGGCCTGATTCAGCGCAACCTGCATGATTTCGCGGGTGATGCCTTCAATTTTGATATCCATCTGCAGCGCGGTGATACCTTCACGGCTACCGGCAACTTTAAAGTCCATATCGCCGAGGTGATCTTCATCACCGAGGATGTCAGACAGAACAACGAATTTCTCGCCTTCTTTCACCAGACCCATCGCAATACCGGCGACAGCGGCTTTGATTGGCACGCCTGCGTCCATCAGCGCCAGAGAAGCGCCACAGACCGAAGCCATTGATGAAGAACCGTTAGATTCGGTGATTTCAGACACCACGCGTACGGTGTACGGGAAATCTTCTGGTTTTGGCATCATCGCCAGCACGCCGCGTTTCGCCAGACGACCGTGACCAATTTCACGACGTTTCGGTGAACCGACCATACCGGTCTCGCCGACGGAGTACGGAGGGAAGTTATAGTGGAACAGGAAGCTGTCGGTACGTTCACCCATCAGCTCATCCAGGTTCTGCGCATCACGGGCGGTGCCCAGCGTTGCGGTAACCAGCGCCTGAGTCTCGCCACGGGTGAACAGTGCGGAACCATGCGTACGTGGCAGCACGCCAGTACGCACATCCAGGCCACGGATCATGTCTTTTTCGCGACCATCAATACGCGGCTCACCGTTCAGAACACGGCTACGCACCACATTTTTCTCGATGGCATGCAGGATGTCGCTGATTTCGCCATCGTCCAGCGTGTCGTCTTCCGCCAGCAGCGCAGCTGTGGTTTCAGATTTGATCTCGCCGACTTTTTCGTAGCGTTCTTGCTTATCAGTGATGCGGTAAGCATCGCTCAGACGGGATTCAGCCAGTGCCGCGATACGGGCGTTCAGCGCCTCGTTAACCGCTTCTGGCTGCCAGTCCCAGCGTGGTTTGCCTGCTTCAGCAACCAGTGAGTTGATGTTCTCGATCACCACCTGCTGCTGCTCGTGGCCGAACACCACTGCGCCCAGCATCTGATCTTCGCTCAGAACGTCAGCTTCAGATTCAACCATCAGTACTGCGCCATGGGTACCGGCAACCACCAGATCCAGTTTGCTCTGTTTGATTTCGTCACTGGTTGGGTTCAGTACGTACTGGTCGTTAATATAACCGACGCGCGCGGCGCCGATTGGGCCATTAAACGGCAGGCCAGACAGGCTCAGTGCCGCAGAAGCGCCGATCATTGCCACGATATCCGGGTTAACCTGCGGGTTAACGGAAACTACGGTGGCAATAACCTGAACTTCATTGATGAAGCCTTCAGGGAACAACGGACGAACCGGGCGGTCAATCAGACGCGCAATCAGGGTTTCGCCTTCGCTTGGACGGCCTTCACGACGGAAGAAGCTACCCGGGATACGACCAGCAGCGTAAGTACGCTCCTGATAGTTAACCGTCAGCGGGAAGAAATCCTGACCTGGTTTGGTTTTTTTCTGACCAACAACGGTGACGAACACGGCGGTGTCGTCCATGCTTACCATTACGGCAGCCGTTGCCTGGCGCGCCATCATACCGGTTTCAAGGGTAACGGTATGCTGACCATATTGGAATTTACGTACGATCGGGTTCAGCAAAATAATGTCCTTTACTCTAAGCAGGCACTTTCATCGTGCTCTGCCGTGGATTTTCAATCCTCATTTGCATCCTCGCGACTAATGACAACCTTCAATCCACGCCCCGTTGGATAAAAGCCTCTCATTAGCCGCGCGAACCTCTGCAACTGAAGATCACACTCAGCAACAATACATTAGTTTGGTCCAGAATGCTGCCGATTGCCTGAAAAAAGGGGCCATAAAGGCCCCCTTTTAGCGAAACTCGCACGAATCTGTTCATCAAGCCGTGCTTTCGTCAGTTTAACGCCGACGGACGTTTCAGAACAGATTCTCAGACTTAGCGACGCAGACCCAGACGTTCGATCAGGCTGGTGTAACGTGCAACGTCTTTACGCTTCAGGTAATCCAGCAGCTTACGACGCTGGGAAACCATACGCAGCAGACCGCGACGGCTGTGGTGGTCTTTTTTGTGCTCAGAGAAGTGACCCTGCAGATGGTTAATCTGTGCGGTCAGCAGAGCAACCTGAACTTCAGTAGAACCACTGTCGTTAGCGCCGCGACCGAAATCAGCAACGATTTGTGCTTTAGTTTCAACATTTAGAGACATAATACAACTCCGGATTTTAAGATAAATGTACAGGTGCCGATCTCTAATTCAGCGACCCAATGTTATACCCGCGGTAACCAGTACCTGGGGTATAAAGCCGCGCTATTCTACTCTTAGCTATCTGCGATGGCAAATGACTCAATCAGAATATTCTACGACCAGACGACGCGGCGCAACGCGACCATCGTCATCAATTTCCGCCATGCCAATAAACTTACGCGCATCACCTTCGGTCACCCGCACTAAGCCTGCGGCCGGCACGCCGGAAGCCTGTACCGGCTGTCCCTGCTTAAAGTAAGCGGCAACCACGGTAAGTAAGTTCACTTCAGGGAACGCTGCCGCCGGGCTATCCATCGGCATCAGCAACGGATCAAGCTTATCCGCCGGTGCGCAGCCTTCGGCATTCGCCTGCTCAAGCAGGCTGTTCAGCTGCTCAAGCGTCACCATCTTACTCAGCGGGTAGGTCGCCACCTGCAGACGACGCAGCATAATCACATGCGCGCCACAGCCTAGCTTTTCACCGAGATCATCGATAATGGTACGAATATAGGTGCCTTTCGAGCAGTGGATTTCCAGCTCAAGCTCGTCACCCTGCTGGCGAATAAACTGCAGCTCATACACCACAATGCTACGCGCGGCACGCGGTACTTCAATGCCCTGACGCGCATATTCATACAACGGGCGTCCCTGATGCTTCAGCGCCGAGTACATTGACGGTACCTGCTGGGTTTCGCCACGGAAACTCTCCAGCGCTTCATCCAGCATCTGCCGGGTAAAATCCAGCGGACGTTCACTGATCACCGCGCCATCGGCGTCGGAGGTATCGGTGCGCTGGCCCAGGCGGGCAATGACGCGATAGCGCTTATCGGAATCCAGCAGATATTGCGAAAACTTGGTGGCTTCACCGAGGCAAATCGGCAACATGCCGGTCGCCAGTGGATCCAGTGCGCCGGTATGCCCTGCCCGGTTGGCGTTATACAAACGCTTTACTTTCTGCAGTGCATCATTTGATGACAGGCCCTGCGGCTTATCGAGCAGTAATACGCCGTGAATATCGCGACCGCGACGACGAGGACGACTCATAAGTCTATTCCTCCTTGTCTTCTTCCGTGGCAGAACGACGATCGACGTCATTTCTTACAACGTTAGTGACAAGGTTAGACATACGCATACCTTCAACTAACGAGTTATCGTAGAAGAAGGTCAGCTCAGGCACGATACGCAGACGCATCGCTTTACCCAGCAGGGTGCGAATATAGCCAGAAGCATCGCCCAGCGCACGCAGGCCAGCTTTAATCGCCGCTTCGTCTTTGTCATTCAGGAAGGTGACAAACACTTTGGCATAGGCCAGGTCGCGCGAAACATCCACGCCGGACACGGTAACCATCATGCCCAGACGCGGATCTTTAATCTCACGTTGTAGAATAATCGCGATCTCTTTCTGTAACTCCTGAGAGACACGCTGTGGGCGACCAAATTCTTTCGCCATTATATTAACTCCTAAATAATTCGGGAGGCACAACGGCCTCCCAAAAATAGTCTCGTCAGTCAGGACTATCAGTCGATGGTACGCTGGATTTCGATAATTTCGAATACTTCGATCATATCGCCAGGACGCACATCGTTATAGTTCTTCACGCCGATACCACATTCCATACCGTTACGCACTTCGTTGACGTCATCTTTGAAGCGGCGCAGAGATTCCAGCTCACCTTCATAGATAACCACGTTGTCGCGCAGGACACGGATTGGGTTGTGACGTTTCACGTTACCTTCAGTCACCATACAACCAGCGATGGCGCCGAATTTCGGTGATTTGAACACGTCACGCACTTCAGCCAGACCGAGAATCTGCTGCTTGTACTCAGGAGCCAGCATACCGCTCATCGCCTGCTTAACTTCGTCAATCAGATTATAGATGACGGAGTAGTAACGCAGATCCAGGCTTTCTGAATCAATTACGCGGCGCGCAGAGGCATCGGCACGGACGTTGAAGCCCAGCAGAATAGCGTTAGACGCTGCAGCCAGCGTGGCGTCGGTTTCGGTGATCCCACCTACACCAGAGCCAACAATCTTCACCTTCACTTCGTCGGTGGAGAGTTTCTGCAGTGAATCGCAAATCGCTTCGACAGAACCCTGTACGTCGGCTTTCAGCACGATGTTCAGTTCGGACACTTCGCCTTCGGTCATATTGGCGAACATGTTTTCCAGCTTAGATTTCTGCTGACGAGCCAGTTTAACTTCGCGGAATTTGCCCTGACGATACAGCGCAACTTCACGCGCTTTTTTCTCGTCACGAACCACAGTGGCTTCATCACCCGCTGCCGGCACGCCGGACAGACCAAGGATTTCCACCGGGATCGACGGACCCGCTTCCAGCACTTCGCGACCTAATTCGTCACGCATCGCACGCACACGGCCATACTCGAAGCCGCACAGCACGATGTCGCCTTTGTTCAGCGTACCTTCACGAACCAGAACGGTAGCGACCGGGCCACGACCTTTATCAAGGAAGGACTCGATGACCACGCCGCTTGCCATACCCTGGCGTACTGCGCTCAGTTCGAGAACTTCAGCCTGCAGCAGGATAGCATTCAGCAGGTCATCAATACCGGTACCGGCTTTCGCGGAGACGTTAACGAACATGTTCTCGCCGCCCCACTCTTCCGGAATGATACCGTACTGGGTCAGTTCGTTTTTAACCCGATCCGGATCGGCTTCTGGTTTATCAACTTTGTTTACCGCAACCACAACTGGCACTTTCGCCGCTTTCGCGTGCTGAATGGCTTCGATGGTCTGTGGCATCACGCCGTCGTCCGCTGCAACCACCAGGATAACGATATCGGTAGCCTGAGCACCACGGGCACGCATCGCGGTAAACGCGGCGTGGCCTGGGGTATCGAGGAAGGTCACCATGCCGTTATCGGTTTCTACGTGGTAGGCGCCGATGTGCTGAGTAATGCCGCCCGCTTCGCCAGAGGCGATTTTAGTGGAGCGAATATAGTCCAGCAGCGAGGTTTTACCATGGTCAACGTGACCCATGATGGTAACGACTGGCGCGCGTGATTCTAATGCAGCATCAGTGTCACGATCGCTCATTACCGCTTCTTCCAGCTCGTTTTCGCGGCGCAGCGTCACTTTGTGACCCATCTCTTCCGCTACCATCTGGGCAGTTTCCTGGTCGATGACCTGGTTGATCGTTGCCATTGCGCCCATTTTCATCATCGCTTTGATGACCTGGGAGCCTTTCACCGCCATCTTATTGGCCAGTTCGGCAACGGTCACGGTTTCACCGATAATCACATCACGGTTAACCGCCTGCGCTGGCTTGTTAAAGCCCTGCTGCAGGGTGCTTGGTTTACGCTTGCCTTTACCACCACGAACCGCAGCGCGCGCTTCCTCGCGATCGGCTTTTGATTCTGAATGCTTGTTGCCTTTTTTCTGACGTGCCGCTTTCACCGGACGGCTGCGACGCTCGCCTTCTACTTTACGATCGTTCTCGTCTTCAGCCTGACGTGCATGCTGAGAAGTAGTGACGTGGTAATCAGAAGTATCTTCAGGTTCGTCGGACACTTCGGTCCAGCTACTGCCTTTCTCTTCTGCCATTTTACGGGCCTCTTCAGCTACGCGCTTAGCTTCTTCTTCAATCTTGCGGCGCGCTTCTTCTTCGGCTTTGCGCTTCAGCTCTGCAGCTTCGGCTTCGCGACGGGCTTTATCTGACTGATTGGCCCGGGTAACTTCGTCGGTATGTTGATTGCTCACTTTATCTTTTTCCGCTGCTTCGCGCCTTGCTTTGTCGGCGGCCTCACGTTTGGCTTGTTCTTCGGCTTCACGTTTTGCTTTATCTGCTGCTTCACGTTTAGCTTTTTCTTCCGCTTCACGACGAGCCTGTTCTTCCGCTTCACGCTGCGCCTGCGCTTCTGCTTCCGCTTGTTCAGCGTCAGTTTCGCCTTTCACATAGGTGCGCTTTTTGCGGACTTCGATTTGCACCGATTTACTTTTACCCCCGGTGCCAGGAATATTCAAGGTGCTGCGCGTCTTGCGCTGTAAAGTCAGCTTACTTGACACGCTGCCGTGCTCACGATTCAGGTGCGTCAGTAAGGTTTGCTTTTCTTGCTGGGTCACAGAGTCAGTTTCAGACTTGCGGATCCCTGCGTCAGCAAATTGCTGTACCAGGCGTTCCACCGAAGTCTGAATCTCTGCGGCCAGCGATTTTACGGTTACATCTGTCATGCTGTTCCTTCCTGTTATTACGCGTCGTCACCGAACCAGCAGATATTGCGCGCAGCCATAATCAGCTCACCGGCCCGCTCATCGCTGAGGCCTTCAATATCTGACAGATCGTCAACACCCTGCTCAGCAAGATCTTCCAGCGTGCAAACACCTTTTGCCGCCAGTTTGAATGCCATGGTGCGCTCCAGGCCTTCCAGATTCAGTAAGTCATCTGCAGGTTTGGTATCGCCAAGGCTCTCTTCTTTTGCCAGTGCCAGAGTGGTCAACGCATTTTTCGCACGGTCGCGCAGCGCTTCTACCATATCTTCATCAAGGCCGTCGATTTGCAGCAGTTCGTTGATCGGCACATAGGCCAGCTCTTCCAGCGAGGAGAAGCCTTCTTCAACCAGAACCGTGGCAAATTCTTCGTCGATGTCGAGATGTCTGGTAAAGACGTCAATGGCTGCATGTGCTTCAGCCTGGTGCTTGGCCTGCAGGTCGTCGACCGTCATCACGTTTAGTTCCCAGCCACTTAGCTGAGATGCCAGACGCACGTTTTGGCCGTTACGGCCGATCGCCTGAGCCAGGTTTCCGGCTTCAACAGCGATATCCATGGTGTGATTATCTTCATCCACCACGATAGAAGCGACATCAGCAGGGGCCATCGCATTGATCACGAACTGCGCCGGGTTATCGTCCCACAGCACAATATCAATACGCTCACCGCCTAATTCGCTGGATACCGCCTGAACTCGCGCACCGCGCATACCGACGCAAGCACCAACCGGGTCGATACGCTTGTCGTTGGTTTTCACTGCAATCTTGGCACGAGAGCCAGGATCGCGGGCGGCCGCTTTAATTTCAATCAGCTCTTCGCCGATTTCCGGTACTTCAATGCGGAACAGTTCAATCAGCATTTCCGGTTTAGCGCGGCTGACAAACAGCTGCGCCCCGCGAGCTTCCGGACGCACAGCGTACAGCACGCCGCGAATACGGTCACCTGGGCGGAAGTTTTCACGTGGCAACATATCTTCACGCACGATGACGGCTTCCGCATTGCTGCCGAGATCTAAGGTGATGTTGTCGCGGTTCACTTTTTTCACCACGCCAGTGATGATTTCGCCTTCATGCTCACGGAACTGATCAACCACCATCGCGCGCTCAGCTTCGCGTACTTTCTGTACGATAACTTGCTTCGCGGTCTGGGTGGTGATGCGGTCAAAGGTGACAGATTCAATCTGATCTTCAACATAACCGCCGAGATTAAAGGATTCATCTTCATAGCGCGCTGCTTCCAGCGTGATTTCACGGGTTGGTTGTGTCACTTCGTCCACAATCACCCAGCGGCGGAAGGTATCAAAGTCGCCGCTTTTACGATCGATGCTAACGCGAACATCGATCTCTTGTTCGTATTTTTTCTTGGTCGCAGTGGCAAGCGCGCTCTCCAGCGCTTCGAAAATCTTCTCGCGCGGGAGGGATTTTTCGTTAGAAACTGCCTCTACAACAGCTAAGATTTCTTTGTTCATCCTGGTTAGCCTCAATCCGGACGTTTAAAAGTGGGGGACCAGGTTCGCTTTCTGAATATTACTCAGAGCGAACACTTCATCGCTACCCTCAACGGTAACAGTGATCATTTCACCTTCAACAGATTTAATGATGCCCTGCCATTTGCGGCGGTTTTGTACGGCCATACGCAATACCAGACTGACGTCTTCGCCAATGAATTGCGTGTAGTGTGCTGCGGTAAACAGGGGGCGTTCAAGGCCCGGTGAGGAAACTTCAAGGTTATAGGCCACGGTGATGGGATCTTCGACATCCATTACTGCGCTCACCTGATGGCTAACATCAGCACAATCATCAACATTGATACCGTTTTCACTATCAATATAGATGCGCAGCGTGGAAGTGCGACCACGCACAAACTCAATGCCTACCAGTTCGTAGCCAAGCGCTTCTACCGGTGCCGAAATCAGCTCTGTTAATTTTTGCTCTAATGTGGACAAGGCCACCCCCAAGACATAAAAAAAGGGCTTAATAGCCCAGTGTTACGATAGCCTGATAACAAAAAACCCCGAAAATTCGGGGCTTAATGCGACTGGACCCTGTACGCCGCAAGTGCGGCTCGGCACACAATCCAAAAGAATTTTTTTCAAAACTCACTGAAATGCGCCCTAAGATGCATACAGTATATTTGAAAAAGAACTCTAAGGGAAAGTGGTTGCGGGGGCCGGATTTGAACCGACGACCTTCGGGTTATGAGCCCGACGAGCTACCAGGCTGCTCCACCCCGCGTCCGAAAACGTGGCGAATATTACGCCGAACATGCATTAAATGCAAGTAATACTGAGATTTGGTACCGAGGACGGGACTTGAACCCGTAAGCCCAATCGGGCACTACCACCTCAAGGTAGCGTGTCTACCAATTCCACCACCTCGGCACTATTTTAACGACTTTTTAAGACGGCGACTGTTTTATTTCTGTCGCATCGAAATATTAACGACCTGACTGCTTAACGCGGGATGTCGCTATTCGGCGTTGCCGGTTTCGCTGGCGCAGTCTGTTCAGACTGGGCTGGCTGCGTGAGATTTTCCCACTCGCTGCCTTTTACTGTTTTGTTGCTGTTCAGGTTACCCAGAACCAGGCTGATAATGAAGAACAGGGTTGCCAGCACTGCAGTCATACGGGTCATAAAGTTGCCTGAACCGCTTGAACCAAACAGTGTGCCGGAAGCGCCTGCACCGAAGGAGGCTCCCATATCAGCGCCTTTACCTTGTTGCAGCATGATCAGACCTACCAGGCCGATTGACACAATAAGGAAAATTACCAGAAGAGCTTCGTACATAATCAACCTGTTCCTTGCGCGGTTACCGCACATTAAAAGCTTCAAACCAGTCAAATGGATGTTGTCGTCATTACCCACCAGAAGCGGGTGTGAATACTAACCAAAGGACCCTGTACACGCAAGCGCAATTTCAATGCCCGCAACTGATTGCGGAAAAAAACGGCAAAAGCGCGATTAAACAACCAAATATCGGTAAACAGCTTCCCCAGCGGAGTAACCACTAACCGGTTACAGAGGCGGCATTCAGGTCTGCCGCCCGCCAAATTAAACCGCCTTTACCGCATCCGCAATGCGATGCGCCAGCGCGGTAACCTGCGCTTCATCTTCGCCTTCCACCATCACGCGGATCAGCGGTTCGGTGCCGGACTTACGTAATAACACCCGACCACGCCCGCGTAATTCTTGCTCTACACCGGCAGTGATCTCTTTTACCGTGGCATCTTCCAGCGGATCGTTGTCACCGCTGAAACGGACGTTAACCAGAATCTGGGGCAGCAACTTCATACCACTGCACAGGTCGTGCAGGGTCATATGGTTACGAACCATCGCGGTAAGCACCTGCAAACCGGCGACAATACCGTCGCCAGTGGTGGTTTTGTCCAGCAGGATCACATGGCCGGAGTTTTCCGCACCGATGCGCCAGCCTTTTTCCTGCAGCTTCTCCAGCACATAGCGGTCACCCACTTTCGCGCGGACAAACGGAATACCCAACTGCTTCAGCGCCAGCTCAAGGCCGATATTGCTCATCAGCGTACCCACCACGCCACCGCGCAGCTGACCCTGGCGCAGACCTTCCCGGGCAATAATATACAGGATCTGATCGCCATCGACTTTATTGCCAAGATGGTCAACCATCATAATGCGATCGCCGTCACCGTCGTAGGCCAGACCGATATCGGCCTGCTCCGCCAGCACCCGCGCCTGCAGCATGCGTACATCGGTAGCGCCGCACTCTTTATTAATATTCATGCCGTCCGGCTGACAGCCAACCGCAATCACCGTCGCACCCAGCTCACGCAGCACGTTGGGGGCAATGTGATACGTTGCGCCATTGGCACAGTCCACCACAATTTTCAGTCCGTTGAGGCTTAGCTCGCTGGGAAAGGTCCCTTTACAGAATTCAATATAACGGCCGGCAGCATCCACAATGCGGCTGGCGCGCCCCAGCTCTGCGGAGTCAACGCAGGTGATAGGCTTTTCCATCTCGGCTTCAATCGCCTCTTCCACTTCATCAGGCAATTTGGTGCCATCAATCGAAAAGAACTTAATGCCATTGTCGTCGAAAGGGTTGTGCGATGCGGAGATCACAATCCCGGCTTCAGCGCGAAAGGTACGCGTCAGATAAGCTACCGCCGGGGTCGGCATCGGCCCGGTAAAGGCAGCGGAAAGTCCCGCAGCGGCCAGGCCAGCTTCCAGCGCCGACTCCAGCATGTAACCAGAAATGCGCGTATCTTTACCGATGATAATTTTCTTCGAGCCATGGCTCGCCAGCACCTTGCCAGCCGCCCAGCCAAGTTTCAGCACAAAATCAGGGGTAATCGGTGTCTCACCCACTTTGCCGCGGATCCCATCGGTACCAAAATACTTACGATTACTCATAGCGTTACTATTCCTTCGCTGATCGTGTCGCTTCGACAACCCGCATCGCTTCGACGGTTTCTTTAACATCATGTACGCGCACAATTTGCGCGCCCTGCATCGCGGCAATCACCGCACAGGCAATACTGCCGGTTAACCGCTGCGTCGGCCCGACATTCAGTAGCTGTCCTACCATTGATTTACGGGACATACCGACTAAAAGCGGCAGACCGAAGTGATGCAGATCGGCCAGGTGTGCCAGCAGCTGATAATTGTGAGAGAGATTCTTACCGAAACCAAAGCCCGGGTCGAGCAGCAACTGCTGTTTTTTAATCCCTGCCGCGGTGCAACGTGCGATCTGCTGCACAAAAAACGCATCCACTTCCGCCAGCAGGTTGTCATAGTGCGGCGCCTGCTGCATCGACTGCGGATCGCCCTGCATATGCATCAGACAAACCGGCAGACCGGTTTGCGCCGCCGCCTCCAGCGCGCCAGGCTCCTGCAGCGAGCGAATATCATTAATGATATGAGCACCCACGCGCGCGGACTCACGGATCACCTCCGCTTTGGAGGTATCCACCGAGATCCACACTTCAAAACGCTGAGCGATAGCTTCGACTACCGGAATCACCCGCTCCAGCTCCTCTTCCACGCTCACTTCCGCCGCCCCTGGCCGGGTCGACTCGCCGCCGACATCAATGATGGTGGCGCCGGCATTGATCATTTCATTGGCATGGGTCAGCGCCTGAATCAGTGAATTATGTTGACCACCATCGGAAAAGGAGTCTGGGGTGACATTCAAAATGCCCATCACTTGCGGATATGAGAGATCCAAAACCGAGTTTCTGGCGTGTAGCTTCATTTTGCTTTTCCTCTGGCAATCTTTGGCAGCTGAGGGAGCCATAAGTGACTCCCCTACAAGGTTTCCGGCATTAATGTCGCCTGGATAAAAAAAGAAAAACCCCGGTCAGCGCCGGGGTTTTGCAGGTAGGTCAGTCAATTCAACAAATCCGAATTATTTGTCGCCTAACTGCTCAGACATGGTGTTGCCTGGGTTTGGCGTACGAGGTTCATCGACCGGACGCGGCGCTTTCGGCGTACCGTTACTGTCTGAATTGTTGGTGTTCGTTGCCTCTTCCCAGCCTGCTGGCGGACGCACCTCACGACGAGCCATCAAATCGTCAATCTGTGGCGCATCAATGGTTTCATACTTCATCAGCGCGTCTTTCATCGCGTGAAGAATGTCCATATTTTCATTCAGAAGGCGACGGGCGCGCTGATAGTTCTGCTCAACCAGAGATTTTACTTCCTGGTCGATAATGCGCGCAGTCTCATCAGACATATGCTTGGCTTTTGCTACCGAACGACCAAGGAATACTTCGCCCTCTTCTTCAGCATACAGCAACGGACCCAATTTTTCCGAGAAGCCCCACTGTGTAACCATGTTACGTGCGATGCTGGTAGCGACTTTAATGTCGTTAGAAGCCCCGGTAGAAACATGTTCCACGCCGTAGATAATCTCTTCAGCCAGACGGCCACCGTACAATGTGGAGATCTGACTTTCCAGTTTCTGCCGGCTGGCGCTAATCGCGTCGCCTTCCGGCAGGAAGAAAGTCACACCCAGTGCCCGTCCGCGCGGAATAATCGTCACTTTGTGCACCGGATCATGTTCCGGCACCAGACGACCAATAATCGCGTGGCCTGCTTCATGATACGCCGTCGACTCTTTCTGCGATTCCGTCATCACCATGGAGCGACGTTCCGCACCCATCATGATTTTATCTTTGGCTTTTTCAAACTCAACCATCGATACCACACGGCGATTGCCGCGCGCGGCAAACAATGCCGCTTCGTTGACCAGGTTAGCCAAATCGGCGCCGGAGAAGCCGGGGGTACCACGCGCAATCACTGACGCATCAACATCGGTCGCCAGTGGCACACGACGCATATGGACTTTCAGAATCTGTTCACGACCACGAACATCCGGTAACCCTACCACCACCTGACGGTCGAAACGGCCCGGACGCAGTAACGCCGGGTCAAGCACGTCAGGACGGTTAGTTGCGGCGATAACGATAATGCCTTCATTACCTTCGAAGCCATCCATCTCCACCAGCATCTGGTTCAGCGTCTGTTCACGTTCGTCGTGACCACCGCCTAACCCGGCGCCACGTTGACGGCCCACGGCGTCGATTTCATCGATAAAGATGATACAAGGCGCGGCTTTCTTCGCTTGTTCGAACATATCACGGACGCGGGATGCACCCACACCGACGAACATTTCCACGAAGTCAGAACCGGAAATAGTGAAGAATGGGACTTTCGCTTCGCCGGCAATGGCTTTCGCCAGCAGAGTTTTACCGGTACCCGGCGGCCCCACCATCAGCACGCCTTTGGGAATTTTACCACCCAGTTTCTGGAAGCGACTCGGCTCGCGCAGGTATTCCACCAGCTCGGCGACTTCCTCTTTCGCTTCGTCACAACCTGCGACGTCGGCAAAGGTGGTTTTGATCTGATCTTCAGTCAGCATGCGGGCTTTGCTTTTGCCGAAGGACATCGCGCCCTTACCGCCGCCGCCTTGCATCTGGCGCATAAAGAAGATCCAGACACCGATCAACAACAGCATCGGGAACCATGAAATAAAGATCGAAGCCAGCAGGCTTGGTTCTTCTGGCGGCTCACCGACAACTTTTACATTTTTGGTCAACAGGTTATCGAGCAACTTGGGATCGTTGACAGGGATGTAGGTCGTGTATCGATTACTGTCTTTTTTGGTTACGTTGATTTCACGCCCGTTAATACGTGCCTCGCGGACCTGATCCTGGTTCACTTCCGACAGGAAGGTTGAGTAATCAACCCTACGGCCATTCGACTCGCTGGGCCCAAAGCTCTGGAATACAGACATCAGCACGACTGCGATGACCAACCAGAGAATCAGGTTTTTCGCCATGTCACTCAAGGGATTAACCTCATATTACAACTGTGTTAACAGACAGCGTAGGGTACTATATATCCTTCAAACCTGGAATCGTAGTTTGTTATCACGATTCCAATTATTCTGGCTATAGTTTGCGCCCTGTCGCTACAATGTACACTTCACGCGATCGTAGGCGCGAAGCGTCCGGCTTACGAATTTTTACTTTCGTAAACAGGGAGCGAATTTCCCGGAGGTATTCATCAAAGCCATCTCCCTGAAATACTTTCACTAAAAAACTGCCGCCAGGTGCCAGAACATCACGACACATCTCCAGCGCCAGTTCAACTAAATACATCGACCGGGGAATATCAACGGCAGGTGTACCGCTCATGTTGGGCGCCATATCTGACATCACAACCTGAACTTTTTCTTCACCAACGCGTTCCAGCAGCGCCTTAAGCACTAATTCTTCACGAAAATCGCCCTGAAGGAAATCGACACCGACGATAGGATCCATCGGTAAAATATCACAAGCGATAATACGACCTTTTGTCCCAATCTGCGTTACCACATATTGCGACCAACCACCCGGTGCCGCGCCAAGATCGACGACGGTCATTCCCGGTTTAAACAGCTTGTCACTCTGCTGTATTTCATCAAGTTTAAACCAGGCACGCGAGCGCAACCCTTTTTTCTGCGCCTGAAGCACATATTTATCGCTAAAGTGTTCCTGCAGCCAGCGGCTGGAACTGGCCGAACGCTTTTTACCAGTCATACAATTTCCAACTATTCTTCATCATAAGCGATAAATAAACCGCCTAAAACGGTTCTGCTGTTTGGTGATACACTCGAGATGGCGGTAGAATGTACCGTTTTCAATCCCAATGTAAGTAAAAAATACGATGAATCTGAGTACCAAACAAAAACAGCACCTGAAAGGCCTGGCCCATCCGTTAAAGCCCGTCGTTATGCTGGGTAACAATGGCCTGACCGAAGGTGTGCTGGCCGAGATCGAACAAGCACTCGAACACCATGAGCTAATCAAGGTGAAAGTCGCGACGGAAGACCGTGAAACCAAAAACCTCGTTGTTGAGGCTATTGTACGCGAGACGGGTGCATGTAACGTGCAGGTAATCGGCAAAACGCTGGTGCTGTATCGCCCATCAAAGGAACGCAAGATTTCCATACCGCGTTAATGGCCTGAACGACGCGCTTCAGGATTCAAACCTGTGCTCAAGGCTCATTAATGGCAAAAGTGCCATGCTCCTGCATCAGATAAAAGGCCGCACTGCGGCCTTTTTCCTATCTTTACAATCGATCGCCCCAAATCACCCTCATCAGTCGACAAATGCGGATAATTTGTTCAGCGGCATGGCCGGCGGAACAAACTGAACCGGGACGGCCAGCGGCTGAGATCGTTGCCTGCACGCGGTCAGATGTACTGAATATTCAGAATTTCGTACTCGACATCACCGCCAGGGGTCTTAATCACCACCACATCGTCCACTTCTTTACCGATCAGGCCACGTGCCATCGGCGAATTAACGGAAATGAGGTTCTGTTTAAAATCCGCCTCATCATCACCCACAATGCGGTAAGTAAACTCTTCATCACTGTCCACGTTTAATACGCTAACCGTGGAACCAAAGATAACGCGACCATTGGCGTTCATTTTAGTGACGTCGATCACCTGCGCATTAGAAAGTTTAGCTTCAATTTCCTGAATGCGGCCTTCACAGAAGCCCTGCTCTTCACGCGCAGCATGGTATTCAGCATTCTCTTTCAAATCACCATGCTCACGTGCTTCAGCGATTGAGGCAATAATTCTGGGGCGTTTAACGGTTTTCAGCTCCTCGAGCTCTTCGCGCAATTTCTCTGCGCCCCTTAACGTCATCGGAATTTGGTTCATCTCAATACCTCGTAATCTGTCCTGTTCAAAGTGTCGTCATCCTGACGGGGTGACTGCAGATACCGCGTTCTGCGGCGCTTACTGCTGAATTGCAAACAAAAGAAACCTGACCCGGAGAATATCCCCAGGGTCAGGATCGGTTTTGCATTTTGATACGTATTTTAACCCAGAGTTCCTTATGGGTCATCGTTTACTTTGCACCTCAATGCACCGTAGTATGACGGCTCGTTTACTGTCAGTTACCGCGAGATTATGCGATTTTCACGACTTGTTACCGGATTAACCTTCGCGTTTATGCTGCACGCAAACGCTGCGCCCGTTGAAGAATACCGCCAATATCTGCCGGATGGAGCAAACCTGGCGCTGTTGGTACAGAAAATAGGCGCGACCACGCCAGTCATTGATTATCACGGTCAACAGATGGCTTTACCGGCCAGCACCATGAAAGTGGTCACTGCCCTGGCGGCCCTGCTGCAACTGGGGCCGGAGTACCGTTTCCACACCAGCCTGGAGAGTAAAGGCTCGCTGGCGGATGGCACTCTGCGTGGCGATCTGGTCGCGCGCTTTGGCGGCGACCCGACGCTGACGCGCCAGGATCTGCGCAATATGGTCGCGGTGTTGAAAAAACAGGGCGTACAGCATATTCAGGGTAATCTGGTAATTGATACCTCGGTCTTTGCCAGCCATGACCAGGCCCCGGGCTGGCCATGGAATGATATGACCCAGTGTTTCAGCGCCCCGCCAGCGGCGGCCATTGTCGACCGCAACTGCTTTTCAGTGTCGCTGTACAGTTCGCCGCACGCGGGTGATAACGCATTTATCCGTGTAGCATCATATTATCCGGTAAATATGTTCAGCGATGTGCGCACCCTGGCAAAAGGCTCACCGGAAGCACAGTACTGTGAACTGGACGTGGTGCCGGGCGAATTAAATCGTTTTACTCTTACCGGCTGTATGACGCAGCGCAGCGATCCGTTGCCGCTGGCGTTCGCGGTGCAGGACGGCGCCAGCTATGCCGGGGCGATTCTGAAAGATGAGCTACAGGATGCCGGCATTGATTACTCTGGCCATCTGGTGCGGGAAAAACGGCAGAATGCGCCGGGAACGGTGCTGGCGCAAACCCAATCCGCGCCGCTACGCGATCTGCTGAAAACCATGCTAAAAAAATCTGACAATATGATTGCCGATACGGTATTTCGTACCATTGGTCACGAGCGCTTTAGCGTGCCCGGCACCTGGCGCGCGGGGCAGGATGCAGTACGCCAGATCTTACGCCAGAAAGCCAATATTGATCTCGGCAACAGCGTTCAGGTGGATGGTTCCGGCCTGTCACGTCATGATTTAATTTCACCTGCCACCATGATGCAGGTACTACAATATATTGCACAAAACGATCAACAACTTAATATTATATCTATGTTGCCGCTGTCAGGGTACGACGGAACCTTGCGTTATCGCGGTGGTTTACATGAAGCGGGAGTCGATGGCAAGCTCTCCGCCAAAACCGGTTCGCTGCAGGGCGTCTATAATCTGGCAGGGTTCCTGACTACAGCCAGTGGTCAGCGGGTTGCCTTTGTACAGTTCCTCTCAGGCTATGCGGTTCCACCGCAGGATCAGCGCCAGCGCCGCATCCCACTGGTGCGCTTTGAGAGCCGTTTATACAGAGATGTTTACCAAAATAACTGAGTGCTCATGAAAGTACTGATTATTGAAGATGCCGTGCTATTACAAGAAGGTCTCGCCCTGGCCATGAGGGGCGAAGGCCATGCAGTGGATTGCGCAGCCACAGCGGCAGAGGGTGATGCATTGCTGCACAGCGGGCAATACAGCCTGGTAGTGCTCGACTTAGGCCTGCCGGATCGTGATGGTACCGATCTGCTGCGTCAGTGGCGTCGCGAGAAAATCGATCTGCCGGTGCTGATCCTGACCGCTCGCGATACGCTGGAAGATCGCGTCAACGGGCTGGATGCTGGTGCCGACGACTATCTGATTAAGCCGTTTGCGCTGGTCGAGCTGAAAGCACGGGTACGCGCGCTGATCCGTCGCTATCAGGGGCGCAGCGATAATCAGTTGCTGCATGGCGATCTGGCGCTAAACCTCTCGTCGCAGCAGGTGTTTGTCGAGCAGATAGCGGTTGAGATCACCCCCAAAGAGTTCGCGCTGCTGACCCGCCTGTTAATGCGTATTGGTGAAACCGTACACCGTGAAACGTTGCAGCAGGACCTGTACAGCTGGCAGGATGATACCGGTTCAAATACCCTGGAGGTGCATATACATAATCTGCGCCGTAAGCTGGGGAAAGACCGGATCAAAACCGTGCGCGGCGTAGGTTACCGGCTGGAAGAACGCCCATGAATAGTATGCGTCGGCGCTTACTGATTATGCTGGCGTTAATATTGCTGACCTGCCAGTTAATGAGCGCCATCTGGCTGTGGCATGAAAGCCGTGAGCAAATCAGCTTTCTGGTAAATGAAACCCTGACGGCCAATGCCCGTAACGATAATGTAGAAAACGAAATTCGCGAAGCCATCGCTTCGCTGCTATTGCCTTCGCTGGTGATGGTCTGCTTTACGCTGCTGCTCTCTTTCTGGGCCATCAGCTGGATTATTCGCCCGCTGAATTTATTACAGAAAAATCTTGCCGAACGCACTGCCTATAATCTTACGCCTCTGCCGCTCTATTCCGACATGGACGAAATTGTCGCGGTGACCAGTTCGCTAAACCAGTTACTGGGACGTCTTGAACATACGCTGCAACAGGAGCGGCGGTTTACCGCTGATGCCTCCCATGAGTTGCGCACGCCGCTGGCCGGGTTGCGGCTGCATCTGGAGTTGTTGCAACAGGCTGGGGTTAAGCAATCCGGAATGCTGGTGGCACGCATCGATCAGCTGATGCATGTGATTGAACAGTTGCTGATGTTGTCACGCGCAGGTCAGGCGTTAGCCAGTGGTCACTATCAAACCGTCAATCTCAGCCAGGATATTATCGATCCGCTACAGCAGGAGATGAATGAGCTGATGGAACAGCGCGAGCAAACCCTTGCATGGCCAGCGGAAACCTCCCTGACGGTAGAGGGTGATGCGGTTCTGATTCGTTTAATGCTGCGTAATCTGCTGGAAAACGCCTCGCGCTACAGTCCGGTTGGCAGCCATATCAGCGTGCTGCTGGCGGCTCAGGGCGAGGGAGTGGAACTGACGGTGCAGGATGAAGGACCAGGGATCGATGAAAACGCGGCGCAGGATCTCACCAAAGCCTTTCTGCGCATGGATCAGCGCTACGGCGGCAGTGGTCTGGGATTAAATATCGTCGTACGTATCGTACAAATTCATCGGGGCAGGCTGGAGCTGAAAAATCGCCGCGATCGCAGCGGGCTCTCAGCCAACTGCTGGTTACCGAATACCCGTAATTAACGGGGAAAGTGACCTTTCCCCGTTGCCGATCAGAAGTGAGTGTTAAGACTCATATAGAAAGTACGCCCCGACTCGTTATAAGTATTGGCGCCGGCGCCATACATATAAGCATTGGTGGTCGAGCTGCCGGTAGTTTGCGCATTGCCCTCACGGAAATGGCGCTTGTCGAACAGGTTATCGATACCGAGAGTGACGCTGGCGTATTTATTGACATCATAAGTACCGCTCAGGCCAATCACGGAATAGGGACTGACTTCACTCAGCTCAGTTCCGGTTACCGCTTCCCCTTTATAGTTGTACTTCTTCGGCGTCTGACGGCCATACCAGGTCAGGGTGGTTTGCAGCGACAGATCCTGCATCGCCTGCCATGCCAGCGTAGAGTTCAGCGTATATTCAGGAATAATCGACAGACGATCGCCGGTGGTCTTGTTTTTACTCTGCAACATATACGTCAGGTTGTTATTCCAGCTGATGCTCTCGCTAACCGGGATATTAACGGTCCCTTCCAGCCCTTCAACCACCGCTTTAGGTACGTTCTCCCATTTATACACATCTGCCGCCCCCGTATCCGAAGTACCGGAAGGCAGATAGCCTGCTTCAATCTTATTACGGTAATCGTTACGGAACCAGGTAATGCCAGCCTGATAGCCTTCATGCTTATACTCAAGGCCGATCTCTTTGTTAATGCTGGTTTCTGCTTTCAGATCGTCATTACCCATCAAATAGCAGGCGCCGGTACTGGCGGCACAACCCTGACCACGGCTGTACAGCACATAGTTCGGGTTGGTCTGATACAGACTCGGCGCTTTATAAGCACGGGCAATGCCCATTTTCAGCGTGAAATCGTCAGTTAAGCCTTGCGTCAGATTCAGCGACGGGCTCCAGTTATCGCCCACGATGCTATGGTGATCAAAACGCAGCCCCGGCACTAACATGGTGCTGTCAGTCACCTCCATATTGTCTTCCGCAAACAGGGAGAAAATCTCGGCGGAAGAGTAAGGGCTACGGTTGCTGCTGCTGATGCCGTCAATATCTCCGCCGGACAGCGCCTGAGTATTCGACGCGTTATCCTTCATTCGCTGCTGATTCCATTCAGTGCCGATGGTGGCGGTCTGATTCACCAGCAATTCGAAAGGAAGGCTCACCTCACTGTGCAGCAGTACATCATCCAGCTGAATATCGGAGAAATTATCATTGGCGAAGATACCTTCGGTACCGCCCGCCAGCCCTTCATTCATTCGTGAGTTACGGGTATTTTCATACTGAGCGAAGTTTTTGGTACTGACACCATTATCCCAGGCGCCGGTCCAGGTGATGGCAAAGTTCTGACGATACATACGGTTAGTTTCATCGCCATAATGATCCTGCACCAGGGTACTGGTGTTGGTATTTTGCGTATCGCCGGCATACAGGTTGCCCTGACGGCTGTAACCCGCTTCGAACTCCAGCGCCTGCATTGGCGCAAAGGCCCAGCGCAGCAAACCGTTAATATCTTTATTTACCGAACCTTCGCGCCCTGCCGGTACCGTATCAGCATAGGTGCCGGTACGCAGGGACTGATGTCCTTCGTTAATATACTGAGCATCGGCCTGGGTTTTGCTTAAACCACCATACATGCGGAAGCTAACATCATCACCCAGCGGACCGGTAAGGCTAAAGTTAGTACGTTTGGTGGCACCCTCTGCGCTGTGCTGCGGCACATTAAAGTAGGTGTCCCATGAACCATGCCACTGATTACTCTCTTTTTTGGTAATGATATTGACCACGCCGCCGGCAGCACCGTTGCCGTAACGCGCCGCGGCCGGGCCACGGATCACTTCGATATGGTCGATCATTTCTGGCGGTACCCAGTTGCTGTCTCCGCGGGTGTCACGTTCACCACGCCAGCCAAGACGAACCGAATTACGGCTGGTTACCGGCCGGCCATCGATTAGCATCAGGGTATTTTCCGGGCCCATACCACGGATATCGATCTGACGATTATTACCGCGCTGGCCACTGGTGGAGTTACCGGTCAGGTTGACGCCCGGCATGGTACGAATAATTTCTGAGACATCGCGCGCCGGCGGTTTTTTCTTGATTTCATCGGCAGTGATGGTAGAAACACCCGGCGCCTGGAGCGTTTGCTCCGCGGCGGTGACCACCATAGTGCCATCATTGGCATCAGCGCTTTCTGCCGGCGTGACGGCAGCGGTGTTGCCCTCTGCTGCCAGTACTGCAGACGAAAGCGCCGTGGTGACAATACCGAGTTCAATCAAAATTGCTAAAGATAAACGCGAAAGTTTCTTCATTTTATTATCCTGGAAAATCCACACCGTGGATGTGATAACGATGTGACCTCACCAACAATACTGATGTGTAGTGCATCTGAAAGAACGACAAACCCCCTGCCATAACGTGAAAACAGGCAAAACCGTACGCGCCAGTTCAGCACACGCAGCGGGGCCGGCCATGACACTCATTGTTACCAGTTAACAGTGAGCGGCAACACCGTATTGCAAATACAAATAATTATCAATGTCATTATTGATTACATAACTAAACAATTTAGCGCCGCGAAAGCGACAGTTTCAGGGTGTTATCAGCGGAGTAAGCAGGGATATCAGGTTGGGCGCTGGTCGGGCAGCGAGGGGGAGGACAGCTATAGAGTGAGACAGAAAACAACAAACAGGGGCACATAAATGTGCCCCTGAGGTATTAACGCTGATAGATGATTTCGACGCCTTCGTCGTCATCTTCATCCCAGTCGTCATCCCAGTCATCATCGTCTTCAACGGCAGCTTCAGCTTCAGCCAGTTGCTCGCGATGATAGTCGTCCCACATAAATTCGACTTTTTCGGGTTTTTTCTCTTCTTCCGCTGCTTCTTTCGGATGGGCAATGATAAATGACATCACATCCCAGCACAGCGCATTCACACCAGCACGGTTTGCTGCCGAGATCAGATAGTACTTATCTTCCCAGCCCAGCGCTTCCGCAATCGCTTTGGCGCGGGTTGCGGCTTCAGCCTCGTCCAGCAGGTCAACTTTGTTAAACACCAGCCAGCGTGGCTTCTGGAACAGCTTATCGCTATATTTCTCCAGCTCGCCAACAATGATGCGGGCATTTTCTACCGGATCGGATTCATCAATCGGCGCCAAATCGATAAGGTGTAACAGTACACGACAACGCTCAAGGTGTTTCAGGAAGCGAATACCCAGACCCGCACCTTCCGCCGCACCTTCAATCAGGCCGGGAATATCCGCGATCACAAAGCTCTGCTCGCTGTCCATACGCACCACGCCGAGGCTTGGCACCAGCGTGGTAAACGGATAGTCGGCCACTTTCGGCTTAGCAGCAGAAACCGCGCGGATAAAGGTCGATTTACCGGCGTTAGGCAGGCCGAGCATGCCGACGTCAGCCAGCAGCATCAGTTCTAACTGCAGATCACGCTGCTCACCAGCGGTACCCATGGTTTTCTGACGCGGCGAACGGTTAACGGAAGACTTAAAGCGGGTATTGCCCAGTCCATGCCAGCCGCCTTTCGCCACCATCAGCTTTTGCTCATGGCGCGTCATATCCCCGATGGTTTCACCGGTTCCCTGATCGATAATACGGGTACCAACCGGCACCTTGATCACAATATCTTTACCGCGTTTGCCGGTACAGTCACGGCTCTGACCATTCTGGCCACGTTCAGCACGGAAAGATTTCTCAAAACGATAATCGATTAACGTATTGAGGTTTTCATCGGCGACCATATAAACGTCACCGCCATCCCCGCCGTCGCCACCATCGGGACCGCCGTTCGGGATATATTTTTCACGACGGAAGCTTACGCAGCCATTACCGCCGTCACCTGCGACCGCCAGAATCGTCGCTTCATCTACAAACTTCATTTTACTTCTCCGTAAATCATTCGCCCGTTGACCGGAGCGGTGGCACCGGGACGGGTTTGTTCCGCCGAGGCCACAAGCGATGACCAATTGCGGAAAACATGGCGCCAGCCACCACAACCACCGCGCCGATATAACCCAGCAGGTTCAGTATCGGCGTCGCAAAAAAGTCGGGCCAGGCCAGCGATAATAATTCTGAAAACAGCAGCGTAAACAAAGGGGTCAACGTGATCAAAGCGCTGACCTGCGCCGCCTGCCAGCGCGCATAAGCTTCCGCCAGCGTGCCATAGCCGACCAGAGTATTCAGGCCGCAAAACAACAGGCAGGTAAGCTGCCAGCCATTGAGCTGCAGCACTTTAGCCGGCTGCGCCAATGGCAACAATGCTACAGCACATAAAGTGTACAGCAAAAACAGGATTTGCTGTGAGGCAAGACGATGCAGCAGAACTTTTTGCGTCACCCCATAGATGATCCAGACTGCCGCCGCACCGACGCCAAATATTACGCCCAGCGTATAATCCGACAGACGGGTAAAAATTTCGATCAGGCTGGTATTAAAAAACATCACCAGACCACAGATTAAGGTGACTGCACCAATAATCTGGCTCTTATGCATCTTCTCTTTCAGGATCAAGACGCTGGCTATCATCATCCCTGCCGGTGCCAGTTGCGCAATCACCTGCGACGCCGTCGGGCTGAGAAACTTCAGCGAGGAGCTGAACAGAACAAAGTTACCCAGCAAACCGCCGGTGGCAATCAACAGCAATAATGCCCAGCGCGGGCGCAGACAAATATGTACCGGTGGTAGTCGACGTTTTAGGCTCAGAATCACCAGCAGTCCCATCCCCGCCAGTAAAAAGCGGTAAAACACGATGGTAAAGGGATCCATAACCACCAGCACCTGCTTCATCGCGATGGGCAACGAGCCCCAACACATGGCGGTGACCAGCGCCAGTACAATGCCTGTTCCTGCCTGCTGTTTCATGCCGGCCATCCTGCCGTCAGTAAAGACCAGAATGTAAAAAGCCCCGCAACATATGCGGGGCTTATCTTCGTCAGTTAAAGCCGTCTGATACAGTCCGGCTTATGACGCGAAAACCTTACTCAGCAACGATGCTGATATATTTACGGTTGTTCGGGCCTTTAACTTCGAATTTGACCTTGCCGTCTGCAGTTGCAAACAGGGTATGGTCACGACCGCAACCTACGTTGCTGCCTGCGTGGAATTTAGTGCCACGCTGACGAACGATGATGCTACCAGCCAGAACTGATTCGCCACCGAAACGCTTAACGCCGAGGCGTTTTGCATTGGAATCGCGACCGTTACGAGTGGAGCCGCCAGCCTTTTTGTGTGCCATTTGTCAGATCTCCTCTTAGGCGCTGATGCCAGTGATTTTCACATCAGTGAACCACTGACGGTGGCCTTGCTGCTTACGGTAGTGCTTACGACGACGAAACTTAACAATCTTAATTTTCTCGCCACGTCCGTGAGCAACGATTTCTGCTTTAATCAGGCCGCCAGAAACTAATGGTGCGCCGATCTGAACGTCTTCGCCGTTTGCAATCATCAGAACCTGATCGAACTCAATGGTTTCGCCGGTTGCGATGTCCAGCTTTTCCAGGCGAACGGTCTGACCTTCGCTTACTCGGTGTTGTTTACCACCACTTTGGAAAACCGCGTACATATAAAACTCCGCTTTCCGCGCTTGCCTTCTTTTAATATTCAGGCGGCGCTATAAATATTCACAATAGGGCGCGAATTCTACGCAAATTCCCGGCGGTTGACAAGAGTCCAATGCAAAGGATTGCAGAAAAAAAACGCAGCGTGATTGTGGGCGTTTATCCGCCTCGTTTTTCAAGTACAATCTGTAATACATTACTTGCCGCGAGCACGCATAAGGCGCTTATCATGACCCTAAATAATTCGAAAGGCAGGAAAACGGCCCGCCCGCACATCCCCGGGAGCACAGATAACAACTCTGTGGCTGGAGTGAGCGAGTGCAGCCAGCGCACCTGCAGTTTGAAATATGACGGGTATAGCAGTGAACAGAGCGATAGCTGAACAGACTGATGAACTTAGAACAGATAAATGAATTAACCGCGCAGGATATGGCGGCCGTCAACGAGACAATCCTCGAGCAACTGAATTCAGATGTTTCTCTCATCAATCAGTTGGGATATTACATCATCAGCGGAGGGGGAAAACGTATTCGTCCGATGATCGCGGTGCTCGCCGCACGTGCCATCAACTATACGGGCAAGCAGCACGTCACCGTGGCGGCGTTGATCGAGTTTATCCACACCGCGACGCTGTTACATGACGATGTGGTGGATGAATCCGATATGCGCCGTGGTAAAGCTACCGCCAATGCGGCCTTTGGCAATGCTGCCAGCGTTCTGGTGGGCGATTTTATCTATACGCGCGCTTTCCAGATGATGACCAGCCTCGGCTCGCTGCGCGTGCTGGCACTGATGTCAGAAGCCGTTAACGTCATTGCGGAAGGTGAAGTCCTGCAGCTAATGAACTGTAATGATCCCGATATCACCGAAGAGAGCTATATGCGGGTGATCTACAGCAAAACGGCGCGCTTATTCGAGGCAGCGGCGCAATCGTCGGCGATCCTCGCAGATGCCAGCAGCGAACAGGAGAAAGCCCTGCAGGACTATGGCCGCTATATCGGCACCGCTTTTCAGCTGATTGACGATCTACTCGATTACAGTGCAGATGGTCAAACGCTGGGTAAAAATGTCGGTGACGATCTGAGTGAAGGCAAACCGACCCTGCCGCTACTGCATGCGATGCAACACGGTAATGCTGCGCAGGCCGCGATGATTCGCCAGGCGATTGAAGAGGGGAATGGTCGTCATTTACTGGAACCTGTTCTGGAAACAATGCGTCAGTGCGGTTCGCTGAAATGGACACGCGACCGTGCGGAACAGGAAGCGGATAAAGCGATCTCCGCCCTGAAAGCGTTGCCCGAGTCGCCATGGCGCAGTGCGCTGGAAGCGCTGGCTCATATGTCGGTACAACGCGAGTTCTGAGCTGCCCGGGGAGAGCAAACGCGATCCCCGTGCTCCCCCCACCGGCGCCCCCCCCCCCCAGTTATTGCATTCAATTTCATTCCCTCTGCGTACTAAACCACAATTCTCCGCTTTGACTGAAAACTTACTGGAAATTTATGGAAATAAATTGCTATAAAATAGCCAGTTACCTCATTCAGCGTGGTACTGAGTTTAATAAATGGACTTTATAAATGGAGGATTGTTTATGCCAACAAGGAATAAAGACTGGCACCCGGCGGATATTATTGCCGCATTACGCAAACGTGGAACTTCGCTTGCCGCAGTTTCTCGTCAGGCTGGGCTAAGTTCTTCAACATTAGCCAACGCGCTAACCCGCCCCTGGCCAAAAGGAGAATGGCTGATTGCCGAGGCCATTACCATCCACCCGGCGGTTATCTGGCCCAGTCGCTATTATGATCAGGATACGCAAGAGCTGATCGATCGTAAAAAGCTGATGCGCAATAACGATCAATAAATCACTCTGAATCAGCCAGCCAGGCTGATGATTTTATTCGTAACCCGCACCACAGTTGATCCATACCCCGGTTCACGGCAGTCGCTTTTTGCGCCTGCCGTGATTTTAACCCGCCGGGCGTGGGCTGGTTTCAGGTGAAAGTGCGGGGATGTCAGACTGGATGACAGGTCGCGAAAAAATGGAAATGACACCTACCCCACATGATGCGCTATTTAAACAATTTCTCACCCAGGCAGACACCGCCAGGGACTTTCTGCAGATCCATCTACCCGCAAAACTGCTGCAGTATTGCCAGCTGGATACCCTACAGCTGGCATCAGGCAGTTTTATTGAAAAGGATCTGCGGGCGCTTTACTCAGATGTACTCTACTCACTGAGGACGGATAGTGGCGATGGCTATATCTACTGTCTGATTGAACACCAGAGTTCTCCGGATAAGCATATGGCCTTGCGGCTGATGCGCTATAGCCTGGCAGCGATGCAGCGGCATCTTGATCAAGGCCACAACAGGATACCGCTGGTTATCCCAATCCTGTTCTATCACGGCCAGCACAGCCCATATCCATATCCGATGAACTGGCTACAGTTATTTGATAATCCGCAACAGGCCAGGGAGCTTTTTAACGAAAACTTTCCCCTGGTTGACGTTACGGTGATCCCTGATAACGAAATTATGGCTCACAGGCGGGTAGCGTTACTTGAGTTTATGCAGAAACACTGCCGTCGCCAGCATGATATCGCCGGCTTTTTTGAGCAACTGGCCACGCTGCTACAGAGTGGTTACAATACCAAAGAGCAAATAATGCTATCCATTACCTACCTGCTACAGGTGGCAGAGGCAGAAGAGGCGGTAGCCTTTATACGGAAGCTGGCACAACATTCACCGCAACATAAGGAGGAACTGATGACGATTGCAGAAGCACTGCGCTATGAAGGACGGCAGGAAGGACATCAGGAAGGAATGGAGCTGGGTAAACAGCAGGAGAAACTGAGAATTGCCCTGGCGCTGCTCGCAAACGGGCTGGAAGCATCGTTGGTGATGAAAACCACGGGCCTGACACCCGATGAGCTACAACAACTCCGTCACTAACTCAATGGCAAACTAAAACCGGATTGCCCATAGTATATGGGCAATCCAGCTGAGATTTATTCGCCGCTAATGCGTTGAATATTGGCACCCAGCGCCATCAGCTTATCTTCGATATGCTCATAGCCACGATCGATATGGTAAATACGATCCACAATCGTGGTGCCTTCCGCAATACAACCCGCCAGCACCAGGCTTGCCGAAGCGCGTAAGTCAGTTGCCATTACCTGTGCGCCGGACAGTGTCTCGGTACCGTAGCAAATCACGGTATTGCTCTCGATTTCGGCATGCGCGCCCATACGAATCAGCTCCGGCACATGCATAAAGCGGTTTTCGAAGATGGTCTCGGTAATTACGCCGGTACCCTCAGCAACCAGGTTCAGCAGGGTGAACTGTGCCTGCATATCGGTCGGGAAACCAGGATGTGGCGCAGTGCGCAGCGTTACCGCTTTCGGACGCTTGCCATGCATATCCAGGCTGATCCAGTCGGCGCCGGTCTCAATTTCCGCCCCCGCTTCACGCAGTTTGGCCAGCACCGCGTCCAGCGTTTCCGGTCGGGTATTGCGACACAGCACTTTACCGCGCGAAATAGCCGCGGCCACCAGGAAGGTGCCGGTTTCGATGCGATCGGGCAGCACCCGATATACACCGCCACCTAAACGCTCGACGCCTTCGATAGTAATACGATCGCTACCCGCGCCGCTGATTTTCGCCCCAAGGGTATTGAGGAAATTAGCCGTATCGACAATTTCCGGCTCACGCGCAGCATTCTCAATAATAGTGGTACCGGTAGCCAGGGTGGCAGCACTCATAATGGTGACCGTCGCGCCAACGCTGACTTTATCCATCACGATATGTGCGCCTTTCAGGCGGCCATCAACGGAAGCTTTAACATAGCCCTCTTCCAGTTTAATTTCCGCGCCCAACTGCTCCAGGCCAGAGATATGCAGATCGACCGGACGAGCACCGATGGCACAGCCACCCGGCAGGGAAACCTGCCCCTGACCAAAACGCGCCACCAGCGGGCCCAGCGCCCAAATGGATGCACGCATGGTTTTCACCAGGTCGTAAGGTGCACAGAAGATATTAACGTCGCTGGCATCGATATGTACCGAGCCATTACGTTCGGTTTTTACACCAAGCTGGCTGAGCAGCTTCATAGTGGTATCAATGTCCTTCAGTTTCGGGACATTCTGAATCTCTACCGGCTCCTCCGCCAGCAGAGCGGCGAACAGGATCGGCAACGCGGCGTTTTTAGCTCCGGAGATTGTCACTTCACCACTCAGCCGGGTTGGACCCTGTACACGAAATTTATCCATTGCAACTGCTCTCTGTTGTCAGAAACTTAAACGGCTGTCCGCCGGCTTTCACGTGCAAGCCACGCCGGTACAGCTTAAAAACCGTTTAACTTACGGTCGCGCGCCCACTCTGCAGGCGTGTAGGTTTTTATCGACACCGCATGAATGCGATTATCGGCAATATATTCCATCAGTGGCGCATACACTGCCTGCTGCTTTTTTACACGGCTTAGTTCCGCAAACATCTCACCAACAGCAACCACCTGAAAATGGCTGCCATCACCCGTGACATGAACTTCTTCTAACGGTAACGCGCTCATTAGCACAGACTGAATTTCACTATTTTCCATGAGGCTCTAATTCGCTTGATAATAAGTGGACAGTAAACAGTGTGACATAGTAGAGGAAACGGCATTTATCTTAAACAAGCAAAAAGCCCCTGATGTCTCAGAGGCCTGGTCAGTAAAAGTGCTTATCCCTAAGACTCAGCAGGGGAAACAATGATTTGCTGCAAATTATACAGGGTAATTAACGACAGCAATTTATCGGTAACCCCAGTAAAAAGCGGCGTTTTCCCCTGTTGTTGCAGGATCTGTCGCAGATGGACCAGCAATGCCAGCCCGGCAGAATCGACCCGATCCAGCGCCGACACATCAATGGTATCGATGGCGCTGCTCAGGGTTTCACGCTGCTGCCATAACGCCAGCAGCGTCTCCCGATCCAGCTCGCCTTGTAAGCGCAAGGTTGAGGCTTCAACCTGCCAGCTCAGTAGTTCGGTCATTTTTTCTGCTGATCCAGCGTAATTCGCTGCACCGCATAGGATTTCAGCTGCTCAGTCAGACCATCAATCCCTTTCTGGCGCAGCGTATCACTCCACTCATTCTGTTTGGTGGTGATCATGCTGACACCTTCAGCGATCATGTCATACGCCTGCCAGTCACCGGTGCGGGTATTTTTACGCCACTGGAAATCAAGACGTACCGGCGGGCGACCGTTAGGGTCAACAATAGTGACGCGAATGGCCAGAATACTGGCGTCGCCCAGTGGCTGTTCAGGCGCAATCTGGTAGGTCTGGCCGTTATACATTGCCAGTGCCTGACCATAAGCCTGTTCAAGGTAGGCGCCAAAGGCATTAAAATAGGCGTCGCGCTGAGCGGGCGTCGCATCTTTATAGTAACGACCTAAAACCAGCGCGCCGGCATATTTAATCTGCACATAGGGCAGCAACTCTTCGCGCACAATTTGGCGCAGGTAATCAGGGTCCTGCTTAATTTTTTGTTGTTCATTTTTCAGACGGGTGAAGGTTTTTGTCGCCGCTTCATCCATCAGTTTGTAAGGGTTGGTTTGATCGGCTGCGGTAGCCGCCAGCGGCACAATTGCCAGCATTGCCACCATTAATAAACGTTTAAACATGCACTATGACCTCTTATGGTTGTTCAGGTACTGCAGCAGCTGGTGCGGAACCCGCAGCCGGGGCTTTCTGCTGTTGCTTATTTTTATCAGCGCTGTCGCTGCTCTTATACAGGAACTGTCCGATCAGATCCTCAAGCACCATGGCGGATTTGGTATCCTGCAGCGTATCGCCATCTTTCAGCGTCGCGGTACCCATTTCCGCATCGTCAAAACCGATATTCAGGGCTAAAAACTGCTCGCCGAGCAGCCCTGAGGTGCGAATCGCCAGTGAACTGGTATCAGGAATATCATTGTATTGATCTTCAATATCAAGACTTACGCGCGGCAAATAGGTTTTGGGGTCGAGACTGATATCACTGACACGGCCAACCACCACACCGCCAATTTTTACCGGCGAATTTTTTTTCAGGCCACCGATATTGTCAAAGGTGGCATACAGTCGCCAGGTTGGCTGCGCTCCCAGTGATTGCACATCTGCAACGCGCAGACAGAGAAACACAATGGCGGCCAACGCCAGCAGCATAAACACGCCTACCCAAATTTCACTTTTCTTGCTTTGCATTGAATCATTTCCCAAACATCAGTGCCGTCAGCACAAAATCTATACCGAGCACCGCCAGTGATGAATGCACGACTGTGCGCGTTGTCGCCCGACTGATCCCTTCCGAGGTAGGAATAGCGTCATAACCGTTAAACAGCGCGATCCACATCACCGCAAGGGCAAATACGGCGCTTTTAATCACACAGTTGATGATATCTGTGCGGAAATCGACCGCGC
Source organism: Pantoea sp. B65 (assembly GCF_047308185.1). NCBI lineage: Bacteria > Pseudomonadati > Pseudomonadota > Gammaproteobacteria > Enterobacterales > Erwiniaceae > Pantoea > Pantoea sp. B65. Next base: position 284,002 of record NZ_JAHXPU010000011.1, read on the forward strand.
TCTGCATCGCCGACCAGAAGAAGCCACTGTCGATCCCCTTCCAGTTAACGCCCACCAGTGAACCGCCCCAAATGCCGATGGCGGTAAAAATCAGCGCCAGCAATGGCATGCTGATAAAGCCAGCCCAGAAGCGCGGTGAAATCACCCGCCGCAGGGGATCGACCGCCATCATCTCCATACTGGAAAGTTGCTCAGTGGCTTTCATCAGGCCGATTTCTGCAGTAAGTGCCGAGCCGGCACGACCGGCAAACAGCAACGCGGTAACCACCGGCCCCAGTTCACGCAGCAGCGATAACGCCACCAGCATGCCAAGGCTGTTTTCCGCGCTATAGGTCGTCAAAACCAGATAGCCCTGTAACCCCAGTACCATGCCGATAAACAGGCCGGATACCATAATAATCAACAATGAAAGCACGCCAACGCTGTATAGCTGTTTAATCAGCAGCGGCGCATGTTTACGAAACTCAGGTTTGCCTGCGAGGGCATGGAACAGCATCAGTCCGGCACGACCAAAAGAAGCAAAAGTATTAATGCCCTGTCGCCCGAATGATGCCAGCGCACGTAGTAACATCAGTTAGTTAGCTCCCTGAACCGATTAAATCGGTAAGGTAATCCCCTGCGGGAAAACGAAATGGCACCGGTCCGTCAGCAATGCCATCAATAAACTGGCGCACTCGCGCATCCTCATTTTCGTTCAGATCGCCCGGCGTCCCCTGGGCGATAACTTTTTGTCCCGCAACAATATAGGCGTAATCCGCAATGCTCAATACCTCTGGCACATCATGTGAAACCACGATGCAGGTCACCCCCAGTGAATGGTTGAGTTCATCAATCAATTTCACCAGCACTCCCATAGTGATCGGGTCCTGACCGACAAACGGCTCATCAAACATAATCAGTTCAGGTTCGAGCGCAATGGCGCGCGCCAGTGCGGCGCGACGCGCCATACCGCCAGAGAGCTCTGAGGGTTTCAACCAGGCGGCGCCGCGCAGGCCTACCGCTTCCAGTTTCATCATCACCGTACTGTGCAGCAGCGCTTTCGGCAGGTGAGTATGTTCACGCAACGGCCAGGCGACATTTTCATAGACCGTTAGATCGGTAAACAGTGCGCCGGACTGGAACAACATGCTCATTTTTTTACGCGTTTCATACAGATGGGAACGTGAAAGTGTTGGAATATTCACGCCATTAAACCAGATTTCACCGGCATCCGGTTGTAGCTGACCGCCAATCAGACGCAGCAGTGTGGTTTTACCAATGCCTGAAGGACCCATAATCGCGGTCACTTTTCCTTTTGGCACCGTCAGCGAGATGTTGTCGAATATCGGTCGGTTACCGCGCGAAAAACTGACTCCGCGCACATCCACCAAATTCGTTGCCGTCTGGCTCATCGTTAACCCTTCCCAAGTTTTCAGGCATATTAATTTACCGCCGATGGTAGCGTATTGCAGGCGGCGGCGGCCATTTTTACAGAAACTTACCGCTAAAGTGTCGCAATAACTGCCATCGGCGGTATACGCAATCGCTGCTGCCAGCATTATCGGGCACAGCCTTATTTTACTTTTTGCTCCCAGGCCGTCAAAATCACTGCCATTCTCTGTGTTTCACGCCTTAACGTCGAATCAGGCAAGCCGACGATTATACCCGATCAAAGGACTCTTCATGCTTTTAGCTACGGCACTATTAGTTATCGGTTTAGTTTTACTGGTCTATGGTGCAGATCGTCTGGTGTTTAGTGCCGCTATTTTATGTCGTTCGTTAGGCGTTCCGCCGTTAATCATTGGTATGACCGTGGTTGGCATCGGCACCTCGCTGCCGGAAATGATTGTCTCCTTCTCTGCCGCCAGCCATGGCCAGATGGATATCGCCGTGGGAACCGCAATGGGTTCCAATATCACTAATATCCTGTTGATCCTCGGTGGCGCGGCGCTGCTCCACCCGTTAACGGTACACTCGAACCTGGTGCGGCGCGAACTGCCGCTGATGCTACTGGTGACCTTACTCTGTGGTTTTATGCTGTTTGATGACCACCTGAGCCGCATTGATGGCGTGGCGCTGATCGCCATCGCGGCGGTTTATCTGGCATTTATTATTAAAATTGCGCGTCGCGCCGAACGTGACAATAACGATACCCTTACCCGCGAGCAACTGGCGGAACTGCCGCGCGATGATGCCGGCAACACCGTGGCTTTTCTCTGGCTGGCAGTCGCGCTGATTATTTTGCCGATGTCGACGCGTATGGTTATCGACAATGCCACGGTGATTGCTGACTATCTCGGCGTCAGCGAGTTGGTGATTGGTTTAACCATTATTTCGGTCGGCACCAGCCTGCCGGAACTGGCAACGGTGATCGCTGGCGCGCTAAAAGGCGAAGATGATATCGCCATCGGCAATCTGATTGGCTCGAACATTTATAATTTAGCCATCGTGCTGGGGATCCCGGCGCTGGCGCATCCGGGCACCATTGATGTCAACGCCTTTGCGCGTGACTACTGGGTGATGCTTGGCGTCAGCGCACTGTTTACACTTATTTGTCTGCAGCGTAGTCGCCGTATCGGGCGGGCTGCCGGCATGCTGTTACTGTGTGGTTTCATTGGCTGGGTAGCGACACTTTATCTGCTACCGAACAGCTCAATCTGATTGAAAGGACTGAACATAATGTCGCATATCAACCTTGAACCCGGATTCGACTTCCAGCAGGCAGGAAAAGAGGTTCTGCAGATAGAACGTCAGGGTCTTGAAGAGCTCGACCAGTATATCAACGCCGATTTTAGCCGTGCCTGTGAAATGATGTTCTATTGCCATGGCAAAGTAATCGTCATGGGCATGGGGAAATCAGGCCATATTGGTAGAAAAATGGCAGCCACCTTTGCCAGCACCGGTACTCCGGCATTTTTCGTCCATCCGGCCGAAGCCAGCCACGGCGATCTCGGCATGGTAACCCCGAATGATATCGTTATTGCCCTGTCCAATTCCGGTGAGTCGGCTGAAATCCTCGCGCTGATCCCGGTGCTGAAACGTCAGCATGTGCCGCTAATTTGCCTTACCAGCCGCCCGGAGAGTGCCATGGGGCGTGCGGCGGATATCCATTTATGCGTCAAAGTGCCGCAGGAAGCCTGTCCGCTGGGACTGGCGCCGACCTCCAGCACCACTGCGGCGTTAGTCATGGGCGATGCCCTGGCGGTCGCGCTGCTGAAAGCGCGTGGCTTTACGGCGGAGGATTTCGCGCTCTCCCACCCTGGCGGCGCGCTGGGCCGTAAACTATTGCTGCGCGTCGCGGATATTATGCACGGTGGCGATGAAATCCCTCATGTCAGTAAAGAGGCATCGCTGCGCGATGCGTTGCTGGAGATCACCCGCAAGAATCTCGGTATGACGGTGATAGTCAACGACCTGATGAAGATCGAAGGGATCTTCACCGATGGCGACTTGCGTCGGGTGTTTGATATGGGTATCGACTTCCAGCATGCCTCGATTGCCAGCGTCATGACCCATGGCGGCATTCGCGTGCGACCTAATATGCTGGCGGTCGATGCGTTAAATTTGATGCAAACCAAACACATTACCGCAGTGATGGTTGCCGATGGCGACCAATTGCTGGGTGTGGTACATATGCATGACATGCTGCGCGCCGGCGTAGTCTGAAAAGGAAACCAGTAACAATGAGCCAGACAGAGGCAGTCGTCGATACCTGCTACGGTGCAGTCAGCCATGAGGTGATGGCGCGAGCCAAACAGATCCGCCTGTTGATATGTGATGTGGATGGCGTAATGTCCGATGGCGTGATCTATATGGGCAATAATGGTGAAGAGCTGAAAGCTTTTAACGTACGCGATGGCTATGGTATTCGCTGTTTGCTGACCTCGTCGGTAGAAGTCGCTATTATAACCGGCCGCAAAGCCAAACTGATGGAAGATCGCTGTAAGACTTTAGGCATTACGCATCTTTACCAGGGACAGTCGGATAAGCTTTTGGCCTTCAGCGAACTTCTGGATAAACTGTCGCTAAACCCGGAGCAGGTTGCCTATATCGGTGATGATTTGATCGACTGGCCAGTGATGGCGAGGGTGGGATTAAGCGTGGCCGTCGCGGATGCACATCCGATACTGTTGCCGCGCGCTGATTATGTTACCCGCATCGCTGGCGGTCGTGGAGCGGTGCGCGAAATTTGCGATCTGATTTTGATCGCCCAGGATAAGTTTGATGACGCCAAAGGGCAATCTGTATGAGTAAAACCAGGCGTTGGATCACGCTGTTACTGGCTCTGATTGCCATTGTGCTGGTCGGCTGGAATCTGACGGGCAATGACGATCAGGAGCAGGTTGCCAGTAACAATCAGGAACCGACCTATACCAGTGCCAATTCCAGTACCGTGGTCTACAACCCGCTGGGCGGCCTGAATTATAAGCTGGTATCGGATAAGGTGACCTACTTTGCCGCGGATGAAGTCAGCTGGTTTGATAATCCCATTATGACCACCTACGACGAAAACAAAGTGCCAACATGGTCAGTGCGCTCAGATAAAGCCAAACTGACGAAGGACCGTAAACTCTATCTGTATGGTCATGTCGAAGTGAATAGTCTTACCCAGGACTCTCAACTTGAGCGAATTAAAACCGATAATGCTCAGGTAAACCTGGTCACTCAGGATGTCACATCGGAAGACCAGGTCACCCTTTATGGCCGCAGCTTTAACTCTACCGGTATGAAGATGCGTGGAAATTTGCGGACGAAAACTGCCGAGTTGCTTGAAAAGGTCAAAACCTCTTATGAAATTCAAAATGCATCACAACCACAGTCTTAAGTTACTGCTTATCGGCGCACTGTTCGCCGCCAGCCTTCCCGCCTTTGCTCTGACTGGCGATTCAGATAAGCCGGTCAATATTGATTCGGAAAATCAGGCTCTTGATATGCAGGGCAACGTGGCAACCTTTACCGGCAAAGTTATCGTCACCCAGGGCACCATTAAAATTACTGCGGATAAAGTGGTGGTCACACGCCCGGGCGGCGATAGCAGCAAGACTATCGTTGACGCCTGGGGCGAACCGGCGACTTTTTACCAGATGCAAGACAACGGTAAACCGGTACAGGGCCATGCGCAGAAAATGCACTATGAACTGGCGAAAGATCTGGTTGAGCTCACCGGTAATGCTTACCTTGAACAACTTGATAGCAATGTGAAGGGCGATCGCATCACTTATTTGGTGAAAGAGCAGAAGATGCAGGCCTATGGCAACAGTGGCAAACGCGTGACTACCGTACTGGTACCTTCGCAGCTGCAGGACAAAGGCACGCCGTCTAACGGTCAAAAAAAGAGTAACTAATTCGTTATGGCAACATTAATCGCTGAAAACCTGGCGAAGGCCTATAAAGGCCGTCGTGTGGTGGAAGATGTCAGTCTGCAAGTTAAGTCTGGCGAAATCGTGGGTTTGCTGGGGCCAAACGGCGCCGGTAAAACCACCACCTTTTACATGGTGGTGGGCATTGTGCCGCGCGATGCAGGCCGCATTGTCATCGACGATGAAGATATCAGCATTCTGCCGCTGCACGCCCGTGCGCGCCGTGGCATCGGCTATTTGCCGCAGGAAGCCTCCATTTTCCGGCGTCTCAGCGTCTACGATAACCTGATGGCAGTACTACAGATTCGTGAAGACTTAACCAGCGAGCAACGCGAAGACCGTGCGAAAGAGCTGATGGAAGAGTTTCATATCGAACATCTGCGCGACAACATGGGTCAGTCGCTCTCCGGTGGTGAACGTCGCCGTGTGGAAATCGCACGTGCGCTGGCCGCCAATCCGAAATTTATCCTGCTGGATGAGCCCTTCGCCGGCGTCGACCCGATCTCGGTAATTGATATAAAAAAAATTATCGAGCATCTGCGTGACAGCGGGCTGGGTGTTTTGATTACCGACCACAACGTCCGCGAAACGCTGGCGGTGTGTGAGCGGGCGTATATTGTCAGTCAGGGGCATCTGATTGCCCATGGGACCCCTGAAGAAGTACTGGCTGATGAACAAGTTAAGCGCGTCTATTTGGGTGAAGAGTTCAGACTCTGATATGGTGTTTGTTTCACGCATGTTTTCTTAGGAATTTGTATCCTGAATATGAAGCAAGGTTTGCAACTCAGGCTTAGCCAACAGCTAGCGATGACGCCGCAATTGCAGCAGGCCATTCGTTTGCTGCAACTTTCTACGCTTGAACTCCAGCAGGAAATACAGCTGGCGCTGGAAAGCAACCCATTGCTTGAGCAAACCGACATCCATGAAGAGATTGACGCGCGCGAATATCAGGAGAGTGAAGCTCTTGATACCCGCGAAGCGCTTGAACAGAAGGATATGCCGGAAGAGCTACCGCTTGATGCAACCTGGGATGAGATTTATACCGCAGGTACCCCCTCAGGTACCGGTACCGATTATCATGACGAAGAACTGCCGGTTTATCAGGGCGAGACCACTCAGACACTGCAGGACTATCTGATGTGGCAGGTTGAACTGACCCCCTTTACCGATACCGATCGGGCTATCGCCACCTCAATCGTCGATGCGATTGACGACACCGGCTACCTTACCGCCAGCCTCGAAGAGATCCGCGACAGCATTGGTGATGAAGATCTGGCGATGGATGAAGTGGAAGCGGTGCTGAAACGTATCCAGCGCTTTGATCCGATCGGCGTTGGCGCCCGCGATCTGCGCGATTGTCTGCTGGTTCAGCTGTCCCAATACCCTGCTGATGCGCCGTTGCTGAAAGAAGCGCGTTTAATCGTTAGTGAGCATCTCGATCTGCTGGCCAATCATGATTTCCGCAGCCTGATGCGCGTCACCCGGCTGAAGGAAGAGGTACTGAAAGGCGCGATGATGCTGATCCAGTCACTCGATCCGCGTCCAGGCCAGTCGATCAATACCAGCGAGCCGGAATATGTTATCCCGGACGTGCTGGTGCGTAAAATCGGCGTTCGCTGGGTAGTCGAACTGAATGCGGACAGCGTGCCACGCCTGAAAATCAACCAGCATTACGCCTCACTCGGTGGCGGCACCCGCAACGACAGCGATACCCAATTTATCCGCAGCAACCTGCAAGAAGCCAAATGGCTGATTAAGAGCCTGGAAAGCCGCAATGACACCTTACTGAAGGTGACGCGCTGCATTGTGGAACAACAACAGGCCTTTTTCGAACAGGGCGAAGAATTTATGCGTCCGATGGTGCTGGCAGATATTGCCTCCGCCGTCGATATGCATGAATCAACAATCTCGCGCGTGACCACCCAGAAGTACCTTCACAGTCCGCGTGGCATTTTTGAACTGAAGTATTTCTTCTCCAGCCATGTGAATACCGAGGGCGGAGGCGAAGCCTCTTCCACCGCGATCCGCGCCCTGGTGAAGAAACTTATCTCGGCGGAGAATCCCGCTAAACCGCTAAGCGACAGCAAGTTAACTACCATGCTATCTGAACAGGGCATCATGGTGGCGCGACGCACTGTGGCAAAGTACCGAGAGTCTTTATCCATCCCGCCTTCAAACCAGCGCAAGCAATTGGTTTGATCTGAACTGAGAAGGAAGACACTATGCAGCTAAATATCACAGGGCAACATGTTGAGATCACTGAACCGTTACGCGATTTCGTGAATAGCAAATTTGCCAAACTGGAACAATATTTTGATCGAATAAATCAGGTCTATATTGTTCTGAAAGTTGAAAAGGTCACCCAGGTGGCTGATGCAACGCTGCATGTGAATGGAGGAGAGTTGCACGCAACCTCGGAAGCGGTGGATATGTACGCGGCAATTGACGGGTTAATTGATAAACTCTCCCGGCAGCTGACCAAACATAAAGACAAGTTAAAACAACACTAATTCACCTTTGCTCGATCGGTAACTGGACAAAGGCCCGGGGCGAATTGATTCGCCCCATTTGATATGGCAGGGGAAACGTCCCGCTGCCTTACTCCCGGCGCCAGGCCAACAGCACAGATTGCCGGCAATAAATAGCTGCTTTTCCCGACGGATGACGAGTAAAGTAAGATGATGAGCCAGCATAAGTGAACACGTAAGTGAAACTATGATGAACAATGATATAACACTGGAATTAAGCTCTGTTCTGAGCGTTGACTGCACCCGCAGCGGCGTACACTGCCAGAGCAAAAAGCGGGCGCTGGAAATTATCAGCGAGTTGGCAGCCAAACAGCTGAACCTTCCGCACCAGACCATCTTTGAAGCGATTCTGACTCGCGAACGTATGGGGAGTACCGGCATCGGTAACGGTATCGCTATACCGCACGGTAAACTGGAAGAGGATACCCTGCGCGCGGTGGGCGTGTTTATCCGCCTTGATCAGCCTATTGCTTTTGATGCCATTGATAATCAGCCTGTGGATCTGCTGTTCGCCCTGCTTGTGCCGGCCGATCAGTGTAAAACGCATTTGCATACGCTATCACTGGTGGCGAAACGTCTGGCGGATAAAACCGTTTGTCGCCGCTTGCGCAGTGCGCAAAGCGATGAAGAGCTGTACCAGATCATTACTGAGAGTCAGGAAGAGAACCACTCTGGCCAATAGATTTCGGGTTGCAGGAAGGCGGTAAGCGAGTGAATCTCCCAGCGACTGAGAGCAATAGGTCACTGGAGTGCAAGACACCTGCGACTTGAAAGATGAAAGGTATAAGATTTTTGCACGGCTGTTCGGTCGTTCTAATCGGGAGAATATTTAATGGTGCTGATGATCGTCAGCGGTCGTTCTGGTTCAGGCAAATCGGTTGCACTGCGCGCACTGGAGGACATGGGTTTTTACTGTGTCGATAACCTGCCGGTAGTGTTACTGCCTGAATTAGCGAACTCACTGGCCGATCGCAACATATCTGCGGCGGTCAGCATCGATGTACGTAACATGCCGGAATCGCCTGAGGTTTTTGAGAAGGCGCTGAACAGTCTCCCTGACAGCTTTTCGCCGCAGCTACTGTTTCTTGATGCCGATCGTAACACCCTGATCCGGCGTTACAGCGATACGCGACGTCTTCACCCGCTCTCCAGTAAAAATTTGTCGCTGGAGAGCGCCATTGATGAAGAGAGCGATCTGCTGGAGCCGTTACGCTCGCGTGCCGATCTGATTATCGACACCTCAGAGATGTCAGTGCACGAACTGGCTGAGATGCTGCGCACGCGACTGCTGGGTAAACGCGAACGTGAGCTGACCATGGTGTTCGAATCCTTCGGCTTTAAACACGGTATTCCGATTGATGCCGACTATGTGTTCGACGTACGCTTTTTGCCGAACCCGCACTGGGATCCGAAACTGCGTCCAATGACCGGTCTAGATCGCCCGGTAGCGGCGTTTCTCGATCGCCATACCGAAGTGCATAACTTTATCTATCAAACCCGCAGTTACCTTGAGCTCTGGCTGCCGATGCTGGAAACCAATAACCGCAGCTACCTGACGGTGGCAATTGGCTGTACCGGTGGCAAACACCGTTCAGTCTACATTGCGGAGCAGCTGGCAGATTATTTCCGTTCACGTGGTAAAAATGTTCAGTCTCGCCATCGCACGCTGGAAAAACGTAAATCATGACCGTAAAGCAAACTGTGGAAATTCAAAACCGGCTGGGCATGCACGCGCGCCCGGCGATGAAGTTGTTTGAATTGGTACAAAGTTTCGACGCCGAGGTTTTGCTGCGTAACGAAGCCGGTACCGAAGCGGAAGCCAGCAGCGTGATAGCGTTGCTGATGCTGGATTCAGCAAAAGGCGGGCATATTGAAATTGAAGCCAGCGGACCCGATGAAGAGAAGGCCCTGATGGCGGTTATCGAGTTGTTTAATGCTGGTTTTGACGAGGATTAAACCTGCGTCCGCGCGGCATAAATGCCTCCATGATGGCCGGTGCAAATCATTGAGACGGGAGGCATAAATGCCTCCATCATGGCCGGTGCAAATCATTAAGACGGGAGGCATAAATGCCTTCATGATGGCCGGTGCAAATCATTGAGACGGGAGGCATAAATGCCTTCATGATGGCCGGTGCAAATCATTGAGACGGGAGGCATAAATGCCTTCATGATGGCCGGTGCAAATCATTGAGACGGGAGGCATAAATGCCTCCCCTACGGGGCCGCCGACCATATCAATTCAGTTTATGCTCGCGTAAAAATTCTTCGCCGCCCAGCTGGTGCATCTGGCGCATAATCCATTGCTGCCGCTGCCGCACATAGCCTGACGGCGCAGCGGCGTTAAAACGCAGCGGGTTCGGCAGCACTGCCGCCAGCAATGCCGCTTCTGACTGCGTCAGCTTGCTGGCAGGTTTATGAAAATAGCGCTGCGCGGCGGCTTCCACCCCAAACACCCCCTCACCAAATTCCGCAATGTTCAGATAAACCGTCAGCACACGCCGCTTGGTCCATACGACCTCAATACCCAGCGTTAACCCGGCTTCCAGACCTTTGCGCAACCAGCTGCGGCCATCCCAGAGAAACATATTTTTCGCCGTCTGCTGCGACAGGGTAGAAGCACCACGGATGCGCCCGGAACGCTCGTTATGATCCAGCGCCGAGGCAATCGCGTCCATATCAAACCCCCAGTGGGTCGGAAACTTCTGATCCTCAGCGGCCATTACCGCCAGCGGCATCGCCGGAGAAATATCATCCATCGCCACCCAGTCAGAGTGAGCAACATAAGCGAAATCACCCTGCAGCCACGCACCGAGCTGACGTTCAACCATCACCGCCGAAAAAGGTACTGGCAGAAAGGCAAACAGTACAATACCGGCGACCCACAAGCCCAGCACGCCGGATACCACACGCAGAGACCAGAATTTCAGCTGCTGTAATAGCTTCCCTTTGTTTATTCTCATGCAATCATATCCACTGCCATCTCGTTAACCGTGCAGAAATGCGGTATACCGCCCACCGCTTCAATCGGTTCAGCACCCATAGAATCGGTTCCAGGAATAACCTCAGGCTGAACCGCGCAGCGCCGAAAAATCAGTGCCGCCATACCCCAGACAAAGCCAATTGGTTTGCCCTGCTTATAAATTTCATCGGTAAGTTTTTGCAAAGTTGCAACATTATCGCACTTTTTATCCGCTACAGCGAAGCGACTGAGCTTTTTGTCCGCCTCAAAGCACCCTGGTACGATGAGTCTGTTTAGCTGAACGGAGTCAGCTTGATCGGCTGCTAAAATGTTTGCTGTGATAATTGGCAATGAATCCTCTAAAACGCTGCGCAACTTCGCCATATTTTTACCGATAATATGATTTATTACAGTAGGTTATAACCTTAACTCAACAAAGTAAATTGCCCCATCCCGGCGCGCCCGGCCACCACCTGGCTCAGGATCGACTCGTCAATTTTACGGCCGGAAAAAACACCACAATCGATCAAAATTACGCCAACATAGCGTGCAAATTGATTCCTTTCTTGACTGTGTTGGCAAATTAATGTTTTCTGTGTGGAAACGCTGCTCCACATCACACATTTTAATGAATCTTGTAACAACTTTTGCTGGATTTGCTAAGGTGTCTCTGAGCGTTTTAACCAATACCGAGCCTGTGCACGCCTAAATTCGAATGAGAATAGCGCAGGTCCCATTTTCCCTGGTGTTGGCGCAGTATTCGCGCACCCCGGCCTCGGTCGGGGTCATTTTTTTTCGGCATCCTGAACCCATTCGCGCAGCACCGCCACATCATGCCGCCACTCCTGTTTCAGCTCATCAATCCATTCCTGCACGTTGTCCCACCATGCCGGTAATTCCGGGCTCTGAATCTGTTTCGCCAGCAGTTGCAGGTGCTGTAACCCTACCGATCCGGCTGCCCCCTTAATTTTATGCCCCTCTTCCGCTATGCCTTTCTGATCGCGCGCCATCATATTGGAGTCGAGCACCGCCAGGTAACCCGGCATCATCTGTTCAAACATCGCCAGGCTTTGATGAATTAATGACGGTCCTACCAGTTCGATATATTGCTCAAGCATTGGCACATCGAGTAATGCCAGTTTTTTCTCATCCACCGCTATGTTCTCCTCACTTTCGTCGCTGTCGTCACTTTCCTGCCAGTCCCAGTATTTCTTAATCATGGCAGTAAGCGCTGGTACTGCCAGCGGCTTGCTGAGAACATCATCCATTCCGGCATCAAGATACTCACGTTTATCTTTCAGCACATTGGCGGTCAACGCGACCAGCGGTGGCAGGCGCCGGTTGGCAAAGCGCTGATGAATAGCACGCGCGACATCCAGCCCGGTCATATCCGGCAGCTGGATATCCAGCAGGACCAGATCAAACTCGTCGGGATCGAACATCTCCAGCGCCGCGCCGCCGGTCATTGCCACTTCCACACTATTGCCCAGCTTCTCCAGCACTGAACGCGCGACCACCACATTCAGTTCAATATCTTCCACCAGCAACACATGCAGCGCGGGAAGCGGCATTTCGTCTTCAGAGCGATCGTCCTCTGGCGCTTCGGCGATCTGTGGCGCATTAATCTCAACGGTAAAACAGGACCCCTGCCCCGGCGCGCTCTGCACGGTAATATCGCCGCCCATGTTCTGCGCCAGCCGGCGCGACACCGCCAGGCCGATACCGGTACCGGTCGCCGGTTTACCGCCGTGCTGATCTTTTACCTGGTAATACATGGCGAAGATTTTGTCCTGCTCGTCCTGCGGGATCCCCATACCGGAGTCCTGCACTTCAAAGCGCAGCCGCTCGCCCTGCGGCTGGTATTTGACGCGTACCACAATCTCGCCCTGCTGCGTGAACTTCACCGCATTGCCAATTAAATTCCACAGGATCTGCCGCAGACGCGTGCCGTCCGCAATAATTTTATGCGGCAGCGGCTGTTCCGGCCGCAGGATAAACTTCAGCCCCTTCGGCTGTACCAGCAGCCCGGAGAGGTTCTCAAGATCGGCGATAAAACTGGTAAAATCGAGCGGCTGATTATCAAGCTGCACTTTGCGACGCTCAATTTTATCCATCTCAATCACATCATTAAAAATATTGCCGAGCGTGATCGCCGACACATGAATGGTTTTCAGATACTTCAGCTGTTCCGGATTCAGATCGGTATCAAGCAGGATACGGCTCAGACCAACAATGCCGTTAAGCGGCGTACGCAGCTCGTGGCTGATGGTAGAGATAAATGTAGTCTTTTCCCTGCTGGCGTTCTCTAACGCGTCCTGATAGCGTTTACGCTCGGTAATATCGCGCCCGAACCCCATCAGTCCGCTACGTTTACCCACGCGGTCGTAATAGGGCACTTTACGAATTTCAAAACAGGCTTTGCGACCATCCGGATATTCCAGCCACTGTTCATAGGTCAGCGACACGTTATGGCGGAACACTTTCTCGTCCGTCTCCAGCACCTTGGTCGCCGCCTCGTCGTCATAAACATCCTTCGGCGTCAGGCCAATCAGCTGCTTTTCACTTTTGCCGGTAAGCAGCTCCATCGCGCGGTTACAGCCGGAAAACTGTTGATCGATATTGCGGTAGAACACCAGATCCGGGGAAGCATCAAGGAAAGAGCGCAGAAATGAAGACTGTTGCTCCAGCTCGATTTGCGCCTGTTCACGCCGCGCCATCTCTTCCTTCAGCTTGGCCATCACCTGCAGGCGCGCCTCCTCCGCTTTGATACGGTCGGCGATCTCCTGGTTAAGTTGGGTGATATTGCCCTGCATCTGCTGATTGAGTTCGAGATCGCGATGACGCATCTCCTCCAGCTTATCCACCAGCCGGGCCAGACGCTGTCGCGACTCTTCCAGCTGCTCGACCACCACCGAGAGGAAATAGACCGCCCAGGGGGTGATCAACAGACCAAAGAATACTGAGCGCACCATATCGATACTTTCCACGTGGCCACGCAGCAACATGGTCACCGCCATCTGCACCACCATCGCCAGTACCACCAGCGCTGAGGCCAGCAATAGCGAAAAGCGTACCAGTCCCAGTTTGACCATCAAATCAACGTAATACTGCGCTAATAACCGAATTTGCTTCATAACAGCTTCCTTCCTGGTCGATACGCATCATCATATCGTACTTTCACCCTGAACGCGGCGACGCCGCACCGGCGAATACCATGGCAAACTTGCACCAGAATAGTGCGAAAGCCGCAGCCGGCGTGGTTTAACGCATTTACCACAGAAAAGGTATTGACTAATTTTTGCAACCGCATAATCTGTTGGGCCGCCTCGGTAAATGGGCAATTGTCCGTAACTACTGCTTTTCAATGTGATGACCTTGTTCTGTCATCTGGCCTCCCCGTATCAAAACGAATAACCATTCATCTTTAGCGATGTTTTAATCATGTTTAGCATGATTAATTTTACTAATGATGAGCCGCTATTTGATTCAAATATCCGTTCAGTTTAAAAACAGTCTCATCCTGCGATTTTGCGGGGTTTATCAGCAGATAATGCTATAATTGAAGTCAGCACCAGCATGGTGCAGGTATTTGCTCACTGCACTATAGTGAGTCAGTTCACATTTCACTGGCAGCCATATGCCCCCCGATCCGGATAAAATTTGGCAACAAATTGATATATTACATGTAGATAACTGCAATAAAGCCTGAAAAAGCATAAGTAAGAACCGTATTTGACCTCTGTACGCTTTCCCGATAAGTTGGAAATCCGCTGGAAGCTTTCCTAACGGGCCAGTGTCTCGGCATATCTATGCAGCAAGAAGACTCCCGCATGATGCAAGTTATCTCTACTTATGAGACCCGGAAATAGAGAGCAGCCCCATTGACTGACTTTTATAATGTCTTTAGGTGAAATGCTCGGAGTAACGGCGTCCGCTGGTTAGCGGTTAAACAAATGATACAGAGCCCGGGAGTCTACTCAGCTGCGCTCTGTGCCTGAAACAACGTGGTAATGTCACAGCAGTAATTAAGGAGGCCCTCGATGTCCAATTCAAACCCATATCCCTATGGCTTGTATGATCCAGCAGATGAAAGTGATAGCTGTGGCGTGGGTTTCCTCACCCGTAAGGACGGCGAGCAGACCCATGAGATACTGCAGATGGCGCACAGCGCCCTTTGCACCGTACCTCATCGCGGGGGCATGTCAGCCGAAGGCGTGGGCGACGGAGCCGGGGTCAACGTTGATCTCTCGTTGCACTTCTTCCGCAAAATTACCGGTCAGCCGCTGGAGTCGGGTCGCTTTGGTGTCGGCAACTTCTTTGTGCCGAAAGATATCGAACTGCGCGCCAATGCAGAGCGTCTGGTAGAAGACATCCTGGCTTCTTACGGCCTTACCACCCTGTTAAAACGTGAAATGCCACTGGATGCCAGCATTCTGCGTCCGGCAGCCGTCCAATTCCAGTTACCGATTGTCCAGTGGGTGTTCACTGCCCCGCAGGATATCGCCGATCAGAGCGAGTTTGAAAAACGTATCTACCGCGCACTGCTTGATATCGAGTCTCGTGCCTTTACCGAGAGTGAATTTGGCGGGCTGTATCCGCTTTCTCTCTCCTCGCGGACGCAGGTATTTAAAGCACGCCTGAACTCCAATGAAGTGATCCCTTATTTCCAGGATCTGACCGATCCGGATCACCAGGTGCGCGGTCTGTTTTTCCATACCCGTTTTTCTACCAACACCGATCCGCACACCACGATGGCGCAACCGTTCCGTCTGATGGCGCATAACGGCGAGCTGAATACCGACCGCAAAAACCGTATTGCTGAAGCGGCCCTGGCGTTGGCGCGTGGCAAGAAAATTGTGCGTCCCAAAGGCCAGTCCGACAGTTCGCGCCTCGATCAGAGCATCCATAGCCGTCTGATGGAAGACGATCTGGATCTGATCACCGCGGTAGTGTCGATGATGCCACCCGCCTGGGAAAATGATGACTCCTTATCGCCGAATGTTCGCGCGATGCTCGAATACTTCTCCTTATATGAAGAGAAGAATGATGGCCCGGCGGCACTGATCTTCGGGAATGGCGAAATTATCGGCGCACGTCTCGACCGTCTCGGCCTGCGCCCGTTGCGCTCAGTGGAAACGGCGGAGTATATCGGCGCCATGTCAGAAGCCGGTCAGATCGCCTTCCCGCCGGAGAGTGTATTAAGACGCGGACGTATCGAAGCGGGCGGCATGCTCTATTACGATCACGGCGCCAAACGCAGCTACACCACCGTCGAGGCGCTGGAGAAACTGGCGGCTGAACAGGATTACCCGACGCTGCTGGCGCAATCGCGCGTTACATTAAAAGATCTGCCGGTCATTCCTGCGGAAGAACAGGGTTCGCCACTGCGTTATAGCGGCGATCTGAAGACCTATCAGCGTTTTGTGGCTTACTACTTCAATCAGGAAAGCTTCAAATTCATGATGGATCCGATGCTAAACACCGGTGCTGAAAAAATTTCAGCCATGGGCTATGGCAACGCGATCAATGGATTATCCGATCATGAAGGGGGAATGGCGCACTACTTCTCACAACGCTTTGCCCAGGTCACTAACCCGCCATTAGACTCCATTCGTGAAGTTGACGGCATGACGCTGCGCGTTGCCCTCGGGGCCAAACCGCATCTGGGACGGAGTAAGGGACGGCAGATTATTGTGCCAACCCCAATCCTGACCCATCTGGATATGCTGCAGCTACGCGAGCAGAACGTTGCCCCCTATGCACGTTTTGAAATGCTTTATCAGCCAGTGATCGGCAGCGATGCGCAAAGCCGTGCTAACAATGCGCAAGCGCTGGAAAACGCTATCGATGATCTGGCACAGCAGGTGGTCGACTTTGCCCGTCAGCAAGGGGGAATCGCGGTTATTACCGATCGCCATGTCTCCTCTACCCGTGCCGCAATGCCAATGCTGCTGGTCGTTTCCGCCATTAACCAGCGCCTGGTGCAGGAAGGTCTGCGTCTTGACGTCTCGCTGGTGGTTGAGAGCGGCCAGAGTATTTCATCGCACCACATTGCCGCTGCTCTCGGCTTTGGCGCCTCCGCAATCTACCCGCTGGGTGTGCAGATGCGTGCCGAAGAGAAATATGGCGAAGGCGAGGAAGGCAACAAGGCGTTTAAACGCTATGCCAAAGCGGCGGAAAAAGCACTGATGAAAACCATGGGCAAAGTAGGCCTGTGTACTGTCGAGAGCTACAGTTGCGGCGAATTTTTTGAGCCGAACTTCCTCGATACCACCGATCCGGTGCTGCACAAATATTTCCCGAATATCAGAACACCGGTCGGCGGAGCAGGCTTTGCCAATATCGCCCAGATGGCGGTGGACTGGCATCAGAGCGCATTAAAGATTCAGGGCGAATCCGAAGTTCCGCTGCTCGGTCTGTTTAAAGAACGTGCTGAAGGCGCCGGTCACTCGTACGGTACGATTGCGGTGCGGACCTTTATCGATATGACCGAGCAACCGATCCGCTTTGCCGATAAACCGCGCGAAGAAGATCAGTTTATTCGTCTGCTAACGCTGGCGAAGCTGGATAATGCCTTTAATATCAAAGCAAAATCATTTAAAGACAGCAGCTTCGAACGTATTCCGAACGAGGTTATTGATGCCTTTACCATTACGCCGGATTACCGTCAGTTCTCCAGCTTAATGCATGAAGAGCGTAAACGTCGTCCGGCGGCGCTGCGTGATATTCTCGCCTTCCCGGCGGACCTGACCCACGTCGATAGCATCGCGGAGTTCTCACGTAAACTGGGACGCTATGCGTTAATTAACAATGGTTTTGCGATTCGCGGACTGGTTTGCGAAACCAGCGAAGAGCGCGCCGGCCAATTCACCCTGCGCCTGACTGACGCGATTGACGGACTGAAACCGGAAAGCGAACGTCTGGCCGCACTGGCTACCGCCCTGAAAAACCGCTTCAGCAGTGAAATTGAGCGCTGTGAAATCGTGGCGGGCGCATTGCAGCTCACCGCGCACGGCAAAGCGGCTAACTATCTGTCACTGATTTTCACCACCTCACCTTCGTTGCCGTTAAGCGAAGTGCAACCAGCCAGTGAAATCACCCGCACCTTTGCTTCGGGCGCCATGAGTCACGGCGCCCTGGTAGCCCCGGCTCACGAAGCGGTGGCGCATGGCACCAATATGGTTGGCGGTATGAGTAACTGTGGTGAAGGTGGCGAACACTACTCCCGTCACGGGACTATCCGCGCATCGCGCATCAAGCAGCTGGCTTCCGGCCGCTTCGGCGTCTGGGCGGCTTATCTCGCCGACCCGATGCTGGAAGAGCTTGAGATCAAGATTGGCCAGGGTGCAAAACCAGGTGAAGGCGGTCAGTTGCCGTCGGCAAAAGTAACGGTAGAAATCGCGGCGGCCCGTGGCGGTACGCCTGGGGTGGAGCTGGTTTCCCCTCCTCCGCACCACGATACCTATTCAATCGAAGATTTGGCGCAGCTGATCCATGACTGCAAAGCGGCACGTGTGCGCGTTATTGTAAAACTGGTGTCATCAGAAGGTATCGGCACTATCGCCGTCGGCGTGGCGAAAGCCGGCGCAGATGTGATTAACGTAGCCGGTAACACCGGTGGTACCGGTGCGGCTTCGGTAACCAGTCTGAAATACACCGGACGTGTGGCGGAAATCGGTATCGCCGAAGTTCATCAGGCGTTATGTGCCAATGGCCTGCGTGAGAAAGTGATCTTACGTTGCTCCGGCGCACAGCAAACCGGTAGCGACGTAATGAAATCGGCGCTGCTTGGCGGCGACAGTTTTGAGTTCGGAACCACCGCATTGATGATGCTGAAGTGTGTAATGGCGAAAAACTGTAACGTTAAATGCCCTGCCGGTCTGACCACCAATGCAGAAGCATTTGATGGCGACCCGCGTCAGCTGGCGCAGTACTTTATCAACGTGGCACATGAAGTACGCGAAATGCTGGCCAGACTTGGTCTGCGTTCTCTGCGTGAAGCGCGTGGCCGTTCTGACTTACTGCACCTGATGGAGCACCCGCGTGAAGTTGGCAGACTCGATCTGCGCGCCATGCTGACAGTGGTTCCGGAGCAGAAAATCGCCCATCCGGTCTATCTGGAAAAAGATTTCGGGCTGGATGACCGCTGGTTAGAACAGCTGAATGCGGAACTGGTTGCCGAAGGCGCCACAGAAATCAATCTGGGCAACGGTATTACGCTGAATAACCGCAACAAAAGCGTCGCTGGCCAGTTATCTATCGATATTGAGCGCATGCTCAATCACCAGCTGGATGATGCGCAGCTGAAGAAGATTCCGGCGGCCCTGCGTGATGATCGTGGACGCCGTTATCTGGCTCCGGGTACAGTCAATATTACCACCTCTGGCTCTGCTGGCCAGTCGTTCGGGGTATTCTGCAATGACGGGATGCGGCTGGAGCACAGCGGTACCTGTAATGACGGTGTCGGTAAAGGGCAATGCGGCGGCGAAATTGTCGTCAGATCGCCTGGCGGTGGTTCACAGGATACTGACGGTAACGTACTGATTGGTAACTTTGCTCTGTTTGGCGCCACCGGCGGACGTCTGTTTGTGCAGGGCCAGGCGGGAGATCGCTTTGCGGTACGTAACTCCGGCGCCACTGCGGTGGTCGAAGGGGTCGGTGATTTCTGCTGCGAATATATGACTAACGGCGCCATCCTTAACCTGGGTACCTTCGGTAAAGGATTTGGTAATGGTATGAGCGGCGGTTTCGCCTACCAGTACGACCCGTATGGTGCCTTAGCGGGCCATGCCGCCGGTGACTCGGTACTGTTTGGCTCAATTGCCGAAGATGATGAGATGGCAAGAGTGCACAAGGCGGCGGTACTGACGATGCTTAACTGGCATCTGGAAGCCACCCGGTCAGTGCGTGCAGCCTGGCTGCTGGAGCACTGGGAAACCGAGTGCCAGAATTTTGTCTACGTGATGCCGCGCTCCTTACTGCTCTACCAGGATAGCGCGGAAATCCTGAAAGCAAAAACCCGTAAGGATCTGCTGGAAGAGCTGTCCACTGCGCTGGCCAGCCATCAGGTGACGAAATTCAAAAATGCCTGGCGTGACGGGCATACCATTGCCAATGGCGCGGTACCTGCTTATGGGGCAACCGATACACCAGAAATGTTCGTGTTGCTGAATAACTATACCGTACTCAGTTCAGCGCAACAGCTGGCGCTTTCACGGCTGCCGAAAGGCACGGCAGTGGAAGATGCCGCGATGGAGAAAGCCGTCCGTAATCTGTTGATGACGGAAGATTTCTCGTTAATCAGTAAGTTGCAGCGTCATGCCCGTGCTGCGATTGAAAACTATAGTGATGAAGAGCTTTCTTGCCTGATTGCCGCTAAACGCATGTCAGATTACAAGGCAGCACTGACGCAACGTAACATTCGTTCAATGGACAGTCTGGCCACTTATGGCTGGATAATTTATCAGGATGCACGCAACAGACAGGTTCTGGGACGACTGCCTGACTTTGAGGAACTGTTTGCCCGTGCCGCACTGCCAGAACTGGCGGCAGCGGTCGGCAAACTCTCCTGATTGCCAGCCTGTAATACCCGGAGTAATTCGGCTGGCAGCAAGGTGGTAAACTGCGGATCCCCGGCAGCACAGATAGCTATCTGACCGGGGTAAGCGCTTGCCGCCAGCGCATCCGCCGCCTGAAGTATGACGGGTATAATTGAATATTTACTGAACATGCTTAAACGGGATTGAGTACAGAAAACCCATGAAAATTCCTTATATTCCTGAAGATGCACCATTTAATGGTGAGCAGAAATATTGGCTGGCGGGTTTCCTCGCCGGGCTACATTCGCGCCTGCTGGTACTGGAAGACAAGCAGCAGATTGCCGCCGGTTCGGCGGCAGCTGCCACCACTCAGCTGCATATCCTGTTTGGTTCACAAACCGGTAATGCTGAAGCCTTAGCACAAAGTGCCGCCAAAGCGGCACGTGCCAAAGGCCTGGTGCCTGTGGTTCAGGGTCTGGGCGAAGTGGATATTGAAGTGTTCGCCACCATGCGTCATGTCCTGATCGTCACCTCCACCTATGGTGAAGGCGAAATGCCGGATAACGCCCAGCTATTCTGGCAGGCGCTTTCCGCCAGCACCGCGCCGCGTCTGGAGCAGATGCACTTTGCCGTACTGGCGATTGGCGACACCGGCTATGACGGGTTCTGCCAGGCGGGTAAATTCTTTGATATGCGTCTTGAGCAGCTCGGCGCCAGCCGGGTAACCGATCGTATTGACTGTGATATCGACTTTGAAGAGCCATCCAATCAGTGGATCGCGAGTTCAATGCCGATGTTTGCCGCCAGCGCCGGTAGCAGCGGCGCCGCTCTGGATAACCTGCCGGAAGCGCCGGTGATCCCAGGCAGCAACAAACAGAACCCGTATGCGGCAGCGTTAATCACCAATAAGCGCCTTTCCGCTGAGGATTCGGCGAAGGATATTCGTCATTTTGAATTTGATTTGACCGATAGCGGGCTCAAATACGAAGCGGGTGACGCACTCGGCGTGATCCCGGTGAATGATCCAACCCTGGTCAAATTACTGCTGACGCAGCTGAAGTCAGACTATGAGACGCCGGTTCCTGGCTTCGACAGAAGCTTAGGCGACCTGCTGACCTATCAGTTTGAAATTTCAGAGCCATCACGTAAATTGATTGAATGGGTCGGACAGAACACCACCAACCAGGAATTGCGTCATATCCTGCAGCACGACGACAAAGATACCATGGGTATCTGGCTGTGGGGCAAAGACACCCTTGACCTGCTGCAGCTGGAGCTGACCCGCTCACTGAGCGTAACTGAGTTTGTTGCGTTGTTACGTCCATTACAGCACCGCGCCTACTCAATCTCCTCCAGCCAGAAAGCACATCCGAATCAGGTGCATCTGACCATTGCCTCCGTACGCTATCACAGCGCCGGACGCGCACGTAATGGCGTCTGCTCAACGTACCTTGCGGAACGTGTTGGACGTGGTGAAAAGCCGGCGATCTTTATTTCGCCCAATAAGGCGTTCCGCGTTCCGGCAAATAGCGATGCGCCGCTGATCATGGTCGGTCCGGGCACCGGCATCGCTCCGTTCCGCGCATTCTTGCAGGAGCGTCAGGCATGCGATGCCAAAGGCAAGAACTGGCTGTTCTTTGGCGATCAGCACCAGCAGCATGATTACATCTATCAGGATGAGCTGACGGCATGGCAACAAACTGGTCTGCTCACCCGCCTCGACCTGGCGTTTTCACGCGATCAGGAAGAGAAGATCTATGTGCAGACCCGCATGCTGGAGCAGGGCGCTGAACTTTATGCCTGGCTGCAGGAAGGTGCTTACTTCTATGTATGCGGCGATGCATCCCGGATGGCCAAAGATGTCGACCGGGCGTTGTATCAGGTAATTACCCGCTTTGGCGGCCTGTCAGAAGAAGGCGCGGCGGAGTATGTCGACCAGTTGAAGAAAGAGAAGCGCTATTTGCGCGACGTCTACTGATCTTGTCCTGATTTATCATCATCATCATCACATGTAGGGGAGCCATTAATGGCTCCCTTCTATTAATGGCTCCCTTTTATTAATGGCTCCCTTTTATTAATGGCTCCCTTTTATTAATGGCTGCCTTTTATTTAGCTGCCATTTTTTATCGCTGCCGGTAAAAACGACTCAATTATCTGACAATCATCCCTGCCCGGTATTAGCCACTCCCGCCCCGCACTGAAGCTAAATCCGACGATATAAATCTCGCCAAATCTCTCTGCGGCCAGCACCTGCTCTGCCGTCGTCAGCTGGCAGGAATTGATGGCGTCACTACACTTTTTCCCGGGATATTTTTTCTCACGGAGTGAGTGCACTTATGGAAACTAACATCGCTACTGTCGCTACTGCCGACATCCGCCTTGCCCCGATCCAGCCGCAGCCGGCTGATTACCGCCCGCTGTCGGTGACAGCCATTACTAACGTCTCACGGTCATTACATCAGTGCCCCGCCGCCCCTCCCCATTTGTTGTGGGTAATCGATAATATCGATCGGGCAAATGCCTGGACGGATGACCGCTTTGAGATCATGCCCTATCTGATCGCCCTCTCCGGATTATTTCGTCAGGCGGACGCCGTGCTGGTTATCACTAACCAGCAAAACCGTGCGATGTATCTTATTGACTCCGCAACCGGCAAGGCGCTGGATCGGGAAAACTATCCGCAGTTGCTGCGGTCAGGCCGCCGGCTGGCGGTAGTCAGCGTCGGGCAACATCACTATCACGCCTGGTACGCCAGCGAAGGCAACGTCAGCTTTAGTGCTGACCCGGCAAACCCGGAGCTGATAGTTGTCAGTGCCGATGCGCATAACCGCTTTGTCGCTATCCCGGCAGAGGGTTTCTGTCTGACCGATGCGGCCGCCACCGCCTTACAGGCCGGATTTGACCGCTGGGAAACCACAGGCGGGATAAGCAAACAGCGCATTCAACAGGGCGGCCAGGGGCTGCGTGACAATATTAAACAGACGATATGCCACGAGGCGGCATCGCCGCAAATCGTGTGGGCCGAAGCGTTAATGGCAAAGCTGGAACGACAGCATCAGCCGCAGGAAGCATTGGCTACCGCCAGTGATGAGGATAGCTTCTTTGATGCCCGCGACCAGCAGCCATGGCTGTTGCCAGCTTCTGTGCAGGAGGCATCATGGCCACTCAATACCCTCGCCACACAGGTGAAAAACGCCATCCATTATCAACTTAGCCTGCTCAGCCGGGCCACCCTCGCCTCTAACTTACTCAATGTTATTCATCCCGATCTCAGCAAGCTGCTGGCCGCCGTACTGATATGCAGCCGCCAGGGAAGCGATATTCTCTGGCAGGCGGGTATTAGCGGAGGGGGGGAACTGCTTAACCGCCTGATTAATCTGGTCGCTGGCGCCACCTCAGGCGCAGCGATACTCACCAGCCTGCCGGCGCTATTGATCATCTGGTTGCAACGGCATCAGGTCTCCCTGAGCGAGGGGATTACCGACACCCTTATGGTACTCCTGAACACCGGCCTGACCCTCTGCGCGTATGAAGATATCGCGCAGCCCGGCTGGCTGGTAACACTTCACCATGAGGTAATTGAGCCAGCTGTGCAGTTGTGCCGCGATAGCGGCGTCACTGAAGTCGTCACCACCGGTATAACACTGATCCTCGCGCTGTATACCATGTTGCGCTTCAGCGGCTGCCTGGAGGGGAAAATGCCGACGGCCAACATCTTTAGCCATGGCATCAGGATCATTCAGGGCATCTGTCAATTATCGCAACAGAGTCAGGCGTTTCAGCGGATATATGACGCAGAAATGCAGCAGAAGCAGGCAAAAGCCTGGTACCAGCGCACCCATCCCGGCAGACCCGATGACGAATTCAGAGTAAATAAGGCGCTGGACCGCGCCGTGATTCGTGCCATGCCAAGAGAACTGCTGTGGCAAAGAGAGAGGCAGCAGGCGGAGAGTGCTGCTTCGGAGAATTATTACCAGCGATATCAGGATACCCGGCAGAAAATATTATCCCGCCAGCAGACCACCATGGATGAAGTCACGATTTCCCCGCTGAACCGTATTAACGAAGGGGGGATAGCGATCGGTGAGGCGTCATCAGCGGCAGAGAAAGCGGCTACCGTCCCGCTACTGGTTTCCAGCGCCACGGCGGTGGTGGCCGCAACCGCCACGCAGCACAACTGGTGGCATGGCCGCACCAGCTTATTCCTGCCCATCACCGTCGCCGGCGGCGTCACCTTGCTGGCCGGGGCGCGCTATATTCGTAACAGCTTAACGCCCCCCGCCGTCACGACTGAAACCGAAAACAATGCGCTCAATGCAGACAGCAATATTTGTCTCAGCGTCACCAATAACATCAGACAGTTGCTGCATTCCGATAAAACCGGTGTGACGCTGGCGGCAGAATTATTTGATTATCTGCTTGAGAAAGATGGTGATATCAACCTTTCCCATGCGGAACAGCTATTGAATAAGTTAAATGTCACCACTTTCAAAAGTACAGAACGCAACGAGATGAATGCGTATTTATTATATCTGCTATCAGTGATATTCACCCCGGCCAGCAGAAATCAACCAGTTGATATCAATAGCATTGTATTTTCCATGGGGCGAAAAATAAATTTCATCTGGATCCACTTTATTAACACCAAAAAAAACAGCGCCATCAAATTTATTCTGCAGGAATTACGCGTACATTGTGCCAAAGAGTATCTGGCGCTGGGCGTCTTTAGCCGTTCAGACATGAGTAAAATCACCGATTTCCTGATCTCCATGGTAGCGCCTGACTTGCTGTTTCTTGAGCGCAATGGCCGGGGAGAGGTACAATTTATTTCCAAAGAAATTTATTATATCTGGAATTATCTTGGTAAACAGTTCACCGATAACCTTTATGTCAGGAATGATGAATATGCCACCGCAGTTATTGACGGCAGAATTGATGCGTTTGTTATCGCCCGCATCAGAAGTTACCCCAGTTATAATACCACTACCGACCGGGAATACCTTGAGAATGCTTATAAAGACATTAATAATAAAATGTATGAATATCAGAAAAATGACACCAAACTTGAATTTATGCCGGTTATCTCGTTTGATGACATTATTAAAGTGGTATTCCCGGGTATTGACATCCACGTCGTGCAAGATTTTCACACCATAAAATTAAGAATTCAAACTCAGGGTCGTATTGAGGCGGAAATTCGCACCTTACAGAAATGTAAAAGTTTTCGCGATATTATACGTAACTTTGAGGATGGTTTTGGCGTATTATATCATTACCTGCCGGAAAAAATCCCTGAATCGTTACGTGATTATGTGCCTGGCGACGGAAAATTATTCACTCTGAAAGAACATTTGTCGTTATCCGAGTTGTATCAAAAATTCGATCAATCCTACCAGCAAATGATTGAGCAACATTGTGAAACCTATCGTTCGATTGTGGAATCAGCGTTTAAAATCCTGCCGGAAGAAGAGGCTGTCTTCCTCAATAATACCCAAACCAGGCTATACTCAATAGACGTTACGGTAAAAAGATTTAAATTATTACGTTATCTGCTACAGCCTGCCTGTTTAAATTTCCTCCCGCAATTTACAGAGCGCGTTTCTTACAATGAACGCCCCTATAACCTGGTGGGTAAAATATTTTTTGGCTATAACAGTCAGAAAAAAGAGAAACGTTATTATGCTCTGCATATTGAAGCCAGTCGCGTGCAACGCCAGCTACCTATAAAAAGGCTGGCGCTGAATAACACGGCGGATATATTTAACCCACAAGATCGCCTGCTCAATGAAATTTTTCTGTTTTTGGATGAGCAGTCTTTTTTTGATCCCTGCATCCAGGCGGAAAAACCTAACACCACGCTACTGAGCAGCTGGGATCAGACCGGTAAGTTTATCTCTCAACGCTTCGATTATTACCGTGGCCTGATATGCGAAGCGGTCAGAAACCCGCGGGAAATAATTATATCTTACAATGAAAGGCGTGTTGGCGATCAGAATACCACTCCGCTGAATGCGTTAATCAATGAGATAACCGACAACCGTAAAAAACTGCTGACTCATTTAAAAGCAAAGGCGCATAACCCAACTAAAGTCGAACAGGATAAAGAAAAGGGGATATTAATGCAGCTGGCAGAGCTGTTCCCGTTTTACAATTGTTTTGAACTGTTTCGCGATATTTTCTTTATCAAGCAGGATGTCACCCCACCTTCAATGCTGATTCCGGCGTTCCAGACCACCATCTGCGCTGCCGATTTTTATATGGCCTATGGCATCAAGAAAAACCTCGCCTCATTGCTGCAATCCCTGCGAACAATCTATATCCAGCGCTGGATGCGGAAAAATGAATTAAGCGTACTGAATTTACAGCTTGAAGAAGCCATTATTCAATCCTCTCCTGTCAGTCATGTAAAACCGATTCGTGAAAAAATCCGACAGTCAGCCGATAACATGAATTTTCTTGATAATCAAATTATCGAATCACACCACGAGATTCGGCGAATTATGGGAAGTCTGTTATCCATCCCCGTTTATATTGCCTTTCCCTATCTGTCATTAAGTACCCGCAAGGGATTTTTATCCGCCAATATCCCGTGGGGGGTTAATGTTGCGAAAATGTTTGCTAAAGATATTTATTCAAGAAATAAAGTCAGTGAATTACAGGTCCCCTGGAGTAACCCTCAGGCTGCGGAGTCAGTGGAGAATGAAAAATATATCCTCCCGCATCCCAGGGAGATAAATGTGACCTGTGAGGTATCGTCTGCACGGCCGGATAATACCCTCCTCGATATTTTCGATCTGCGTGGTATAAATCCCACGCTCTATCAGAAATTGTTCTTCGTTGCTCTCAGCGATCCAAATCCAGCCGCGATCATTGGCGCAGCAGAAAATGGCGGATGGATAATTCCCGAACGTTATAACCAGATGGCCATGTTTTGTTTTATCTCTCTGACTATACCAGCACGCAGTTATACCAATATGATTTTAGCGAAAGAGGATTATTATAAGACCGACAAAAGAAAACATATCAAGATTACCGAAGAGGCTCTCTATCGTTATTATGCTGATTTTCTCAGCAGGCCTTATATCAATCCGCCGGTGGAGATAACCAGCGACCAGAAAATGCTTATCGACCAGACGATAAAAACCATTAAAGCGCTGCTGACCAGCAACGTTCAGGGCGTTGAACTGAGTTATCTGTTTATGATTCAGTATCTGTTGATGAGTGAAGATATGGCGGCGCTGTGGCAAACAATGAACGGCAAGGTAAGCGATCAGCAACGTAAGTGGGATCTGATGCTGCAGGATTTGTCTTATAACCTGGAAAAATTCACTATTTATGGCGCCAGTCATAACCCGACGCAGAAGAAATTTCATGCGGCGGTAATTAAGCACTTTTTTCACTACTGCAAACAGAGTATCGCCAGTAACGACGCTAATATCACGCTGTTCAGCCCTAACATTGAGACATTCCTGCAGCGGCTTGAGCAATACCTTGACCAGCACCCGGACGCCATCGCCCCCACGCTCGCCAGCTTCACCAGCAACTGGCTCCAGCTGGAGCAGGATATTTCAGCGATTTATCACGCATTCGCCCGGGTTGAATACAGCGCCAAAGCACTGGCCGGCTTCCCGGTGGACAAATGGCGTGAAAAGAGTGCGCAGGAGGCCTGGCAGATGGCATTGCAGACCTATCTGTTTCCGGAAATGCACTATGAAATGCTGACGCCAGTACTTAACCATGCGACGGAATTTTTAAGCCAGAGCTGGCAGCAGCGGCAGATTCACGCCGACCGCAAGCTGGCAATCATCAGTAATGGTGTGGTCAATCCGCTGTTTATTGATGACGTAAGCAAGGCGCTGACAACAAGCTGCGCCCTGTATCCGCGGCTGTTCTTCTGCCAGGTGTATCTCACCGATAATGGCTACTGGTTTACCTTTCTGACCAACGATTTTATGTCAGAACCCCATCACCGCCCGCGGCGCCAGCTACACTCATTGTGGCCCTCATGGCCGCTTTCTGCGTTCGACACCGCGGGGTTTAATGAAACGGTGGTGTTAGCGACCAAACAGCTACAGACCTCACTGAAACCCGACATTCATTTTAATAACCAGCCGCTGTACCAAAAACAACTGATTAACGTGCTCAATACTTTTATCCGCTTCGCATCGCGCCCTTTTCATCAGCGTTTACGCGGGCACGAGTTAGACAAACGACCTTTGCCAGAGAGTGCCACTCAGCGCGATGCCATCGAGCTGATTAACAGCGTGATTGATGCGCAGGGTAATATTGTCGATTACCAGCTCTGTGTATTATGTCGCTATCTGCCGCCGCTGGATGTTGCGGATCGCTACCCGCTACTGCGGCTATTAAGCGATCTCCTGCACATGACTTCCGCGGCGACCGCGAATTTATACGAATTTATCGCCGATCATCTGCAAATCCAGCTCGCGGATCCGCAACTCAGCCTCTCCAGGTTGTCAGAACTCAGTTTTAGCGAAAAACTGATTAGTGATATCTACCGTCGTTACCTGCCACAGCTGAAGAGTAACGCTGAAGAAACCCAACATGCGCTACGCCGTTATATCACCGCCACTTTGCGCCATCTGCTCTCTTTCTCCAACGATCTGGCTGATGTGGAAGCCTTACTGGCAACTGCGCCGTTAACCAGCCACTCATCACAACTACTTAGCCTCGGAGCGATTATTTCCCGGCAGCTCCGGGCAGAAAACAGCCCGCCAGAGGAGCTGCTGCGCCTCGCCTGGGCCGCTCAGCATGACGCGGGTCTGTTGTCACTGCGGGAAACCGCCATCCACCAACTGGCGCTGGTCAGCGGCGCCAGGCCCGGGACGGAGGGGCATCAGGTGAACGATGCCCTGAAGGCGATGGCCGCAAATGTGAAAAAAGCGGCGGAAACACAACAACATATTTTTAGCTGCCTCGAAGCCAGTCAGCGTCTGGCGCTGTTTCTCCATCGGTTGACACTCTCTTCGCTGCCTGAAGATGTGTGGCTACAATTGCGTGCGCTGATAACCGCTGCGCTGCAGAACCAGCGTAAACTGCTGCAACTCACCCTGCATCAACTGGCTGCCAATGAAATCCACCGCCTTAACCAGGCGCTGAAAAGCGGCAAGCTGCAAGCCACCTGGCATCTGGCAGCGCAAAGCCCCCTCGCCTATGCACAGGTTGCCGGGTTTGCCTTTAACGTCATTAACCAGCAGGGCATTTTACTGCCGCTTGGCAACCCACAATCTGTACCGCTGATCTTTCGTCAACAGCCGCTGCAGGCGACAAAAGAGGCGTTAGCGCAACTCTGCTTTAGTTTTACGACGACCAATCGCACCTTGCTGGAACCGGTGAAAATCACCTTGCCGGCGGTTTCGCAGACCGACAGCCAGCCGGTAGCAGAACCTGCAACGGTGCTGTCTGACTGGATGCATAGCGAGTTACAGACCCGCGTAAACGCGCTGGCGCACAGCGGTGATGAAAGCGCATTTATCCAGTTAAAAGAGACATTAAACAGCTGGCTAACGCAGCATCTGTTTTTCTTTGGCCAGGACGATGCCAGCCATTACCATTTTATCCCGGAACAGAATGAACATCTCAGCGCCATTGCCGCCCATGCGGATATAGCGCAGTGGCTGCAGCAGAATAATAGCGATATCACGGGCTCATCCCCAGCCAGTCGCTTCAGTCAGGCGATCAGCGAGGTAATGGGTGCCAGCACCGACTGGCCTGCGCTGGTAAACCTGTTAAGATCAACCACGCCGACATACGGCACAACACCGCTGGCCAGTCTGCCGGAAAAGGGTTTCGCCGGTTTCTGGTGGGATCCGCTGAGCCGCCTCTGCTACCTCGGCTGGCAGGCAGAAGGCAAACGTCTGCTGTACGCCAGTCTGATCGAAAATCGCGAAGCTTTATACCTGCTGACAGATGACGAGACCATTTCGCCGATCTGGCCATCCTTAACGCTGTTTGACTGGCTGCAACAGGATATTCAGGCATTGCGCCGTGGCGCCATCACGGTACAGCGCTTTTTTGATAATTCCATACCGCTGGCATGGCAGCTGCAATGCGCTATGGCTGAGGCATTTCCGTTGCCCGCCGGCGCCATCCGTCATCCCTTATTAGCAGCGGTATATACCCACGGGCGCGGCAAACAACAGCAAAGCTATTTTTCTCCGGGCATCAGTGATGCCGTGATCCCGGTAACGGTGACGGAGTTACCCGGCGCGGGGTTTCGTATCGATTTTTCCCCGCGGCAGGGTAAAGCCTCACCCGATCTCTCCTTTACCCTGGAAACCAATCCGCCTGAAGTCGCACAGGAAGGTAAATGGACAGTTACGCCGCATGAAGGCTGGCAGCTACTTGCAGAGCGCAACGCCAGTCAGCTTATTCAGCAGGGTATTTTTTCCCCCACCGCCTATTTGCAGTGGGGAAATGGCAGCGATGGCCAGCCCGCCATGCTGCCGGCTTCCCGTCTCCTGCAACGCAGTGACGGAAGCCTGGTGTTTATGTTTAGTGAAGATAACTACCGGCATATCAGTTACCGCATCCTCGATGACGGCGGCAAACTACAGCCATCCCCCACCTTCACCAGCGAGTTTCCCCATGCGATTATGGCAGCCAACGCGCAGCAGTTTAATCTCGCTATTGACCGTATTATCGCTGAACAGCGCAGCGCTGATTACTGGTTATTACTCCAGCCCGGGGAGCAGCAACGTGCTGAATCGGATCTGGCCAGCTCCCAGGATGCGCGGTGGACAGCGATAATAGCCGCCAGCAGCGCCATTGACGATATTCCGTTTCGCTTTGGCAACAACCGCGAAGCAGTAAGCGAGCTATTTAATATCATTATCCGCTTACGCTCATTTGGCCGGGATTTTTATCGCGAGGTAAAACAGAATGCAAAACAGGAAAATACCGATCTCAGTATCGGTGGTCTGCTATGGGAGATCTTCGACTGGCGCGATATCGACCTGTACAACCCTGCTGAATGCGACGCGGCGCTGAGGAAAATTGCGCTGGAGAAACAGCTGCTAACCACCATGCAGGCCGGGATCGCCGCCGACAATTATCTGCATTACCACTCCGAAAAACTGCAGGTGTGGATTAAGCAAAGTATCGAACTGATGACGCGCGCCACCACGGCGATTGGCTTTATTAAGGGTATAACGCAGCATGCATCCTCCGCGACCGATGCGGTGCAGAATTTGCAACGCCAGCACTTCGCACAAAATTATTTTTTCAGTTATTACAATCAGCAGCTGCATGCCAGCGCCGATCTGTTTCAGCAACCGTGGCTATCGGTGCGCGATAGCCGCCTGGCGCCTGGCGCAAACCAGAGCTGGCAGCAGGCGCTGGACCAACTCCACACCCTGGCAACAGAGTTGCCGCTACAGGAGAAGACGTTAGATCGCCTGCTGACGTTGCCTGATGTTCTGTGGCAGGCGCCAGAGATGCAGCAGGCTGCACAACAGTGGCTAAACACCTGCCAGCGCCTGGTAAACTACTGGCGCACGCCGCAGCGCGCTGAGCAAATAATAGTATTGCGGCCGAAAGCCTCGGCACAGGATATGGTGTTTATGCCGCAGAAATATCACTGGCCGATTCGCCTGATTCTGACCGCCGGGAAAGGCGATCCGACAGGTAATCAAACCGAAGGCGTGGCGCCAGCGTGGCGGATAAGTATGGAGCAACACGAAGATTTATTACTGATAAAGCCGGGCCCCGCTGCTGCTGATAATGCGGAACCGCGTCTGGCGGGCATCAATGCGCAGCCGGGCAATGCACGCCATTTTGTCGCCTGGACCCGACTACGCCTCTCCAGTCCGTGGGCGCTGGGCGAGTTTTCCGGTAGCGCCTTCTGGTCACGTTTACAGGATCGTATCCAGCTGGCCATCACTGACGCAACCACTGACTGGGGCGAGGAAGAGCGTGAGTTCTTCGCCCTGCCGGATACCGCTGACTTTCTGCAGGAAAGTCTTACGCTGCCACTTGAACCGCGCCGCTACGGTCTGTTTCTCCGCCAGTTATTTAACAGCAATGTGCTGTTTACCCGGCTGATTATGACCGATGTGGAAATGCTGTTTGGTTTGCTGTGTGACCATTTTGTCGTGCAACATCCCGATCGCGCCAGCGAGGACCTGTCTAAGGCCTGGTTTCTGTTTCAGCAAACCGCTGAGCAGCAACAGTCTGAGGGGGACGAGCAACCGTCGATCTGGCTTCTTGGCGTGTAACCCGTTGCCAAAAAACGGCCGCCATTAATAAAAGGGAGCCATTAAAAAGGAAAAAGGGAGCCATTAAAAAGGGAGCCATTAAAAAGGGAGCCATTAAAAAGGGAGCCATTAATGGCTCCCCTACAGCTACAGCTATATACGTCATATGACGCGACCGTAAATATATTATTTAACCACGCGCAGTGCCGGACGACCACCGCGCGGCGGCGGATCATCATCAGGATTATTACCATCACCGCTAGCGTCATCAGGACGGTCGCCATCAATCACCGACATCACGGTATCCGGTTCATCCTGCTCAGCCATAAAGCTGTGCTCACCGCCCTCATAGGCTGGCTCAGGCTCAAACATAGTGCCTGCGCCATTCTCACGGGCATAGATGGCCAGCACCGCATTCAGCGGCACCGTCACCTGACGAGGTACGCCGCCAAAACGTGCATTAAAACGCACTTCATCATTGCCTAACTCAAGGTTACCGACGGCACGCGGCGCGATATTCAGAACGATCTGTCCATCACGGGCATATTCCAGCGGAACCATTACGCCAGGCAGATTGATGTCTACGACTAAATGCGGCGTCAGCTGGTTATCCAGCAGCCACTCGTAAAACGCTCGCAACAGATAAGGGCGACGTGCGGTTAGTTGAGACATTTCCATACTATTAGCCCCGCGTTTGCAGGCGCATTTCACGTTCCGCTTCCGTCAGGGAAGCAAGGAAGGAATCACGCTCAAACACGCGCGTCATATAGCCTTTCAGCTCTTTCGAACCCGTGCCTGCCAGTTCAATGCCCATCTGCGGCAAACGCCATAGCAGTGGTGCCAGATAGCAGTCAACCAGGCTAAATTCTTCGCTCATAAAAAATGGCGTGCGGGCGAACAGTGGCGCAATCGCCAGCAGCTCTTCGCGCAGTTGTTTACGCGCGGCTTCAGCTTCCTGCGCATTGCCGTTTTCGACCTTACGCATCAGGCTGTACCAGTCCTGCTCCACACGATGCATCATCAGACGGCTCTCGCCGCGCGCCACCGGATAAACCGGCATCAATGGCGGATGCGGAAAACGCTCATCAAGGTATTCCATGATGATACGAGATTCATACAGCGTCAGCTCGCGGTCCACCAGCGTTGGCACGGTGCGATACGGGTTGAGGTCAATCAGATCCTGAGGCAGATTATCCGTTTCAATCTGCTCGATCTCTACACTGACACCCTTCTCAGCCAGCACGATACGTACCTGATGGCTAAAGATGTCAGTCGGACCAGAAAACAGCGTCATTACCGAACGTTTGTTGGCAGCGACAGCCATGAAAACCTCCAAGTTTATCGAGAAAATTACTGCGAATAGCCAACCACGAGGCGACTAACCTGCTTGATATAACGGCTCGCAGCCATAAGTTACGCTGACCCGGCATCCTGACAGGATAAGCACGTGTAACCCACCCGGCTTACGGGCGCAAAGTGACAGACAGTTTACCAGATTTTAGGCTGGTTGTGGGGGCAGTGTTGAAGATTTGGCGGGAAAATGCTAGTGAGCGTTGAGATTCGACAGTTTATCCGGCATCAGCCAAGAAAAAACCCGGTGCTGGCACCGGGTTTTCGATAATTTGCGCTGTAAACAGAGCGAATTAACGTTTGGAGAACTGTGGACGACGACGTGCTTTACGCAGACCGACTTTCTTACGTTCAACCTGACGCGCATCGCGAGTAACGAAGCCTGCTTTACGCAGTTCGCCACGCAGTGACTCGTCGTACTCCATCAGAGCGCGTGTGATACCGTGACGGATCGCACCAGCCTGACCAGAGATACCACCACCTTTAACGGTGATGTACAGATCAAATTTACCAACCATGTCGACCAGTTCCAGCGGCTGACGAACTACCATGCGGGCAGTTTCACGACCGAAGTACTGTTCCAGAGAACGCTGGTTGATAACGATGTTACCGCTACCCGGCTTGATAAAGACGCGAGCGGAAGAGCTTTTGCGGCGACCAGTGCCGTAGTTTTGATTCTCAGCCATTGCCTATAATCCCGATTAAATGTCCAGAACTTGCGGTTGCTGTGCCGCATGGTTGTGCTCGTTGCCCGCGTAAACTTTCAGTTTACGGTACATAGCACGACCCAGCGGGCCCTTTGGCAACATGCCTTTAACCGCGATTTCAATCACACGCTCAGGACGGCGAGCAATCATCTCTTCAAAGGTCGCTTGCTTGATACCACCGATGTGGCCAGTGTGATGGTAATAAATCTTATCGCTACGCTTGTTGCCAGTTACAGCAACTTTCTCAGCGTTCAGAACGATAATGTAATCACCAGTATCAACGTGCGGAGTATATTCCGCTTTGTGCTTACCGCGCAGACGCGAAGCCAGTTCAGTCGCCAGGCGACCTAAAGTTTTGCCCGTTGCGTCAACAACGTACCAGTCACGTTTTACGGTTTCTGGTTTAGCTGTAAAAGTTTTCATCTGAAAGCTTACCCAAATTAAGTTACACGTTGGTGAAATCCCAAACGCTTGAATAAACGGTTGAGGCTCACACGACCATCTTGACCAGCAAGCCCACCCCTTCGGATAGAGTTACTGGAACACAAAAGTTTTGGGAAAAAAACCTTTGCTGTAACGTGGGGTCGCAAGATTATAGAGAAGTCGCACACAAAGCGCGACCCTTTTTTACGATTAAATCGTCGACCCCATAAGGTTTTTTCTGGCAATCAGGGCAAATGGTCAAGCCGCAGGTATTCTTCGCTCTGCATCTCCTGCAAACGCGACAAACAGCGCTGATACTCAAACTTCAGCCGTTCACCCTGATAAATCTCAAACAACGACGTTTCTGCCGCCACCACCAACTTGACGTGGCGCTCGTAAAATTCGTCCACCAGCGCCAGAAAACGACGTGCCTGATCTTCGGTGCGGTTAATCATCACCGGCACATTAAACAGCAGCACGCTGTGGAAACGACGCGACAGTTCGATGTAGTCATGCTGGCTACGGGCTTCGCCACATAAGGTGTGAAAATCCATTGCCACCACGCCTTCGGCCATACCTAAGGTTGGCAGAGCGCGGTGATTGACCTCCAGTACCGGTTTATCCGCGTCGCGCGCCCGCCCTGCCAGCGCGACAAACATCCGATCCATCTCGCGATCGGTCTGTTCATTCAGCGGTTGCATCCACAAATGAGCGGATGTCAGGGTGCGCAGACGGTAATCAATACCGGCATCCACGTTCATGATATCACAATGGCGCTTAATCAATTCAATTGCCGGTAAAAAGCGCGCGCGCTGCAAACCATTACGATAGAGATCGTCTGGCGGAATATTCGACGTCGCCACCAGCGAAATCCCCCTGGCGAACAGCGCTTCCATTAGGGTCCCGAGCAGCATCGCATCGGTGATATCGGAGACAAAAAACTCATCAAAGCAGAGAATATCGGTTTGCGCCTTAAAACCATCGGCAATGATCTCCAGCGGATCTGCCTGTCCCTGCAGCTGAGTCAGCTCTTCATGTACGCGCAACATAAAGCGGTGAAAGTGCAGCCGCAACTTGCGATCGCCAGGAATTGCCCGAAAAAACATATCCATCAACCAGGTCTTACCGCGCCCGACGCCTCCCCACATATACAAGCCGCGCAGCGGTTCCAGTCGGGCTGATTTATCCTTGCCCATGAGTCTGCTCAGCTTGCCAAACAGCCCTTTGCCCGGCTCCATCACCACTGTCGGAGCGGCGATTAAAGCCTGC
The DNA here is from genome assembly GCF_047308185.1 of Pantoea sp. B65. Classification (NCBI taxonomy): domain Bacteria; kingdom Pseudomonadati; phylum Pseudomonadota; class Gammaproteobacteria; order Enterobacterales; family Erwiniaceae; genus Pantoea; species Pantoea sp. B65. Next base: position 320,333 of record NZ_JAHXPU010000011.1, read on the forward strand.
TGCAGAGCGTCTAAACGGGTAATGGCGGCACGCTGGACATCATCGGCCTGGTATTCGCCGTTATGCAGCGCCTGCTGATAAAGCGCCAGAGGAGAAGTTGTTTGCATTGTTCAATCACATTCCCTGAAAAGTAGTCTGTCTCATCGTCGGTTGACGAAAAAAAGGCCGTTCTACACTAAGCGATGCCGCCGCAGGATTCCACTTCGAATAGATTAGCGGGTATAGTGGCTATTATTAGTTGAAAGGCCCTACGGAACAACGAAGACAACATGGGAGTCATGATATGACCTGGGAATACGCGCTTATTGGTTTGGTGGTTGGTATCATTATCGGCGCGGTGGCAATGCGTTTTGGTAATAAGAAATTGCGTGAACAGCGTAGCATGCAGTATGAACTGGAAAAAACGAAAGCCGAGCTGGCTGATTATCGTGATGAACTGACGAATCATTTCGCCCAGAGCGCTGAGTTGCTGGACAATATGGCGCGCGATTATCGTCAGCTTTATCAGCATATGGCGAAAGGTTCTAACGACCTGTTGCCAAATCTTCCGGGTGATAAGAACCCGTTTGCCTGGCAGTTAACCGAAGCAGAAGCGGATAACGATCAGGTACCGGTTCAGATGCCGCGTGATTACTCCGACGGCGCTTCCGGCTTGTTGCGTGGCGAACGCGCCAGACGCGACTAATCAATTTCCCGGGGCGCGATTGCGCCCCTCTTAGCATGAAAACACCGAACCCTTTTCTGAATCATCTGTCACAGTTTTCAGTCTCCATACTGTTTCCCCCTTCCATTTTTGCAGCGAGAGCGTCGTAACGATGAAGAAAAAATCATTACTGTTTAGCGCATTAGCCTTGAGTATTGGCCTGAATGTCACCGTCGCACCGCAGGCTATGGCGGCGTTACCGGCACAAATCGCAGGACAATCGCTGCCGAGCCTGGCGCCGATGCTGGAGAAAGTGTTGCCGGCGGTGGTCAGCGTGCATGTCGAAGGCACTCAGACGCAAACTCAGGATATTCCCGAGCCACTGAAACGCTTCTTTGGTCAGGAAGGCTCAGGTGAGGGCCAGCCGCAGCCATTTGAAGGTCTTGGCTCCGGGGTGATTATCAACGCGGAAAAAGGCTATGTGCTCACCAACAATCACGTGGTGAACGGAGCCGATAAAATCAGCGTGCAGCTGAGTGACGGCAATGAATATGACGCCAAACTGATTGGTCATGATGAGCAGACCGATATCGCCCTGATCCAGATTAGCGGCGCAAAAAATCTCACCCAGGTGAAAATCGCCGACTCCGATCGGCTGAAAGTAGGTGATTTTGCCGTGGCTATCGGCAACCCTTTCGGTCTCGGACAAACCGCCACCTCCGGGATTATCTCAGCGCTCGGTCGCAGCGGTCTGAATCTCGAAGGGCTGGAAAACTTTATTCAGACCGATGCCGCCATCAACCGGGGTAACTCAGGCGGTGCGCTGGTTAATCTGAATGGCGAGCTGATTGGGATTAACACCGCCATACTGGCGTCAAGCGGCGGCAATATTGGTATCGGCTTTGCTATTCCGTCCAATATGGCGATGAACCTGGCGCAGCAGCTGATTGAATTTGGTGAAGTGAAGCGTGGCCAGTTGGGTATCAAAGGTACCGAAATGACCGCCGAGATGGCCAAAGCCTTTAATGTTGATGCCCAGCGCGGTGCCTTTGTCAGCGAAGTGCTGCCAAAATCCGCCGCTGCCAGCGCCGGGATTAAAGCCGGCGATATTATCGTTTCCGTTGATGATAAGCCGATCGGTAGTTTTGCCGAGCTGCGTGTCAAGATTGGCACCACGGCGCCGGGCAAAGAGGTGAAAATTGGCCTGTTGCGTGATGGTAAGCCGCTCGCGGTTACCGTTAAGCTTGAAAACAGCGCGCAAAGCACCGCCAGCGCTGCGCTACTGTCACCGGCACTGCAAGGCGCGACCCTCAGCGACAGTCAGCTGAAAGATGGCACCAAAGGGGTGAAGGTCGATGCCGTCGCCAAGTCGACACCGGCCGAGCAGGTTGGTTTGCATAAAGATGATGTGATTATCGGTATCAACCGCACCCCGATAGCAAACCTTGCCGAACTGCGTAAGCAACTGGAAGCAAAACCGCCGCTAATCGCTCTGAATGTCGTGCGTGCCGGTGAAAGCATCTATCTGCTGCTGCGTTAACGTTATTGTTATCACGACGCGGACACAACCCCGTGTGTGTCCGCGTAACTCATGTTATTCTGCCTTCCGTTCTTTCCTGGCCTGACTTAACACCATGTTTCCTAAACTTTTGCGTTCGGTGATCCTTGGCCTGATCGTTGCGGGCATATTATTAGCGGCGATGCCAGCGCTGAGGATTAGCAGTAGCCTGATTTACGCGCACGATGATAGTGCCGATGAAACGCCGGTGAGTTATAACCGCGGCGTACGCCGTGCTGTGCCCGCCGTGGTGAACGTCTACAACCGTGGCGCCGGGGGCGGCACACAAAATGGCGGCGTGACCACCCTCGGTTCCGGCGTTATCATGAACGCAAAAGGTTATATTCTGACCAACCGGCATGTCATCAATAACGCCGACCAGATTATCGTCGCCTTGCAGGATGGCCGTTTTTTTGAAGCGATGCTGGTGGGCTCTGACAGCCTGACCGATCTGGCGGTACTGAAAATTACCGCCTCCAACCTGCCGGTGATCACCATCAACCCGAAACGCATGGCGCATGTCGGCGATATTGTAATGGCGATTGGTAATCCCTATAACCTTGGGCAAACCGTGACGCAGGGGATTATCAGCGCCACCGGACGTGTTGGCCTGAGTCCTTCCGGGCGCCAGAACTTCCTGCAAACCGATGCGTCAATCAACCACGGCAACTCTGGCGGCGCGCTAATCAACTCGCTGGGTGAGCTGATGGGCATCAATACCCTTTCCTTCGATAAAAGCAATGATGGCGAAACGCCGGAAGGTATCGGCTTTGCCATTCCTACCGCACTGGCGACCAAAATCATGGATAAGCTGATTCGTGACGGGCGGGTGATCCGTGGCTATATCGGTATCACCGGGCGTGAAGTGCCGCCGCTGCATGGTCAGGGGGCGGGTATTGATCGTATTCAGGGGATTGTGGTTAGCGAAGTGGCGCCTGGCGGCCCGGCAGCGAAGGCCGGTATTGAGATTAACGATGTGATTACCAGCGTGAATGGCAAACCCGCGGTCTCCGCGCAGGAAACCATGGATCAGGTCGCCGAGATCCGTCCAGGTTCAGTGATTCAGGTGCAGGTGATGCGGAACGATCAGAAACTGACGATGCCGGTGACCATACTCGAGTACCCGCAACAGAATTAAACCATAAGGGCGGCATTTATGCCGCCCTTACGACAGCCGCGAATTACTTAACGAACTCTTCGCCCAGTGTAATATCTTTCTTCAGCGTATCCAGCATACTTTCCAGCGACTGCTGTTCGAATGCGCTTAGCGTGCCGACAGGCAAACGTTCCTGAATACCGTTTTTGCCCAGCAACAGTCGTTGCGCGAAGAAACGGGTATGTTCGCCATCCCCTTCAACATATGCACACTCTACTACGTTACTTTCACCCTTCAGTGCGCGTACCAGAGAGAGACCAAAGCGTGCTGCCGCCTGACCCATTGACAGGGTCGCCGAGCCGCCACCCGCTTTCGCTTCCACCACTTCCGTACCCGCGTTTTGGATACGTTTGGTCATCTCCGCCGCTTCCTGCTCGCTAAAGCTCACACCGGGGATCTGAGACAGCAATGGCAGAATGGTCACACCCGAGTGTCCGCCCACTACCGGTACATCCAGATCTTCCGGCTGTTTGCCTTTCAGCTCAGCCACGAAGGTGTTAGCACGCATGATATCCAGCGTTGTGACACCGAAAAGTTTATTCTTGTCGTAAACACCGGCTTTTTTCAGCACTTCGGCGGCAATCGCCACGGTGGTGTTCACCGGATTGGTAATTACCCCAATCAGTGCTTGCGGGCTGGTGCTGGCCACTTGTTGAATCAGGTTACGTACGATGCCGGCGTTAACATTAAACAGGTCGGAGCGATCCATACCCGGTTTACGTGCCACGCCTGCCGAAATAAGCACCACATCCGCACCCTGCAGGGCTGGCGTGGCATCTTCACCGCAGAAACCTTTTATTTTAACTGCTGTAGGGATATGACTTAAATCAACTGCAACACCTGGTGTTACAGGAGCGATGTCGTACAGAGAGAGTTCTGAACCTGCCGGAAGCTGGGTTTTGAGCAGAAGCGCGAGAGCCTGACCAATACCGCCGGCTGCGCCGAGGACTGCAACTTTCATCCTAAACTCCTTATTATAGTGATCAGAAAAGTGCCGGGAATCCATTTGTCTACAAGGATAGCCAACCTGAGAGGTAATGACGAGAATGTTGTCATTACTTTGCGTACTGTCGCACTCAACCGGGTAAAAAATAGTTAATCCGATCGGATTACGTACAGGTTTGACGCCAGCTCATAGCAAAATACCGACACATTATTCTGCGATTACAATACACCGATGCTCGCGATCAAAACAAGAACAATCTGATAACAATCCGTTTACTTTACCTGTATGGCGAGTGTTTTCAGCTGATTTTTCATCACCCGGAAAGTTTGTTAGAATGCGCTCCCGCCATGAAATAGCCGCCCGGCCCTGCAAAGTCTATTTGCATAACCATTCATTTAAATGCATAATAATGTACCACCCGCAGTCGGGTATCCTGTTATTCCCTCTTTTATATCGGTAGCCTATGCGTAACCCATCAAAACAAGAAGATCTGATTAAGGCGTTTAAAGCCTTACTGAAAGAAGAAAAATTCAGCTCTCAGGGTGAAATTGTTCTGGCGCTTCAGGATGAAGGTTTCGACAATATTAATCAGTCCAAAGTCTCACGCATGCTGACTAAGTTTGGCGCCGTACGTACGCGCAATGCCAAAATGGAGATGGTTTACTGCCTGCCGGCCGAGCTGGGCGTGCCGACCACCACCAGCCCGCTGAAAAATCTGGTGCTGGATATCGACTACAACGATGCGCTGGTAGTGATCCATACCAGCCCGGGCGCCGCACAGTTAATCGCCCGCCTGCTGGACTCGCTGGGTAAAGCCGAAGGCATTCTCGGCACCATCGCTGGCGACGACACCATCTTTATTACGCCAGCCCGTGCCTTTACGGTAAAACAGTTGTATGACGCGATTCTGATGTTATTCGAACAAGAACTATAAATAGCGGGCGTGAAACCGCCGCGTAACCTGCCTCTTACCTGGTTGTAGCATTACCTTTACTTAGAGCCGACTCTGTCGGCTTTTTTGTTATTAGTGACCCGCAAATGGCGCAAAGCCGCATAAATCACTGGGTTAGCAAGCCATTCCCCCTCTTTTCCCCTGCCGCCACTGCTGACATAGCGTGATCGACTGCAAAGTTACGCACGAATAGCTAAAGTGACTTATGTTGCTGTTTTTACATGATATTAACATGACGGATTCAATCTATAAGCTTTTGTTATAACCAGGAGTTATTAAAAACCGCTTTCCCCGCAAAGTATCCCAACAAAATATTATTAGCAGAGTATTAATTTCCACAGTGATTAGATCTATACTTCTTTTCGTGATGTGAATCACACTAAACAAAAAGATAAAAATAGACGACGAGGAAATAAACATGAACGTTAAAACTACTATCGCAACCCTTAGCATTCTCTCTGCTCTGTCATTTGGCGCTTTTGCAGCTGAATCCATCACCGCAGAACAGGCACAGAATATGCAGCCTGCCGGCATGATCAGCGTGAGCGGCATCGCGGGTGCACCGACAGATATGAATGAAGCGCTGGTGCAGAAAGCTGATCAACAGGGTGCAAAAGCCTATCGCGTGGTTGAGGCTTACGAAAACGGCAACTGGCACGCCACTGCTGAATTGTACAAATAAGTTATCGAAGATTTGCTATTAACGACGACGGCAACCCCAAGCATAAAAATGGCTTTTCATCCCTTTCGGTTGCCCTGAACAACAAATTTCTGGAGTAAATATTATGAAAACGACTATCGCTATCGCTGCTTTAGGTCTGGCTTCTGTGCTTTCTTTCGGCGCCAGCGCTGCAAACCTGGTTACCGATCAACAGGTTGCCAGTGAAAATCTGCATTCTATCGGTACCATCTCCGTCAGCGGTCTGGATAGCTCGCCAATGACCATTCGTGAAGCGCTGTCCCAGAAAGCTAACGAACAGGGCGCCAGCTCATACCGTGTGATCGAGGCTTACAGCAACGGCAACTATCACGCGACCGCTGAAATCTATAAATAATTCACCGTTACGGGCGTAAAACAGTCACGCCCGTCCGTGACATCGACGACCTGGTCATGATGTTGAACCCGCAGGTTGTTGAGCACAATGAGGAGAGGAACCTATGAAAATTAAAACAACCATCGCAACATTGAGCCTGCTTTCCCTGATGACCTTCGGCGCTGCTGCTGCCGATCTGATCAGCGCTGAACAGGCAGGCAATCTGCAGTCTGCGGGGACAATTACCGTGAGTGGTGTAGCCGGTGCGCCGACGGATATCCGTCAGGCACTGTCACAAAAAGCGGATGCACAAGGCGCCAGCGCATATCGCGTGATTGAAGCACGCACCGGCGATAGCTGGCACGCCACCGCCGAGCTCTATAAGTAATTCCTCGTCGATCTGCTGATCTGACGAACCCTTTGGCCCCGCTCGCCGGGGCCCTTTTTGCCACTGCTTGCCGAATAACCCTACCGAATGTTGAAGCGGAGCTGCCCCTCAAGCTCCTCTTCAGCCTCGTCAAATAACAGGATCAGCGCACCATAGCGCCGCTTCTGCCCCGATCCCAGATTAATAAATTCGATTTCAACCGGTAACGGCAATAAAGACAGCGTGACTACCTCCCACAGCGTATCCAGATCGGTGATCAGGCGATCGGCCAGCGCAAAACGCTCACTGAATTGACGATAAAAATGGGCCTGATCGACGATCTCGTTAAAATCAAAGCTCTCTTTTTTCATGTCGGCAGCTCCGCAAAACAGTACCGGGCGGTTGTCACCGCCCGGATGATTACAGCCCACCAAGGTGCAGGGCTTTGACCTCCAGGAACTCTTCTAATCCCAGCACCGAGCCTTCTCGTCCCAGGCCTGACTCTTTTACACCGCCAAAAGGCGCCAGCTCTGTCGATACCGCACACTCATTGATACCCACCATGCCGCTCTCCAGCGCAGCCGATACGCGGAACACTCGCTGTAAATTCTGCGTATAGAAATAGGCAGCCAGCCCAAACTCGGTATCGTTGGCGCGGCGGATTACCTCCGCTTCATCATCAAAACGGAAACAGGCGGCCACCGGACCAAAGGTCTCTTCTCTCGCCAGCTTCATCCCTTCGTGCGCCTCAGCAATCACCGTTGGCTGCCAGAAATTGCCGCCCAGTTGATGACGCCCACCACCGGCGACAATGCGTCCCCCCTGCGCCACCGCATCCCTGACGTGCTCTTCCACTTTTTCCAGCGCCGCCGGCTCAATCAGCGGTCCGACAACCACCCCTTCATCCGCGCCGTTGCCCACTTTCAGCTGATTCACTTCATCCGCCAGCTGGTTAACAAAACGGTCGTAAACGCTATTGTGGATATAGAAGCGATTAACGCTAACGCAAACCTGTCCGGCGTTGCGGAATTTATTGGCAATCGCCCCTTTTACGGCGGCATCTATATCAGCATCGTCAAATACGATATAGGGCGCATTGCCTCCCAGTTCCATCGACACCTTTTTCATGGTCTCCGCGGCATTGCGCATCAATAGTTTGCCGACCTGCGTCGAGCCGGTGAAAGAGATTTTACGTACCGCTTTACTGGCCATAATCGCATCGCTAATAGCGTGGGTATCACCCGCGACGGCATTCAGTACGCCATCCGGCACTCCGGCCTTTTTCGCCAGCGCCAGCAAAGCAAAAGCGGAGAGTGGCGTATTATTGGCCGGTTTAATAATACCGGTACAGCCGACGGCCAGCGCCGGACCCAGTTTGCGCGTCAGCATCGCCATCGGGAAGTTCCACGGCGTGATCGCCGCCACCACCCCAATCGGTTCGCGCGTGGCATAAATACGCGAACCCGGTTTCGCCGGCGGAATAATCTCGCCGTTAACGCGCTTCGCCTGCTCGGCAAACCACTGAATAAAGCTGGCCGCATATTCCACTTCACCTTCGGCCTCTTTAATCGGTTTGCCCTGCTCGGCAGTCATGAGCTGGCCGAGCCAGCTTTTATTGTCAATGATTAGCTGATACCAGCGATAAAGGATTTCGGCGCGCTGTTTCGCGGTCTTTGCCCGCCAGCCCGGGAAGGCTCGCCAGGCGGCGGCGATCGCCTGCTCCGTTTCGGCTTTTCCCGCCCTGGCGACGTTCGCAATGGTTTCACCGGTGGCGGGATTGAGTACCGCGAAAGTGTCGCTAAGCGTGTGCCATTTCCCTTCGGCCAGCCAGCCGGTCTGGAAAAGGTCATTATCTTGCAGGATTGTATAAGACATAATTTTCTCCTGATTAATTGGCCATCCTGTTTAGCTCAGTATAGTTGGCAAAACTCAGGGGTTTGATGACGGAGTGGTTACAGGAGAGAAGAAATGCCGGACAGGGAATGCCGGTGCCGCTGGCACCGACATGGTTTCAGACTAAAATCAGGGTGTTCTGGTACTTTTTCAGGACATCCGCCAGCCGTTTTACCGGCTCGGTAACGCTAACCGGCGCCTTATAGACCAGCAGCTTCTCCTGATATTGATCGAGCTCGCTCAGCAGACGCTCAAAGTAGTAGCGCCGTTTGTCGTCGCTGCGGGCGGCAATCACCCGATCGGCGGTATAGCGTAACTGCTTATGGAACACGGAGAGATCGGCATTAATCGGAATATCCGCGGTACGTAAGCGCTGATGACCAATAATCAGCGTCAGCGCCAGACGATACTTATCAATATCGGCGGGGAACAAATTCAGCAACATAAACAGCTGCTGATACAGCGCCGGCAGATGGTTCTCATTGCGCCGCGCCTGGTTGGTGGTCATCGCCGACACCGCCGCATACATAAAGCGATTCAGCAGTGTACGGGCGATACGCGCCTTTGAGGTATCACGAATCAGCAGGATCACCATCAGCCCGATAAAACAGCCAATCACCTGACCTAACGCACTGTCGAGAAACACTTTGAACTGAAAAGTCATCGGATTATCCAGCACCAGAATGTTCAGGGTACCGACAAAGGCGCCGAGTGTACCGATTTGGCGGCGCTGGATAAAGATACCGGCGACAAACGCCAGACCACCAATAGCAATCGACAGCAGCACCATACTCTGCTGGGTGGCGGGCATAATCACCAAAAAGTACAGCGCGCCCAGCGGTACCGCCACGCTCATACCGTAGAGAAAGTCTTTCGCCATCATTAACGGATTCGGCATACGCATCGCCAGGGCGGTGATCACCGCCAGCATGACCATACAGCCGCTGCCCGAGGTCCAGCCGGTATACAGCCAGAATAATGAGCCTAACGCCGTCGCCACAAAAGTACGAATCCCGTTAATCAACGCATGGTGGGTTTCAGCAGATTTCGCTTTGATCACCACGTCATCGCCGAGGATCTCCTCCTCGGTTTTGCTAATACGGCTGTTAGTATGAATTCCCTTCAGCAGCAACAGGTAACGGGTGGCGGCCCCGACCCAGCTGGCGACAGTAAGCGGCGTCTGTTTACTGCTGCTGGCAGCAATCACCCGGCGCATCAGCTTCATTCGTTTATGCACGTCGTTGACGCTATGCACGTCTTTTTCAAATAATAATTTATATTGTGGCGGCAGGTAATTCGGACGGCTGTTCTGTATCAGGAAAGTCTCCGCCGCCTGGGTAATCAGCATCAACGACAGCGTTTGCAACGCTTTTAAACGCCGGCTAACCTTCTGCCAGCGGGAGGACTCCATCATCAGGTTGCTGCGCATACCGTTCAGGGCATTGGTGCGTCGCACCAGATTGCTCCAGGATTTATCAACCTCTTCTTTATCGCCATGGGCGATACACAATTGCAGCAGCTTGTAATGATCCACCAGCAGCGCTTCAATTTCGCGGTCGATATCGTTTTTCACCGATCGCGGTGAAAACAGCAGATCGGCAAGCACCGCGCAAACAATACCAATCACAATTTCGCTGCAACGCTCCACCGCAAACTGCGGGGCCAGCAGCAGTGAACCATTAGCATCAACGCTCACCACAATAATCAGCGCGGTATAACCCGCAAGCCCCAGCGCGTAGGAGTTCTCCACTTTAATCAGCGACGACAGCCAGACACAGGCTCCGGCCCATAAACAGCACAGCAGCAGCATCACAACCGGCGCGCGGATGGTGCAGATCATAATCACCAGCGCGGCAAGACAGCCCAGAAAGGTACCGATAATACGCAGCATGCCACGATAACGCAGCGCGCCGGAGAAAGGGTCGCCACCGGCGGCAAAGGCGGTCCCCCCGGCAACAATGCCGGCGGTCATTACCGCCCAGCGCGGCGTTTCCAGATTAAAATGAAAGCCGATAAACAGCGCCATCACCACCGCACAGGTGAGTTTTAACGGGAAGCGCAGCCGTTCAAAGGTTAAGCCTTGCATAGCGCCCCCGCTTAACCGAACTCACGTAAGCGTTGTAAAAACCGGGTCATCGGCGGCAGCTGATCGCGGGTACGGTCAACCGTCCCGGTGATGACGATCGTCGCCGTGGTCCCGGAGGGGTACAGATTGCCTGGCTGCTGATCAAGGCGAATTTTCACCGGCACACGCTGCGCCAGCCGTACCCATTCAAGGTTTGAATCGATGGTTGCCATCCCTTTACTGTCGACGGTACTGCTGCTGTTGTTAACCCCCGCCGCAACGCTATCGACCGTACCACGCAGCACAATATTGCTACCCAGCGGAGTGATTTCCACCCGATATCCCGGACGTACGCCTGGCAACTTGGTCTCTTCCATATAAGCCAGCAGATAGAAACTATCCTGTTTCACCAGCGCCACTGCCGTGGATCCGCGGGTAATAAATTCACCGCCGTGCACATTCAGGTTGGTGATCCAGCCGTTAGCCGGCGCGCGGATCACGGTACGATCGAGATCCAGCTGTGCCAGATCGCGCGTCGCCTGAGCTTTCGCTAATTGATGCTCGCTGGTTTGCAGATCATTATTGGATTGATCGATCGATTCGCGTGACATGGCCTGCACGCCAAGCTGATTACGGCGACCGGCTTCGCGGCGCTTCTCACTCACCAGCGACTGGTAGTAAGCGACATCGGCCTGCGCTTCATCTAATGCTTTCTGGAAACGCGGCATATCAATGGTGAACAACACGTCACCCTGCTTCACCAGCTGGTTATCCTGCACCCGCACTTCGGTGATCAGGCCGCTGACATCGGGAGCGATAGCCACCACATCAGCCGTAAATTTGGCGTCACGTGTCCATGGGGATTCGGTATAGAACACCCATGCACGGAAAATAACAACGATGGCGATGATAACCAGAGCGATGGTGATCGCATAACGAGCGGTTTTTCTTATTAGAGCTTTCACTATAACCTCAGACGAACAGACGTGATACCAGGTAGAACAGACAGCAAAACAGTGCCGTATTAAACAGTGCCGGATGCCAGACTAAATCATAAATGCCGCTGGGCATCAGCACACGTCGCACCAGCCAGAACAACATCAGCGCCACGAGAAGTTCAAAAAATATCGGTGGAAACGACAGTCCAAACACCACAATAACCGGAAGCACACTCATCTCTTATCCTTTTGCATACAGTGCCGGGAGTCCCGTAAAGCCAAAATGGTGCGACTCCCGTGATTCTGGGGGCGTGCGCGTTACCGATTGATGATGGTCGGGCAACAGGTAAAGTGTCAGACGAAAATCAGAACCGTTACTTAATGATAGATTACCATTAAGTAATCTCGACAAAGGGTGAGGCACCAGACGGTGACCCGGCAGCCATATAGTAACGCTGATGACTATATGTTTTCTACAAATTGTGATCTAAATCACTTTTAAGCCAGAGTGAATAATGGAAAGACTAAAAGGCATGTCGGTTTTTGCCAAAGTGGTTGAATTAGGTTCGTTTACTGCGGCTGCGCGTCAGTTGCAGATGAGTGTTTCCGCTATCAGTCAAATCGTGGCCAAACTGGAAGATGAGCTGCAGGTAAAGCTGCTGAATCGCAGTACCCGGAGTATCGGCCTGACGGAAGCCGGGAAAATTTATTTCCAGGGCTGTCGGCGCATGCTGTCGGAAGCACAGGAGGTGCATGAACAGTTGTATGCTTTTAACAATACTCCGATCGGCACCCTGCGCATTGGCAGTTCGTCGACCATGGCGCAAAATGTTCTCGCCACCATGAGCGCCGAGATGCTGCGCGAGTATCCCGGCCTGACGGTTAATCTGGTTACCGGCATTCCGGCGCCTGATTTGATCGCCGATGGTCTCGACGTGGTGATCCGCGTCGGCGCGTTGCAGGACTCCAGCCTGTTCTCCCGACGCCTCGGCTCAATGCCGATGGTAGTATGCGCGGCGAAAAGCTATCTGGCGCAACATGGCGCGCCGGAGAAACCGGGAGATATCGGCAATTTTTCCTGGCTGGAATATAGCGTGCGTCCTGATAATGACTTTGAACTGATCTCGCCGGAGGGGGCGTCGATTCGCATTTCGCCGCAGGGACGTTTTGTTACTAATGATTCGCAGACCCTGATACGCTGGCTGAAAGCCAGTACCGGCATCGCTTATGTACCGCTGATGTGGGTGATTGATGAAATTAATGCCGGACAGGTGGAGATTCTGTTCAGCCGCTATCAGTCCGATCCCCGGCCGGTGTATGCGGTTTATACCCAGAAAGACAAGCTGCCGCTGAAGGTACAGGTGTGCATTAATTATCTGACGGAATATTTTAAACAGGTGGCCAATATCTATCAGGAGCACCGTAAACGCTGATTAGCCCTTAACGCGGATAGAAAGCATGGTCAGGGCGGGGTTTACTCCGCCCGGAAAATGCAAATTACCGTCAGGATGAAATCAGGCGGTACCGCCAACCGTCAGCTTATCCAGTTTCAGCGTAGGCTGACCGACACCCACCGGCAAGCTTTGCCCCTCTTTGCCACAGACGCCGACGCCTTTATCCAGCGCCAGGTCATTGCCTACCATCGAGATTTGTTGCATCGCCTCAATACCGGAACCGATCAGCGTGGCGCCTTTCACCGGTTTGGTCACTTTGCCGTTTTCAATCAGATAGGCTTCTGAGGTGGAGAAAACAAACTTACCGGAAGTGATATCCACCTGACCGCCACCAAAGTTTGGCGCATACAGGCCATATTCCACACTTTCGATAATATCCTGCGGTGTGGATTTACCCGCCAGCATATAGGTGTTGGTCATGCGTGGCATCGGCAGATGCGCATAGGACTCACGACGACCATTGCCGGTTGGCTTAACCCCCATCAGACGGGCATTGAGCTTGTCCTGCATATAGCCTTTCAGAATACCGTTTTCAATCAGCACGTTGTACTGGCCGGGCACCCCTTCATCATCAATAGCCAGCGAACCGCGCAGACCGGCGAGGGTGCCATCATCAACCACGGTACAAAGTTCGGAAGCCACCAGTTGGCCCATATGGCCACTGAATACCGAAGTCCCGCGACGGTTAAAGTCGCCTTCCAGACCATGGCCCACGGCCTCATGCAGCAGCACTCCCGGCCAGCCAGCGCCCAGCACTACCGGAATCGAACCCGCAGGCGCCGCAACCGCAGAAAGATTAATTAACGCCATACGCACCGCTTCACGTGCCCAGGCTTCCGCACGTACTTCGCCGTTTTCGTCGGCAAGGAAGAATTCGTAGCCGCTACGGCCGCCGCCGCCGCTGGAACCGCGCTCGCGCTTGCCATCATCTTCCACCTGCACGCTGACTGACAGGCGCACCAGAGGACGCACATCCGCCGCCAGCGTACCGTCGGTCGCTGCCACCAATACCAGTTCATACACTCCCGTCAGGCTGGCAGTCACTTCCTGCACGCGTTTATCAGCAGCGCGCGCCGCGCTATCCACACGGTGTAACAGGGCGATCTTCTCTTCACGTGACAGGCTCTGTAACGGATCCAACGCCGGATAAAGCAGGCGGTGATCCACCGCCCCAGGGATTTTGCTTTTGCCGTCACCCTGTTCACGCACGATGCTACGCGCGGCATGGGCACTTTGCGTCAGTGCATTCAGGGTAATCTGGTCAGCATAGGCAAAGCCGGTTTTTTCCCCGCTCACCGCGCGCACACCAACACCCTGATCGATATTGTATGAACCATCTTTGATGATGCGGTCTTCCAGCACCCATGATTCGTGATAACTGGCCTGGAAATAGAGATCGGCGTAATCCAGTCGACGTTCTGAAAGCTGCCCCAGAAGGGAAAATAGATCCTGATGATTAATATTGTTAGCAGTTAGTAACTGCTCACTTACCAGATTCAGACTCATCGTTTCTCACTTATTTGATATGGTGCAAATCTCCGACGCGGGCGGCATAAAGCCGCCCCTACAGTAAGCCTGCGATAAATCCGCGGCCCCGTCAAATTCACTTTGCGCTGTTTTCACGCGGTTTGCGCAGTACTTCGTTAATTTCCGGCTTATCAATCGGCCCGCTAATGTGATAGCGCAGCACTGAAATTTTATTCCACAGCGGCGCCAGCACCTTGCTGGCAGCAAATACCGCGGCGCCAATTACCGGATTGACGACAAAGGCCGCAGCAACCCCGACGGTCGCCGAGATTTCCGGCGCCACTACCGCTTCCATATCGATATTACGCTTCACCAGGTCCATTTTGCCCTGCATCGCAATATCGGCTTCCAGCCCGTCTACCAGCAGATTATCGGTGTGCATTACACCATCTTCGATCCATGCAGTGCCATTAATCGAATCAAAGTAGAAGCCCTGGCCAAAGGTATCGCTGAAGTCGAGACGCAGTTTACGCAACAGCGCATCGAAGCTGACCAACCGTAACAGCTGACCGGTACGACCGGTATTAACATCAGCGATCTCCCCTTTACCAAAATGGCTTTTCAGCACGCCACTCAGGGTCTCTTCCGATGGCTGCCACGGTACGGAGCGCCAGTGCAGGTCGTAGTCGATATTGAAAGGTGCGTCGCGTAATGGCGTGTTAATACCAAACCAGTTCGACGCATCATCAATTTTCTTACCGCTTAACTGGCCCTTGAGCGAGGTGCGCTGCTCGCCCGCACGGTTAACCCATTCGCCAGCGATGGTTAAACGCGCGCTGCCGCTATCAATCAAACCATTCTTCAGCGTCAGAGTATCGCGGTCCGGTGTCAGATTGGCCTGCATGCGACCAAATTTCTGCCCGCGTAGCCAGCACTCATCGCAGGTGATATCCAGTGCCGGCCAGCGACTGAAATCAAGGGTGGTGCCATTATCCGGTAATAACGTGTTGCCACTGCCGGCGCTGCTGGCAAATTGTGGATTGTAATAGAGATAATCGAAGTGCGCCCGCCAGCTGGCATTGGTCGGGATGGTCAGACTCCCTTTCACTTCCCGCCCCTGCGCCTGAATTGTCGTGCCGCCGCCGGTTGTCTGACTGATGGTGGCTTCCAGATCGCGCCACTGCTGGCCCGCCAGCGTCAGAGATGGCGTGCGCAGAATAATATTGCCCGGCAGGGAGCTGCGCCCGGCTTGCTCTTCACTGCTGCCGGCCATCAACCCCAGCCAGGCTTCGCCGTCCAGCGCTGGCAAATTTAACACCATACCGGAGACATCCGGCAGCTTTGGCGTGGTCTTACTGTCGTTTACCAGGATGCCACGATCAACGCGCGGACGCTCTCCCAATAGCCAGCGGCTGTTAAAACGGTGCCGGTCACCCAGTATGCCGCTGAGCTCAAAACTCTGCAGGTTGCCGTTGGCACTGACTTTCACCGGCAATGCACTACCCGCCGTTTTATCCAGCGGAGAAGGTAAGTGACTACTCACACTTTTCAGATCGCCGTCAACATCAACCTGATACTTTGCCCCGCCCTGATGCGGCAGCGTCACCGCAACCTTTCCGTTCCACGCCGCGCTGCCTTTCAGCTGACTGGCAATCTGTTTCGGTACCGCTTTGATCTGTGCTGGCTGCCAGTCACCCTTCAGATTGACGCCAATCTGATAATCTTTTTCACCTTCAACGGTATTAAAGTTGACGCCAAGCGGCTGACCAAACCAGCTGGCGCTCATATTTTCGCTTTTCAGATTGCCATTATCATAGCGAAAACGGCCGGTGAGCTGTGTCAGAGTACTCTGCAGCGGTTTTATCAGCAGCGTATTGTTATGCAGCGCCACTTCGCCACTGGCGCGCACCTGCTGACCATCCAGCGGAATATCAAGATGTAAGCGACCACTTACATCCCCGCCCACCTGCAGTTCATCAAGGGCGGCTCCCAGCGATGACTTCAGCGGCGACTGCTTAAAATAGTTGCGTATTTCTGGTCCGGCGCCGCTAATATCGCCGTCGATAATCAGTTTCTCTTTCAGATAGTCCGGGATCACCGCCGTGATGTTTTTCCCCTGTACTTTACCCAGCATGGTCTGCGGCGCATTCATCCACAAACCATCATTAAGAAAGTCGAGATCAATCGCCAGATTTTCCAGCGCCGGCCAGCCGGGTTCAAACTCGTACAGCGCATTGCGCAGCGGTACCCACACTTCAAACATGCCATCGTTATGTTTAAACGGAAATTTGTTGGGGTCACCGGCAAAGGTCAGCGTTGCATTTTGCACCTGACCACCTTTAATCGCGCCACTCAGATAATCGGTCAGAGACTTACCCATGAATGGCTCAGGAAAGTAACGCCAGGCGTCAGCGGCGTCAGTCAGGTTAATACCGGCGAGAATATCAAGACGTGGCGGCTGGTTAGCCGGCTGGCTGTAGTTAAAATCGCCGTGGGTCCACAGTGAGCGCGCCTGCACATCGAGATCTTTACCACTTAAGCTAAAGCCCCGATCGCTGTAGCGCCAGTCAATCGCCCCGGTTGCGCGCCTGATCTCCAGCGGAGCACGGAACATAGCGCCGTAGGGTAAGCTGGCATCCGTCAGCCGCAAATCGAGACGACCATGCGCCACACTACCGGAAAGTGAACCGCTAAAATGCTCCATCCCCGGCAGTAACTCCCACTGCTGCCAGCTCAGATCGCGCCATTTAGCGAGGAAACGCGCCTGTTCCGGTTGTTTCATTGGCACATCAATCGCCAGCGCATCAATTTGCCCACGTGGTTGGATCGCGCGCCAGTTTTCCTGCAGCTGCGGCGATAAGCGGGAAAACAGCGACACCAGTGGTTCAAGACGCTGTAAGTCGAGCTTTGTCGCCCGGACCCGCAACTCTTCATTGTGATCCGGCCCCGGCAGGATGCCATTTTCCGGCTGCCATAATAGTGAGAACTGCCCCTGCGGCCAGGCTTCATCATCGGTTTTCAAATTGGTTTGCGGTACTTTAACCGACCAGCCGCTGTTCACTCGCGTCACATGCGCCGTGACGTTATCCACATCCAGCCGATGCGCACGCCGGTCGCCCTGCCAGCCAGCGCCGCCCTTTTTCAGCCAGATATCGCCGGCATATACTTCGCCCTGCTTCAGGCTTAGCCAGGCCGCGAGACTAAAGCGGGCGCTATCCAGACTGGTATTATCGCGCATCCACTGTCCAAGCCACGGCTTCACATCCACATCGTCTGCCTGCATCCAGACGCGACCATTATTCAGCAAACCGTTGTTGTCATTCAGATCGAGACGCACCTGCACCACGCCGTGCTGACCGGTAAAGCTGGAAAGGCTCACCTCACCTTCCGCACGATGGCGCGTTTTTTCATTCAGCCAGGTCAGTTTCGGGATCGCCAGTTCGGCGCGCTGGCCGGAGGGGGTAAGAAAGCTGATGCTGCTGTCACGCAGGTCGAAGTGGTCAAACTGACGTAAAAACAGGTCGCTGATCTGATCGGCTTTCAGGCTGGTGCTGTTGTTCGCGCTCTCCACCAGCGGGGAGTTGGTGGTGAGATGCATCTGCCAGAAGGTAAGATCGCGGAACTGCCAGCGGGCGTGCAGCAATGACTGCCAGATATCCAGCGCCAGCGTCACACGGTCGATTTTCAGTCTGCCGCCATCCTTTAACCCGACATTAAGATCTCTGATCTCCAGTGTCGGGCCAAAATTTTGCCAGTTTCCCTGCAAACTGCTGGCGGCAATCGATAAATCACTGGCAGAGGAGATTTTGCCGAGGATAGCGGCGCGATAGCTGTCCATGTGAGGCATGGCTAAGCGTAAGCCACTGACCAGTAGCGCAACGATGACAATTAATGCTGCGCCTGTTAATAACAGGATCCTGGGCAACTGCCTCACTCATATCTCCTTGCGTATACCCTGCCATGCGGGCGGCATAAATTACCCCCCTGGATCTCTATCCCAGGGGCCATTACTGACTCCCGCTCTGCAAATCTTACATCATCACCACATCGAACTGCTCCTGAGTGTAGAGCGGCTCAACCTGAACTTTAACCTGCTTCCCGACGAAAATCTCCACTTCCGCCAGCGCATGTGACTCTTCACTCTTCAACGCCTCCCCTACTGCCGGCGACACATAGACGAGGAAGCGGTCGGAATCATAGGCATGATGCACGCGCACAATCTCACGCATAATCTCATAGCAGACGGTTTCGATGGTTTTTAACGTCCCGCGCCCTTTACATACCGGACAGTCATGGCAGAGCACATGCTCAATGCTTTCCCGGGTACGTTTGCGCGTCATCTCCACCAGCCCCAGTTGCGAGAAGCCGTTAATACCGGTTTTCACCCGATCTTTGCTCAGGGCGGTTTCCAGCGAATGCAATACACGCCGGCGATGCTCTTCATTACTCATATCGATAAAGTCGATAATAATAATGCCGCCGAGATTACGCAGCCGCAGCTGACGGGCAATCGCCTGAGTGGCTTCAATATTGGTGTTGAAGATGGTTTCATCAAGATTGCGGTGGCCGACAAACGCGCCGGTATTAATATCAACAGTGGTCATCGCCTCGGTCTGATCGATAATCAGGTAACCACCGGACTTCAGTTCCACCTTACGATCCAGCGAGCGCTGAATTTCGTTTTCCACATCATAGAGATCGAAGATCGGCTGTTTGCCGGTATACAGTTCCAGCTTCTCGGTCATTTCCGGAATGTATTCACTGGTGAACTCGACCAGATGCTCGTAGGTGAGACGCGAGTCGATACGGACCCGATCGAGCGCCTCACCGGCAAAGTCACGCAGCACGCGTTGCGACAACGCCACTTCGCCATACAGGCGGCAGCGCGTTTGATTACGCTTTTTACGTTCAATGACTTTGGTCCACAGACGCTTAAGGAAGGCGGCATCGGAAGCCAGCTCCACTTCACCGACACCTTCCGCTGCGGTGCGAATAATATAGCCGCCCAGCTCGTCACAGTAGGCAGAAACCACCGCTTTCAGACGATCGCGCTCTGCTTCGCTTTCAATACGCTGCGATACGCCAACATGCGAGGCCCCGGGCATAAACACCAGGTAACGCGACGGCAACGTGATATCGGTGGTTAAACGCGCGCCCTTGGTGCCCAGCGGATCTTTCACCACCTGTACCATCAGATCCTGCCCCTGACGCACCAGCTCGGAGATATCACGCACGCTGAAATTTTTCTGCTCTTCACCGGCAACGCATTCGGTATGCGGCATAATGTCTGAAGCATGCAAAAAGGCGGCTTTATCGAGACCAATATCGACAAACGCCGCCTGCATACCCGGCAACACCCGGCTGACACGTCCTTTATAGATATTGCCTACAATACCGCGACGCGCTTCGCGCTCAATATGAATCTCTTGCAGAATCCCACCATCGATGTACGCAACCCGTGTTTCTGATGGTGTGACGTTAACCAGCAATTCAGCCGTCATGTTATCCTCTCAGTTCACGCAGTGACTGGAAGTGGCTGAACAGTTCTGCTGTCTCAACCAGAGGGAGTCCGACAACTGCGTGATAACTGCCGTTAATTTTTCTGACAAAGTTGCCGCCAAACCCCTGAATACCATATGCCCCGGCTTTATCCATCGGTTCGCCACTGGCCACATAGCCGGCAATATCATCGGCTGATAAAGTGCGGAACGTGACGTCGGTAGTCACCAGGCAATCAACTAATTGTTGCCGATCGGCCAGCGCGACGGCGGTCATCACCTGATGGGTGGCTCCGGAAAGTTTAGTCAGCATTTCGCTGGCATGCTGTTGATCTTTTGGCTTTTCCAGAACTTCGCCGTTCAGTACTACGATAGTATCAGCGCCCAATACCGGTAAATTCCGCGCGGCAACCGCGACGCCTGCCAGCGCTTTATCACGCGCCAGCCGCAACACATACTGTTCAGCGCTTTCGCCAGCGCGACGCAGTTCTTCGACTTCCGTCGACAGTGGTTCAAAGCGCAGACCAAGCTGCGTCAGCAGTTCACGGCGGCGTGGTGAACCGGAAGCAAGATACAGGGATAGCATAGTTTTCCTTATTGAACAGCGAATTGACGGCGGATCTTTCTCATCAATAAGAATAGCCAGGGCCATAAAACCCCGTCGACTACACTGCTCCAGAAAATTTCCGGTCGGAATGACACATTGATAACCAGGAATTCGGCCCAGAAAACAATCACATCCATCGCCAGTGACAGCACCATAACCATTAATGCTTGCTGCCACAATGCTAAGTTACGGAAAAGCTGGAATTTAAAGGCCACCAGGTAGGCGACAATACTGAGCGCCAGCGCACGCACCCCAAGGGTAGAACCGGAGATGAGGTCCATAATCCCCCCCATCAGGAAACCGCTGCCAACATTTACCCGATGTGGCAACGCCAGTACCCAGTAAATCAGAATCAACAGCAGCCATGAAGGCCGGAACATATAGAATTGATCCGGCCATGGCATAATTTGCAGCACCAGCGCCACCAGAAACGAGAGCCAGATAACCCAGCGACCATGGCTGCGATAGCTACTCAAGGCTGGCCTCCACGGCCTGTGGCGTTTGCCGGGCGACGGTTACTGGCAGGCGGATGGCTGCTCGCAGGCGTGTGTCTGGCGGCTGGCGGCGTCGCACTACCGCTAGCGGCCGCCGGCGGCGTTGCCGGAGCCGGTTGTGCTGCCGGAGCCGGCGGCCCCATTGCGTCGGCAGGCGGCAGAACCTGCGGCATCATCTGCATCAGACGTTCGTTTGCCACCCGATGCACCTCATCCGGCGCCATTGGCATGTCGCCACGGCTGTCAGCCCCCCACAGCAGCAACAGATAGCGCAAGCGTTGCAGACCCGCGGTTGGCCGCGCCTGAATCACCGTGTAGGCGCGTTGCGTATCCACTTTCACCGACGAGACTACCCCGACCGGATAACCTTCCGGGAAGCGCCCGCCCAGGCCGGAGGTGACCAGCACATCACCGACGCGAATATCAATATTACCCGGCAGATGTTCCAGCTGCAGATCTTCCGTACAGCCGTTACCGGCAGCAATCACGCGGATATCATTACGCAGCACCTGGATCGGCAACGCATGGGAAGCGTCACAAATCAGCAAGACCCGGCTGGTAAGTTTACCTACCGCAATCACCTGACCGACCACCCCTTTATCACTGATCACCGGCTGGCCTTCGTAAACGCCATTAATACTGCCTTTATCGATAACCATCTGATCGGTGTAGGGATCGGTACCCGCGGAGATCACCTGCGTGACCATTTTGTGCTCGTCCTGACGCAATGGCGAGCCAAGCAGTTCACGCAGACGCGCGTTCTCCTGCTTAAACTGACCCAGCATCAACAGCTCACTGTTTTTTAGAAAGAGTTCGCGATGCAGCGCTTTGTTTTCCAGCTCTAACTGCTGGCGGGAGGCCAAGGTTTCAGAAACATTGTCCAGAATTTGACGTGGCCCGTTGGCCAGGAAGTAGAATGGACTGACGGCAGTGTCCATATAGGTACGAATTTGGGTAAATGACCCCATTCGGCTGTCGGCAACGATCACTCCAATTGCCACGATAACCGCCAAAAAGAGGCGTAACTGCAGGGAAGGCCCCCTGCTGAAAATCGGCTTCATAAACGCAGCGTATTCCTCGACATCAAGAAAAGGGAGTGCCGGCCTGACCAGCACTCCCCTGGCAGATTATTCTTCGCTGAACAAATCGCCGCCGTGCATGTCGATCATTTCCAACGCTTTACCACCGCCGCGTGCGACACAGGTCAGCGGATCTTCAGCGACGACCACCGGAATACCGGTCTCTTCCATCAGCAGACGATCGAGGTTACGCAGCAATGCGCCACCTCCGGTGAGCACCATACCGCGCTCGGAAATGTCGGAAGCCAGTTCCGGCGGGCACTGTTCCAGTGCGACCATTACCGCACTGACGATGCCGGTTAACGGCTCCTGCAGTGCTTCAAGAATTTCGTTGGAGTTCAGCGTAAAACCACGTGGCACACCTTCGGCCAGGTTACGTCCACGCACTTCAATTTCACGAACTTCGTCACCCGGATAAGCTGAACCGATTTCGTGTTTGATACGTTCCGCGGTGGCTTCACCAATCAGTGAACCGTAGTTACGGCGCACATAATTAATAATAGCTTCATCAAAACGGTCACCACCGATACGCACGGAAGAGGAGTAAACCACGCCATTCAGCGAGATCACCGCCACTTCAGTAGTACCACCACCAATGTCCACCACCATTGAACCGGTCGCTTCGGAAACCGGCAGACCGGCACCGATTGCGGCAGCCATTGGCTCTTCAATCAGGAAAACTTCGCGCGCGCCTGCACCCTGGGCAGATTCGCGGATGGCACGGCGTTCAACCTGCGTTGCGCCGACCGGGACGCACACCAGCACTCGTGGGCTGGGGCGCATAAAACTGTTGCTATGAACCTGCTTGATAAAATGCTGCAGCATTTTCTCAGTCACGAAGAAATCGGCGATAACGCCATCCTTCATTGGGCGAATCGCGGCGATATTGCCCGGCGTACGGCCCAGCATCTGTTTTGCATCATGACCTACAGCCGCTACGCTCTTTGGGGAGCCAGCGCGGTCCTGACGAATAGCAACGACAGAAGGTTCATTAAGAACAATACCCTGTCCTTTCACATAAATAAGGGTATTGGCGGTACCCAAGTCGATGGACAAGTCGTTGGAAAACATGCCGCGAAATTTTTTAAACATACTAAAGAATAATCCTGCAAGCTGGGGGCGAAAAATAAAATCCGCTTACTTTACCAACCACACGAAGCAGCCACAAGGCGCAAAAACATTCTACTTCGGTGAAAAATCACGCAATCTCTCGCTTGTGACATAACCGCAAAAGCGACACTGCAACTGCGTGCCTGAATTCAGGCGCTGTGCTTATTAAATATGGGCTGGCAAGCGGACATAACATACACAAACTTTAACATTTTTCAGGTTTCATCGGTTCACCGACGAAGCCGCCTCGAACCACAACCGCGCGGCTATTCTACGTGAAATCGCGGTTAACGGCAGACTAAACTCGATATCTTTGCGAATATTTTTTCACATTGCTGTTAACCGGCTGAGAGGAGGCAAAAAAGTCGCCCTGACCGCCTGCGACCCCCAGCCCCGACAACGCCTGCCATTCGGCCCGCGTTCTGACTCCCGCGGCAAAAACACGCGTCGGCGTCGCCCTGCATACCTCGATCAAACTTTGCACAAACAGCTGATTTTCCGTACGCCGCTCAATATCACGCACCAGCGCCGGATGCAGTTTAATAATTTCCACCTTAAACTGCTTCAGATAGGCGGTACTCACTACTGTCAGCCCGGCCTGATTTACCGCGATACGACAGCCAAAGCCCTGCAGCAAACGAAACACCGGCTGCAGCCGATTGATGTGTTGACACACATCTGCTTCCGCAAGTTCAAATAAAAAGCGTTTTCTTTGCATTTTAGAGCATTGCAACAATGTATCGCGCAGCCAGCGCTGGAACGGGCGCTGCAGCAAGGCGTCGACAGTGACCGGCATCGCCAGCGTTTCGTCCGGCCAGACACTGAGCAACGTCATAATACGCGTGATCATCTGACGGTCATAACTCTCGGCCATTCCCATCTGTTGAACCAGCGGCATATATTCTGCCGCCGCCAGCTCGACCTCACCATCAAAAATGCGCGGCAGCATCTCGCGGTGATGTACCAGCCCTTCGCGCGTCACCGCCGGCTTCTGATACAGGCGTGGGCCGCCAAGGGTCAGAGTATGCTCCAGCAGGGTGCGCCATTTCACGCTGCCACGCCCGGTCTCGCTGACGTTACCGTCACCAACCGACCAGTTATTGCCCCCCAACAACGCCGCATGACGGGTGGCCACTTCAACATTTTCCATCACCTGTTGCGTAGTTTGCCCGCTTCGCCAGGCGCTGATACCGATATGGATCATATCTTCGCGATCCAGCATGCGCGTCGGCGGTAATGAATCGACTGCGGTAATCAGCTGGCTGGCAATGTTGCCGGCGTCTTTCAGCGAGCGGTGCGGCAGCAACACGGCAAAATCGCTGCGGAAATAGCGTGCCAATAGCGCCCCCGGATAGCGCATCACAAATGTCGACAACATATTGACCAGATCAAACAGATAATCCTCAGCCACATTGTTGCCGCTGCGTTCACGCAGAGTGTCGAAATCCGGTACGCGGATCATCATCACCACGCCATGGGCACCGACGTCTTCCGCATCTTCCAGCAGGGTAGCCAGCTGATTATCAAAAAACAGTCGGTTGTTCAGCCCGGTTTTCGCATCCTGCGCCGCAAAAGCGCGAATCAGCGTATCGACCCGAATACGCTGTTCACCCGCCTCCTGCAGATCGTTGAGCAACAGATCGATGGCGCTGCTGGCTTTCGCCGGCCATTCGTGAATCGACCCCCGCCCGACGCTGGCGCGCTCGCCCATAATCACTTTTTGCGCCCGACTCTCCAGACTCTCCAGCCCCTTTAACTGGCGGTAAAGCCAGCGGTGCGAGAGCAGTAAAATTAGCAGCATAATGCTGGCAACCACGATCACCGCGATCATCGTCGAGGTGCCAATAAACGAACGGAACCAGGTGTTCGCCGGGTCAAGCCAGACTATACGCACGGTCAGGGCGGGATGTTTCAGCAGCGGGATTTCCGCCTGGCGAAAGCGGTTGGGTTCATCTTCAATTAACGCGTTCTGATGACGTTGCAGCGACAGTTGCGTGCGCACGCTATCGTGAATATCGATACGTTCTATATTGAGGGGAGGCATCATTCTGCGCAGCCAGGGTTCAAGGCTGGCAATCGGTTCGTTGATCAGCGCCAGATCAATCTCGGTAACCATGGTTTGCACACGGTTTTCCACCCGCTGATTGCTGAGATAGAAGAAGCTGAGCGCGCAGCCGGTTAACATAAGCAACATTGCCAGTGCGCTGAGCAATGCTATAAACGCAGATAGTTTGGTAGTTAATCGCATCCCTGTGCCTTTTAACTGCGGTTATAAGAGAAGCCAGTAACCGGTCGCCATACTATCCGCAGGTTAATGGCCGTCAATAATCGGCTTTCTGATCTATCAGAATCGGCTTAACGAGAGAAAATAGCACACCCTGATGTGCTTTTGTTTGCGCACCGACAGGAAGCGCCTTTTTTTGGCGAGTATAGTCGCAGGGACTACATTTTTAGCAGATCAGTGCACGCTTTCAGGAGATTCTTATGCAGGCATTACTATTAGAACAGTCCGAGGGAAAAACGCTCGCCGCAGTAAAAACCGTTGCCACGGAGCTGTTACCCGCAGGCGACGTCACGGTAGATGTGGAGTGGTCAGGCATTAACTACAAAGATGCGCTGGCAATAACCGGCAAGGGAAAAATTATCCGCAACTTCCCAATGGTTCCGGGTATTGATTTCGCCGGCCACGTGCGCCAGAGCGAAGACCCGCGCTTCCATGTCGGCCAGTCGGTGCTGCTGACTGGCTGGGGAGTGGGTGAGAATCACTGGGGAGGTCTGGCAGAACAGGCGCGGGTAAAAGGTGACTGGCTGGTGCCGATGCCGGAAGGATTAGATGGCCGCAGGGCGATGATTATCGGTACCGCTGGCTTTACCGCCATGCTGTGTGTGATGGCGCTGGAAGAGGGTGGCGTCACCCCGGAAAGCGGTGAGGTGGTGGTAACGGGTGCCAGCGGCGGCGTCGGCAGTACAGCCGTTGCCCTGCTTAGCGCCCTGGGTTATCGCGTAGCGGCTGTCAGTGGCCGGGAAACCACCCATGATTATTTGCGTCAGTTAGGCGCCAGCGAGATTTTGCCGCGCAGTGCTTTCAGTGGCGATACCCGTCCGCTGGATAAACAGCGCTGGGTCGGGGCGATTGATACCGCTGGCGATCGGGTACTGGCCAGCGTACTGGCGCAAATGCACTATAACGGCACCGTTGCCGCCTGTGGTCTGGCGGGCGGCTTTGCACTGCCGACCACGGTGATGCCTTTTATTCTGCGCAATGTGCGTCTGCAAGGGGTGGATTCGGTGATGACGCCAGCAGCACGCCGCATTGCGGCGTGGAAACGCCTGCTGAAAATTCTGCCGGAGACATTTTATCAGCAGGCCACCACCGAGGTTCCGCTGGCACAGGCGGCCGATGCCGCCGCGCGCCTGTTAAATAACCAGATCACCGGTCGTACGCTGGTGAAAATTCGCTAAGCGATGAGGGATGCGAGGGAACGCGTCCAGGAAATTTCATATTTTCCGCGAATAACTCGCCAGTTTTCGCCGCATATATCATGCTGAACAGAATTCCTCCCCCTGCCCGAGGGCATTCTGATGAAGCCTGTGAACAAATTAACTGAAGCGGATGTGACGCC
Organism: Pantoea sp. B65; assembly: GCF_047308185.1. Classification (NCBI taxonomy): domain Bacteria; kingdom Pseudomonadati; phylum Pseudomonadota; class Gammaproteobacteria; order Enterobacterales; family Erwiniaceae; genus Pantoea; species Pantoea sp. B65. The sequence goes on from NZ_JAHXPU010000011.1 coordinate 347,217, forward strand.
GGAGAGCGTCTTTAACCAGCGTCGTCGCGATATTCTGAAAACTCTGGGCCTGACCGCCGCCACTCTGACACTGCCGCGGGCAGCTCATGCCGATGTTTTGTCGTGGTTTAAAGGTAACGACCGTCCCCCTGCGCCGGCGGGTAAGGCCCTCGACTTCAGTAAACCCGCTGCCTGGCAGGCCGATTTGCCGTTAACCCCCGAAGACAAAGTGACGGGTTATAACAACTACTATGAGTTTGGCCTTGATAAGGCCGATCCGGCGGCGAATGCCGGCACGCTGAAAACCAGCGACTGGAAAATCCGCATTGATGGTGAAGTGGCTAAACCGCTGACGCTGGATATGGATGATATTCTGAAGCGTTTTCCCCTCGAACAGCGTATTTATCGCATGCGTTGCGTGGAAGCCTGGTCGATGGTGATCCCCTGGGTCGGATTTGAACTGGGTAAGCTGCTGAAAGCGGCTGAACCCACCAGCAACGCCCGTTTTGTCGCCTTCCAGACGGTGTATGCTCCCGATCAGATGCCCGGCCAGCAGGATCGTTTTATTGGCGGCGGACTGAAATATCCCTATGTTGAGGGCCTGCGCATGGATGAGGCGATGAATCCCCTGACGATGTTAACCACCGGTGTGTATGGCAAAGCACTGCCGCCGCAGAACGGCGCGCCTATCCGCCTGACGGTGCCCTGGAAGTACGGTTTTAAAGGGGCGAAGTCGATTGTACACATTCAGCTAACGCGCGATCGTCCACCAACCACCTGGAATCTGGCGGGTCCCGATGAGTATGGTTTCTATGCCAATGTGAATCCCCATGTTGATCATCCCCGCTGGTCACAGGCCACCGAGCGCTTTATCGGCTCCGGCGGTATCCTCGAGGTTAAACGTCAGCCTACCCTGCTGTTTAACGGCTATGCTGAACAGGTAGCGGCGCTGTATCACGGACTGGATTTGCGGGAGAACTACTAAGTGCGCCTGACGTTAAAACAGATTACCGCGCTGAAAGTGGTGCTGCACCTCGCCGCTTTTTTGCCGCTGCTGTGGCTGATCCTCTCTATCGATCAGGGCTGGTTCAGTGCCGATCCGGCGAAAGACATTCAGCATTTTACCGGCAGAATGGCGCTAAAATTGCTGCTGGGCACGCTGCTGGTGACGCCGCTGGCGCGCTTTGGGAAACAACCCTTGCTGATCCGCACGCGGCGTATGCTCGGACTGTGGTGTTTTGCCTGGGCTACGCTGCATTTAATCAGCTATTCAGTGCTGGAACTGGGCATCAGCAACCTGCGTTTGCTCGGTCAGGAGCTGGTGACACGCCCGTATCTGACCTTAGGGATTATCAGCTGGTTGCTGCTGCTGGCGCTGGCGCTAACTTCGTTTCAGCTGGCGCAGCGTAAACTGGGTAGCCGCTGGCAGACCTTGCATAATTTCGTCTATCTGGTGGCGATCCTCGCGCCCATTCACTATCTTTGGTCAGTGAAGATTTTGTCGCCACAACCACTGATCTACGCGCTTATTGCGCTGATCTTGCTGGTATGGCGGTATAAAAAATTCCGCAAATGGCTGCCAAAATAATCTCTGATACTGTGTTCCAGCCCGCATATCCGCAGACAACCGGGCGTCATCTCCGGGACGCAGTTGATAATCTTCGCTGATAAGACCAGTATTTAGCTGCTAATTGCAACGAAATCGATATAATGCCCGCCTTTGCTGGTGACGAGAGACCAATTTTCATCTGGAAAGGTGACAAATGGATTTTCACAAGGTATTTTACGCGTTGCCTCAATTATCGCAGGAGATAGCAGCAAGATGGCAGTCAACTTTCATATTCTGCTTTTGAACGGTCCCAACCTGAACATGCTGGGCACCCGTGAGCCTGAAAAATACGGTAACACCACATTAGCCGAGATCGTCAGCGATTTGACCACTCAGGCTGAGGCGCTGAATGTAAAACTCAGCCATCTCCAGTCGAACGCTGAACATGTGTTAATTGAGCGCATTCACCAGGCAAAAGACAATGTCGATTATATCGTCATCAACCCGGCGGCATTCACTCATACCAGCGTAGCCATTCGTGACGCTCTGCTGGCGGTAAGCATTCCGTTTATCGAAGTGCATCTCTCCAATGTGCATGCACGCGAGCCTTTTCGCCACCATTCATATCTGTCTGATATTTCTGCAGGCGTGATCTGTGGACTTGGCGTCGACGGTTATTCCTGGGCTTTACAAACGGCAGTAAAACGCCTGTCACATTCTAATTAAACAGAGTACGGAACCAAACTCATGGATATTCGTAAGATAAAAAAACTGATCGAACTGGTTGAAGAATCAGGCATCGCTGAACTGGAAATTTCTGAAGGTGAAGAGTCCGTTCGTATCAGCCGTTCACCTGCCAACATGGGCTACCCAATGATGCAGCAGGCTTACGCTATGCCTGCTCCGCAGCCAGCGCTGGCTACCGCGGTAGCACCAGCGGCGGCACCGGTAATGGAAGTGCCGGCAGCAGCTGAGATCAGTGGCCACATCGTACGTTCCCCAATGGTCGGTACCTTCTACCGCACGCCAAGCCCGGATGCGAAAGCATTTGTGGAAGTGGGCCAGAAAGTGAATGCAGGTGACACCCTGTGCATCGTTGAAGCGATGAAAATGATGAACCAGATCGAAGCCGATAAATCCGGCGTTGTGAAAGCGATTCTGGTCGAAAGCGGTCAGCCAGTTGAGTTTGACGAGCCGCTGGTAGTCATCGAATAACGAGGCGAACCATGCTGGATAAAATTGTAATTGCTAACCGTGGTGAGATCGCGCTGCGTATTTTGCGTGCCTGTAAAGAACTGGGTATCAAAACTGTCGCGGTGCACTCTGTCGCGGATCGCGATCTGAAACACGTACTGCTGGCTGACGAAACCGTGTGTATCGGTCCGGCGCCATCGGTCAAAAGCTATCTGAATATTCCTGCGCTGATCTCCGCTGCCGAAATTACCGGCGCGGTGGCGATTCACCCGGGTTATGGCTTCCTGTCTGAAAATGCTGATTTTGCTGAGCAGGTTGAGCGTTCAGGCTTTATTTTTATCGGCCCGAAAGCCGACACTATCCGTCTGATGGGCGACAAAGTGTCAGCAATCAGTGCGATGAAAAAAGCCGGCGTCCCTTGTGTACCGGGTTCTGATGGCCCGCTGGGCGATGACATGGACAAAAACCGTGCCTTCGGTAAGCGTATCGGCTATCCGGTGATCATCAAAGCCTCTGGCGGCGGCGGTGGTCGTGGTATGCGTGTGGTGCGTCAGGAAAAAGATCTGGAACAATCCATTAATATGACCCGTGCGGAAGCGAAAGCCGCTTTCAACAACGATATGGTCTATATGGAGAAGTATCTGGAGAACCCACGCCACGTTGAGATCCAGGTACTGGCTGACGGCCAGGGCAATGCGATCTATCTGGGTGAACGTGACTGCTCTATGCAGCGTCGTCATCAGAAAGTGGTTGAAGAGGCGCCAGCACCGGGCATTACCAGCGAAATGCGCCGTTTTATCGGTGAGCGTTGCTCTAAAGCCTGCGTCGAAATCGGCTATCGTGGTGCGGGTACTTTTGAGTTCCTGTACGAAAACGGCGAGTTCTATTTCATCGAAATGAACACCCGTATTCAGGTTGAACACCCGGTTACCGAAATGATTACCGGCGTTGACCTGATTAAAGAACAGCTGCGTATTGCTGCCGGCCAGCCGCTGTCAATCAGACAGGAAGATGTGACGATCAAAGGCCACGCGGTGGAATGCCGTATTAACGCCGAAGATCCGAACTCCTTCCTGCCAAGTCCGGGTAAGATTACCCGTTTCCACGCACCGGGCGGTTTCGGTGTGCGCTGGGAGTCGCATATTTACGCCGGTTACACCGTACCGCCGTATTATGACTCAATGATTGGTAAGCTGATCACTTACGGTGAAAACCGTGATGTGGCGATTGCTCGTATGAAGAATGCGCTGGCTGAGCTGATTATCGACGGCATTAAAACCAACGTCGAACTGCAGATGCGGATTATGTCTGACGAAAACTTCCAGCAAGGTGGGACCAATATCCACTATCTGGAGAAGAAACTCGGCCTGCAGGACTAATCCTCCTCAAGTTGCGGGTATCGTTATCAAGGCCGGTCTGACCGGCCTTTTTCTTTCTTATTTTTTACTGCGTTATCGGGTGAGGATGAGTTATGGATGCACGTTTTGTGCAGGCGCATAAAGAAGCGCGCTGGTCGTTTGCACTGGCAGTGCTCTATCTGGCCGCCTGGGCATTAAGCGCCTGGTTGGGGGGTAATGAGCCAGGCTTCACCGGCCTGCCGCGCTGGTTTGAGGTTTCCTGTGTCTGGGTGCCATTACTGTTTCTGGCGCTTTGCTGGCTGATGATTCGCCACGTTTTCCGCGATATTTCGCTGGAGGATCAGCGTGAAAATTGAAATCCTCCTGCCGCTGCTGGGTTATTTACTGCTGGTCGCCGGATTATCCATCTATGCGATGCGCAAACGCCGTGCCGGCGCGTTTCTTAACGAATATTTTCTGGGTAGTCGCTCAATGGGCGGCTTCGTATTAGCTATGACGCTGACCACGACCTATATCAGCGCCAGCTCGTTTATTGGTGGCCCGGGCGCCGCCTATAAATATGGTCTGGGATGGGTACTGCTGGCGATGGTGCAGGTCCCTGCGGTCTGGTTATCACTGGGGGTGCTGGGTAAGAAGTTCGCTATTCTGGCACGTCGTTATAACGCGGTGACGCTTAATGACATGCTGTATGCGCGCTATCGCAGCCCGCTACTGGTGTGGCTGGCCAGCCTGAGTCTGTTGGTAGCATTTATCGGCGCCATGACAGTGCAGTTTATCGGCGGCGCACGCCTGCTGGAGACGGCCGCTGGCATCCCTTACGATACCGGACTGTTAATCTTTGGCGTCACCATTGCGCTGTATACCGCTTTTGGCGGTTTCCGCGCCAGTGTACTGAACGATGCCATGCAGGGACTGGTAATGCTGGCAGGGACTTTCCTGTTGCTGTTCGCCGTGATCCACGCCGCCGGCGGCATGCATGCGGCACTGGATAAGCTACAGCAGATCGATCCGCACCTGCTCGCGCCGCAAGGGGTGAATAATATCATCAGCCCGACGTTCCTCGCCTCTTTCTCGGTACTGGTGTGCTTTGGTGTGATTGGCCTGCCACATACTGCCGTACGCTGCATCTCTTACAAAGACAGCAAAGCGGTGCATCGCGGCATCATTATCGGCACCATTGTCGTGATGGTCCTGATGTTTGGTATGCATCTGGCCGGCGCACTGGGACGGGCGGTACTGCCGGATCTGAAAATTCCCGACCAGGTGATCCCGACACTGATGATCACGGTACTGCCGCCGTTTGCCGCCGGGATCTTTCTTGCCGCGCCGATGGCGGCGATTATGTCGACGATCAATGCCCAGTTGCTACAATCCTCGGCGACGATCGTCAAGGATCTCTATTTGCGGATGCGCCCGCAGCAAATGGAAAATGAGCCGCTGCTAAAACGCATGTCCGGCATGATTACGCTGGTGCTTGGATTACTATTATTGCTGGCGGCATGGAATCCGCCCGATATGATTATCTGGCTTAATCTGCTGGCGTTTGGCGGCCTCGAGGCGGTGTTCCTCTGGCCGCTGGTGCTGGGGCTGTACTGGGAAAAAGCCAATGCGGCGGGAGCGCTGAGCGGTATGATTGTCGGTGCCGTCATCTACACGCTGTTAGCCAGCTTTAATGTGCAGCTGCTGGGCTTCCATCCGATTGTCCCCGCGCTACTGCTTAGCCTGATCGCCTTTGTGATCGGCAATCTGTTTGGCCGGACGGAGACCGTGTAGGGGCGGCATTTATGCCGCCCGTGCCAATAATTGACAACGATGGTAGGGGCGGCATTGATGCCGCCCGTCTGCATGCCACAGCAAATGCATTAACCCTTTTGGAAAAAGAGAATCGCTATGCCCTGGATACAAATCAAGATTAATACTACCGGCGCGAATGCCGAAGAGCTGGGCGATGCGCTGATTGAACATGGCGCGGTATCCGTCACCTTCCAGGATACCCACGACAATCCGGTATTTGAACCGCTGCCGGGCGAAACCCGTCTGTGGGGCGATACCGATGTTATCGGTCTGTTTGACGCCGAAACCGAAATGAACGAGGTCGTCGCCGGGCTGCAGCATCACCCGCTGCTGGGCGCAGATTTCCGTCATAAGATCGAACAGATCGAAGATAAGGACTGGGAGCGCGAGTGGATGGCGAATTTCCACCCAATGCGTTTCGGCGAACGTCTGTGGATCTGCCCAAGCTGGCGCGATGTTCCGGATCCTGACGCGGTGAACGTGATGCTCGATCCCGGTCTGGCTTTCGGTACCGGCACGCACCCGACGACCGCTCTCTGTCTGGCATGGCTCGACGGTCTGGATCTGCAGGGCAAAACCATTATCGATTTCGGCTGTGGCTCCGGTATCCTGGCGATTGCGGCACTGAAACTGGGTGCGGCGCAGGCCATTGGTATTGATATCGATCCGCAGGCTATTCAGGCCAGTCGCGATAATGCCGAACGTAATGGCGTATCGGAGCGCCTGTCGCTTTACCTGCCGCATCAGCAGCCGGATAATCTCTCCGCTGACGTCGTGGTAGCCAATATCCTTGCCGGTCCGTTACGTGAGCTGGCGCCGCTGATTAGCGTGCTGCCAGTCAGTGGCGGACATTTAGGCCTTTCCGGCGTACTGGCCAGCCAGGCGGAGAGCGTTTGTGAAGCCTACGCTGACCAGTTTGACCTTGATCCGGTCGCCGAAAAAGAAGAGTGGTGTCGCATCACCGGGATCCGTCGTTAATTGTGAAACCACCAGGCACTGCGGCAATTTCATCACGGTGAAACACTGCAATGGTGCCTTCTGGCATGGCTGATATCACGTAAACCGGCAGTTATAACGTGATTAATATCGCTATATAGCTCACAAAAAAAGAAAAAACTTTGTACACAATTTCAGCGTTATTTTTTAACTAATTGTATAACAAGGGAAATTATCAGAAAGCCAACTCTGATTGTCACTTTCCTTGATCTGTGACGGTGGATTGTTCAAAGTTTGGCCTTTCATCTTCGTTAAAAAATGCGTAATATACGCCGCCTTGCGAACATATATGGTCACTTCTTTTTCATGCGCATAGGACAACACCAGCTTCGTAATCGTTTGATAGCAGCCCCGATGGCCGGGATCACCGACAGGCCTTTCAGGACGCTCTGTTATGCAATGGGAGCCGGAATGACCGTATCGGAGATGCTATCGTCAAACCCGGAAGTTTGGGCCAGCGATAAGTCCCGTTTGCGTATGGTACATAGTGATGAGCCTGGTATTCGCACCGTGCAAATTGCCGGTTGCGACCCCGATGAAATGGCACAGGCTGCGCGTTTTAATGCAGACGCTGGCGCTCAGATCATTGATATCAATATGGGCTGCCCGGCCAAAAAAGTGAATCGCAAGATGGCAGGTTCGGCACTGCTGCAACACCCTGAGCTGGTGAAGTCTATCCTCTCGGCGGTGGTGAATTCAGTTGACGTACCGGTGACCTTAAAGATTCGCACCGGCTGGGATACAGACAATCGCAATTGCGTAGAGATTGCCCAATTGGCTGAGCGCTGTGGTATTCAGGCCCTGACAATACATGGACGCACACGCGCCTGTTTGTTCAACGGTGATGCTGAATATGACAGCATTCGGACAGTTAAGCAGAACGTTTCCATTCCGGTTATCGCGAATGGAGACATTACTGACCCGCACAAAGCCAGAGCAGTACTCGACTATACGGGGGCTGATGCCCTGATGATAGGCCGTGCTGCTCAGGGAAGACCGTGGATCTTCCGGGAAATCCAGCATTATCTGGACACTGGGGAGCTGTTGGCACCGATGCCATTGGCAGAAGTTAAACGCTTGCTCATCGGGCACTTACGGGAACTGCACGACTTTTACGGTCAGCGCAAGGGATACCGTATTGCCCGGAAGCACGTCTCCTGGTATCTCCAGGAGCACGCCCCGAACGACCAGTTTCGGCGCACATTCAACGCCATAGAGGATGCCAGCGAACAGCTGGAGGCGTTGGAGGCATACTTCGAAAAACTTGCGTAAACAGAAATAAAGAGCTGACAGAACTATGTTCGAACAACGCGTAAATTCTGACGTACTGACCGTTTCTACCGTTAACTCACAGGATCAGGTTACCCAAAAACCTCTGCGTGATTCGGTCAAACAGGCACTGAAGAACTATTTTGCTCAATTGAATGGTCAAGATGTGAATGATCTGTATGAGCTGGTACTGGCTGAAGTAGAGCAGCCTCTGTTGGACATGGTGATGCAATACACCCGTGGCAACCAGACCCGTGCAGCCCTGATGATGGGCATCAACCGCGGTACGCTGCGTAAGAAATTGAAAAAATACGGCATGAACTGATTAAATCAGGTAACTGCCTGAATAAAGGCGCTTCTGTCTTCTGGCCGAAGCGCCTTTTTCTTTTTGCTACGGCGCCAGATGGATATCATTCAGACTGCTTTTGGCAATCAGGAAGACATTCACCTTACTCATCGAGCACTCTTCCCATGAGGCATCGCTCTGAGTAACCACGTCATAAGCGTTGCCACTTTAAGCCAGGCCTGAGCGATGTTCATCGGCCATTCATAGCTATTCTCCTTGCGCTGTACAACGCCTTAAAGCGGCTCAGCCATTACCCCCTTTTAACTTAAAAAAAAGATATTTAGCGCGCGGGTGAACCGTGCCGCATCAACCGCCTGAGGCGCCGGTAAGCAGGTGCTTTTTGGTATCCCGGGCCACTATTTAGGTGTATAATATTGAACCATATCAATGATTTTAAACTAAGTTTTTGATAAGATGTCATTAACTCAGTTTCAGTTAATTTTGCAGCGTCTTTTTTCATACCCGCCTGTAGTCGGACTTCTCTGACTGATGTAAAGTTTCAGCAAAGACACTAACTTCTGGCACTAAATGTTGTCTGATGTGACGTACCGCGATGGATTAATTTCTTTATGCGCTACATTACATAATCACGCATAAAGAGATACTAATGAAAGCACCAAAAGCACCACCGACCTTCTCACGCGATCTGCTTCGCCCGCGTTACTGGTCGACATGGGCAGGTCTGGGTCTGCTTTTCTTGCTGGTGCAGCTGCCATTCCCGCTGCTGGAAAAACTCGGTACCTGGCTGGGCCGTACTTCAATGCGTTTCTTAAAACGCCGGGTACGCATCACACGCCGTAATCTGGAACTCTGCTTCCCCGATTTACCTCGTGACATTCTTGAGCAGCGCATTGTCCATAACTTTGAATCGCTCGGTATGGGACTGCTGGAAACCGGCATGGCCTGGTTCTGGTCAGACGCGCGCGTTAAACGCTGGTTTACCGTCAACGGATTGCAGAATCTGCAACAGGCCCAGCAGAACAAACGCGGTGCATTGATTATCGGCGTGCACTTTATGTCACTCGAGCTCGGTGGTCGGGCGATGGGTATCTGCCAGCCGATGATGGCGATGTACCGCCCGCACAATAATAAAATGATGGAGTGGGTGCAGACCAAAGGTCGCATGCGCTCGAATAAAGCGATGATTAATCGCCGCGACCTGCGTGGCATGGTGAGCGCCCTAAAACAAGGGGAAGCGGTGTGGTTCGCGCCAGATCAGGATTATGGCCCGAAAGGCAGTGTGTTTGCCCCGCTGTTTGCCGTGCCGAATGCCGCCACCACCAGCGGCACCTGGATGCTGGCGCGTATGGCCAAACCAGCAATGGTCACCGTAGTACTGATTCGTAAAGAAAAAGGCACCGGCTATGAGCTGGTGATCCAGCCAGAACTGCAGGACTATCCGTTAGAAGATGAACATGCCGCGGCGGCCTATATGAATAAAGTCATTGAGCGCGAAATTATGCGCGCGCCTAACCAGTACATGTGGCTGCATCGCCGCTTCAAAACACGTCCGGCGGGAACCTCCTCCCTCTATTAACTCCCTTTCGCTGAAAAGCCCGTTTGTTCACCACAAACGGGCTTTTTTCATTTCTACGACACTTCAGCCAAAAACGGACCTGCACAAGTGCGCGGACGGTCACATTGCTTCTATATAGTGAAACTATTTGCACTATTTGTGATCACGTCGTCTGGCATTGCCTCCATTTGGTGCGACATATTAAAGAAACTTTCTAAATACACCCGTGTATTAATATCTCTTTCTAACAAATTCAGGATTCTGCAGTTTTGGCACTCCATTTGCAGAGTCGTGGATGGCTTAATGCCGCAGACAGGAAAAAGTGCACTACGACAAAGCGCACTATCATAAAAAACAATTACGCCACACAGGATGCTTTATGAATAAAATGATGCTTTCAACTTTGGTTGCCACTGCAGCACTGTTTGCAGTTGCGAATCAGGCTCATGCTGGTACCACGCTGGACGCCATTAAAAAGAAAGGTTTTGTGCAGTGCGGTATCAGCGACGGCTTACCGGGTTTCTCTTATGCTGATGCCAGCGGTAAGTTTACCGGTCTGGACGTGGATATTTGTCGCGCCGCCGCCGCCGCCGTATTTGGCGATGCGACCAAAGTTAAGTACACCCCGCTGACGGCGAAAGAGCGTTTTACCGCTCTGCAGTCTGGCGAAGTTGATGTTCTCTCCCGTAACACCACCTGGACCTCCGCACGCGATGGCGGCATGGGCTTTATGTTTGCTGGCGTGAACTACTATGATGGCATCGGCTTCCTGACCCACAATAAAGCCGGCCTGAAAAGCGCTAAAGAGCTCGACGGCGCTACAGTTTGTCTGCAGGCAGGTACTGATACCGAGCTGAATGTGGCTGACTACTTTAAAGCCAACAATATGAAATACACCCCGGTAACCTTCGACCGTTCAGATGAGTCGGCAAAAGCGCTCGACAGCGGTCGTTGCGACACCCTGGCTTCCGACCAGTCTCAGCTGTATGCGCTGCGTATCAAACTGGGCAAACCAGGTGAATTTATCGTCCTGCCGGAAGTGATTTCGAAAGAGCCGCTGGGCCCGGTAGTGCGTCGTGGTGATGATGACTGGTTCACCATCGTCAAATGGTCCTTTAACGCCATGCTGAACGCAGAAGAGATGGGTATCACCTCTAAAAACGTTGATCAACTGGCGGCAAAACCAACCAATCCGGATATGGCTCACCTGTTAGGCGTGGAAAGCGATTTCGGTAAAGACCTGAAACTCGACAGCAAATGGGCTTACCACATCATCAAACAGGTTGGTAACTACCAGGAAAGCTTTGATCGCAACGTCGGTAAAGACAGTGCGCTGAAAATCGCTCGTGGTCAGAATGCTCTGTGGAATGCTGGCGGCCTCCAGTACGCACCACCAGTACGTTAATTCCCACCGTTTACAGGGCACCGCACTCGCGGTGCCCACGCCAGAGTTTTCGTAGCTGAGGTTTCAACATGTCTCAACGCCCAACCGTTAAAAGGGATTTTTCATTCAGCAATCCAGCGGTGCGCGCATGGCTCTATCAGATTATCGCGATCGTCGCGGTTTTCGCCGTTGTGGGTTATCTGATCCATAACACCGTAGTTAACCTGGCCACCCGCGGTATTACCTCCGGTTTTGGCTTCCTCGAACGCAGCGCCGGTTTTGGTATCGTCCAGCATCTGATCGACTATTCAGACGGCGACACCTACGCGCGCGTATTTCTTGTCGGCCTGACCAATACTCTGCTGGTTTCTGCGCTTTGTATCGTATTTGCCTCTTTTCTCGGATTTTTTATTGGCTTAGCGCGCCTGTCAGATAACTGGTTGCTGCGGAAAATTTCGAATATCTATATCGAAACCTTCCGTAATATTCCTCCCTTGCTGCAGATCTTCTTCTGGTATTTTGCCGTGTTGCGCAACCTGCCAGGCCCACGCCAGGCACTCAGCGCTTTTGATATCGCTTTCGTCAGTAACCGCGGCCTCTATATTCCATGGCCTGAATACTCTCCCGGCACCGTGCCTTTTTTGGTAGCCCTACTGATTGCGTTTGTCGGCATTATTGGTCTGTACCGTTTTAATCGCAAACATCAGTTAAAAACCGGACAACTGCGCCTGACATGGCCCGCAGCGCTGGCGATGCTGGTTGTATTTCCGCTGCTGGCGCATATGGGTTTCGGCGCCGCTATGCACTGGAATGTACCGCAACTGCGCGGTTTTAACTTTAGCGGCGGTTTCGCCCTGATCCCTGAACTTGCCGCCTTAACCCTGGCACTGTCGATCTACACCTCGTCGTTTATCGCCGAAGTGATTCGCTCCGGGATTCAGTCGGTACCTCATGGTCAGCACGAAGCAGCGCGTTCGCTGGGACTGCCGAATCCGGTCACGTTGCGTCAGGTTATTATCCCGCAGGCTATGCGCGTAATCATTCCACCGCTCACCAGCCAGTACCTGAATATCGTGAAAAACTCGTCGCTGGCAGCAGCAATTGGTTATCCGGATATGGTGTCGCTGTTTGCCGGTACGGTACTGAACCAGACCGGACAGGCGATCGAAACCATTGCCATCACCATGGCGGTTTACCTGATCATCAGCCTGTCGATTTCGCTGTTAATGAACATCTATAACCGCAAAATCGCCCTGATTGAGCGTTAAGAGAACGGTACTATTATGACTGTAACCACTCATGAAACTCCGCCAGTGCCCACTACAACCTTTGCACGTGCACTGAGCTGGGTAAGAAAAAATCTGTTCTCCAGCTGGTCCAACTCCCTGCTGACGCTGTTCTGTCTGTGGGTGATCTGGACGGCGATCCCACCGGCGCTTAACTGGTTGATCTTCCAGGCTAACTGGTTTGGCACTACCCGTGCCGACTGTACCAAAGAGGGCGCATGCTGGGTGTTTATCCATGCCCGCTTCGGCCAGTTTATGTATGGACTCTATCCACACGAGCTGCGCTGGCGCATCAATCTGGCGCTGGTGGTCGGCCTGCTGTCGATTATCCCGATGTTTATGAAAAGCATGCCGCGCCGCGGCCGCTATATTGCCATCTGGGCCGTTGCTTATCCGCTGGTGGTCTGGTTGCTAATGTATGGCGGCTATTTCGGTCTGGATCGTGTGGAAACCCGCCAGTGGGGCGGTTTAACCCTGACGCTAATCATCGCCTCTATTGGTATCGCAGGCGCGCTGCCGCTAGGCATTTTGTTAGCTCTAGGTCGCCGTTCACGTATGCCGGTAGTGCGTTCGCTGTCGATAATTTTTATCGAGTTCTGGCGTGGCGTACCGCTGATTACCGTGCTGTTTATGTCTTCGGTGATGCTGCCGCTGTTTATGGCGGAAGGCACCAACATCGACAAACTGGTACGCGCCTTAGTCGGCGTGATCCTGTTTCAGTCTGCTTATGTGGCTGAAGTGGTGCGCGGCGGTTTGCAGGCGCTGCCAAAAGGACAATATGAAGCAGCAGAATCACTGGCGCTGGGTTACTGGAAGACACAAGGCCTGGTGATCCTGCCACAGGCGTTGAAGATGGTCATTCCAGGGCTGGTGAACACCATTATCGCCCTGTTTAAAGATACCAGTCTGGTGATCATCATTGGTTTATTTGATCTTTTCAGTAGTGTGCAGCAGGCAACCGTCGACCCGACCTGGCTCGGGATGTCGACCGAAGGCTATGTCTTCGCCGCGCTGGTCTACTGGATTTTCTGTTTTAGCATGTCGCGCTATAGCCAGCATCTGGAAAAGCGCTTTCACACCGGGCGTACACCGCACTGAGGTTTAAAATGACTCAATCTATGACTCCTTCTGACGACGCGATGATGATTACGCTCGAGAATGTTAACAAGTGGTATGGGCAGTTTCATGTGTTGAAAAATATCAACCTGAAGGTTAAACCGCGCGAACGTATCGTGCTGTGCGGTCCTTCCGGCTCGGGTAAATCAACCACCATTCGTTGTATCAACCACCTGGAAGAGCATCAGCAAGGGCGCATCGTAGTCGACGGCACACTGCTGAATGATGACCTGCGCAATATTGAACGCGTGCGTACCGAAGTCGGAATGGTGTTCCAGCACTTTAATCTGTTTCCGCACCTTAGCGTGTTGCAGAACTGCACCCTGGCGCCTATCTGGGTACGTAAGACGCCGAAGAAAGAAGCCGAAGAACTGGCAATGCACTATCTGGAACGCGTACGTATTGCCGAGCATGCACATAAGTTTCCCGGACAACTGTCCGGCGGCCAGCAGCAGCGTGTGGCTATCGCACGTTCACTCTGTATGAAGCCCAAAATCATGCTGTTTGATGAACCGACTTCCGCACTGGATCCGGAAATGGTGAAAGAAGTGCTGGATACCATGATTGGTCTGGCAGAGGACGGTATGACCATGCTGTGCGTAACCCATGAGATGGGCTTTGCGCGCACCGTTGCTGATCGGGTGATCTTTATGGATCGCGGGGAAATCGTCGAAGAAGCGCCGCCGCTGGAGTTCTTCGCCAATCCTAAGTCAGAGCGTACCCGGGCATTCCTGTCGCAGGTGATTCACTGAGTTTACTGTAGCAATTGCGCCTTAAGCCCTGGCCATCTGGCCGGGGCTTTTTTTTATCCAGCGGTTACCGGCGGCATATCGGCGGTATTTATGTACCACCGCCGTATCGCGATGCGCGTAAACGCAAAAAAGCCCCATGCGTGAGCATGAGGCTTCTTAACGGGTGGCATAAATGCCGCCCCTGTAATTTGATGCCTGGCAGTTCCCTACTCTCGCATGGGGAGACCCCACACTACCATCGGCGCTACGGCGTTTCACTTCTGAGTTCGGCATGGGGTCAGGTGGGACCACCGCGCTAAAGCCGCCAGGCAAATTCTTTACCGAACTCATGCCTTGATACTGGTGCTGATACCCAGAGTCGAACTGGGGACCTCACCCTTACCAAGGGTGCGCTCTACCAACTGAGCCATATCAGCAAAACTACGGGTCGCATTAATACGACCCCTTACAATTTGATGCCTGGCAGTTCCCTACTCTCGCATGGGGAGACCCCACACTACCATCGGCGCTACGGCGTTTCACTTCTGAGTTCGGCATGGGGTCAGGTGGGACCACCGCGCTACAGCCG
>NZ_JAHXPU010000012.1:0-6152 GCF_047308185.1 Pantoea sp. B65
CCCTTGTATCTTGTTTTCTGTGGTGGTTAGCTACCACTACATGAAACGGAGGCAGATTCAGGCTCCCCTTAAGGCTCTGACCTTCATTCGTAGCATAATCCCTCCGTTTCTCCTTTCACGCCAGCATCTACTCTGAACGGTAACCGGAAGCTCTGACTTCGTATGTACAAGGCAGGATGGCGTGATGGTTTATGTGAAAGGGAGACAACCTCATGATTTATCTCGGCGTTGATATCAGCAAACAAAAATTCGATGTCTGCCTGCTCCCCGAAGGCTCCTCGGGGAAAAAGAAAAGCAAAGTCTTTAAGAATGCACCCGGTGCTGACCGGGAGCTGAAGACCTGGCTGCTCCGGCAGAAGTGTGATCCCGCACAGGTGACCGTGGTTATGGAGGCGACCAGCGTTTATCACGAAAACCTCGCCTTTGCCCTTCATCACGACAGCACCGTAACCGTCTGTATGGCAAATCCGCAGCGGGTGCGCGAGTTCGCAAGAGGCATGGGTATCCTGACCAAAAATGACACCGTGGATGCTTTTGTTCTGGCCTGCTACGGTGAACTGAAACAGCCTGAACCCTGGGTTCCCCCCGCGCCGGAAGTCCGCAAACTGCGGGCACTGTTGCGCCGCCGGGACGCCCTGCAGGAGGATGTGCAGCGCACCCTCAACCGCCTGGAAAAGGCTCTCTCAACGCAGACGCCGCGCGAGGTGATAACATCCCTTAAGCGCACCCGCCAGTGGCTGCAGAAAGAGCTGGAGCGCATAGAGCAGCTTATCGCAGACCATATAAACAACCATCCCGGACTGAAAGAAGATCTCGACCTGCTGAAGTCGATAAAGTGCGTCAAGGATAAAACCGGCCAGATGATGCTGGCAGTTCTGCGCGCAGGAGAGTTCAGGAGCGCTTCGCAGGTGGCGGCGTATCTCGGTCTGGTCCCGGTGGAAAGGTCATCAGGAAGCTCGGTATGGCACAGGCCGCGGATGTCAAAGGCGGGGCCACCGGAAGTGCGTGCAAAGCTGTATGTGGCCGCGCTGAGCGCCATTCGTTATAACGCACAGGGCAAGGCGCTTTATGAGCGGCTGCTTGCCAGAGGCACCGCAAAAAAAGCGGCAGTGGGTGCGGTGATGAGGAAACTGGTGCATCTGTGCTACGGGGTACTGAAGACACGGCAGCCATGGGACGCAAACTATGCAGCTACCGCTTGACGTTCAAGACGGTAGCTACGAAGTATGCGAGTTAGCAACGTCCGCTTTTGGCACGCAGCAGACAAACACGTGACGCTGAACTTCTGCTGAGAGTGAGCAGCGGAACTATGATGTTTAGAAACTGCGCGATTTGCAGTTACGCAATAAAGTAAAGATGGTTAATTCTGATCTGACTGACCTCATCACTGGACATTATTTCCGCATGTGCTCTTTCGTCCTGATTGAAAAGCACGATTTGCACGGAGCGAGTGCAATCAACACGGCAGAGACTGGCACAGGGGCACCAGAGTTGTTTATCCACAGAAACGGGGGATAAGCACATGGGTAATGGACAGAAAGTGCTGTCTGTCGAATCTGCCGGGGATTTATACTGACAGCCATGATCATCACAGAAAGATACGGGATAGCAGATGTCTGTTGAATGGGTGGGTGTGGCTGATAGTGCTGTTAAAATCGGGCTGGGTGCGTTAATCACCATTGTTGGCGGTTGGATTACATTAAAATTAACACACCGCCATGAAATCAGGAAAGAAGCAGTGGCTCAACGACTGCGAGATATAGAGAAAAAAACAGACCGCTATATAGATTTCCTTTCTTCATCGCAATTGCTGATGCAAAAATATCTTTATGATTCATGCGACCCAGGCGGTGAGGATTACACCGATTATATGCGGTTGCATAATATTGTGAGTCTCACATCCACGTCAGAATTGCGAGTCTATGCTTTTGATACTCAGGCAAAAGTATCGAAATTTATCCTGCTCAGAAAACCCAGTGACCTTATTGACTCCTGCCGTGATGCCGCGAGAAATTCCGTTTCTGTGCTTCAGGGGGTAGTGAGTGCAGAATTGCTTCAGGATAAAGCTGCGCTTCAGGGCAAACCACATGCATGGTGGGCGTTCTGGCAGAGGTAAGGCAGAACATGTAGACAGAAGTTCCTGTTTGCCAAGGGGGAAGCAAAATCAGGTCACCGGCGCAGCTGTGCAGAGCGGGTGATGTCACTTTCCCGGAACACCTGTCCGGGCGACACTGCTGGACACGGATATCCCTACCGTTATTTGTTGTAGGTATCAAAGCCTAACTGAAATGCTAGGTCAGCCAGCTCAAGTACAGCCTTATTTCCGTCTGGAATTTTCCTTGCCATCTCATTACGGTACTTAAGATTTGCAATAATGGCATCGTTTATGTTTTCGCCCTTTGCAGCTGCATCACTTCCAATATTGCACATGGAGATCAACTGCTTTTCCGAAGGCCGAAAATCGAAGGCACTGCTTGGTGTAATCATTGCTGCACGGATTAAAGATGAAGCGATGGACTCGCATCGCTCTGCCGCTCCAGCTGCGCTGACATACATGCAGCCAACAATAATGAGAGTAGTAATAACTTTCATTGAGAATCCTGTCTGTTAAGGGTTAGGAATTTTACCAGATGCCACTGCTGGACAGAAACACCTGAACAACCAAAGAGCGCGCAGTTTTATGCCAAAAATTAAACAGCTGTACGTCTGCTCCTTGCACACAGCAGACAAACACGTGACGCTGAAGGTCTGCTGAGAGCGAACAGCGGAAGTTCGCAACTCCAATAACTACACGACTAACATTGAGGATGGTTAATCATCGGGGAGTAGGTCAAATGGACCAGCCCCCCATTCGCTAAGACTAACCGCAGTAACAACTTACGCTTTTGGCCAAAAACTAGCGGTTGTTTCTGACCGATTTCGACCCAAAGTCGCCTGTGGATAATTTTATGACTAAGTATGACTTGACCTGACAGTGGCTGTCAGATGAGTTTGAGCTACCACAGTTTATTGTGCTATTTAAGAGTGACTATCGATGTCGAAAAGTGGTCACCTTTTCTGGATGCCTGCAATTTTCGATTAGGGCCGCGAGAAAATTATCCTCATGTTCATCAGGAAAGAGCTCGGGCGACGATAAACGTTCGGACTCTGGTAGTTCGAAATCGACTCGAATCGCGCCAACAAGATATAAGCCCGCAAGATTAAGCGCGTACGGACCTGATCGGCAGACTACACATGATTGCCTCTTCGGTCGAAGTGGCTGTAGACCATGAAGAACCCGGTCGTGTGCATATACCGCCATTTCATTCTGTTTATGCTTAAACAAGTACAGGATGGACTTCGAACCGTTGCTTCCGACGAATTGGTAATGATCATTGCCAGTATTGGGAGCAAAACGATGACTCGCAAAAAACATTGCTACTCGCAAATCACTGCTTAAATCTAAGTACGGCGAAAACAGTCCGTAGTGCTGCAGAAGAGTATTAAGTAGGTCAGCCAGATTGTGATTCTGGCCCATAATTAAATCCAATCGAACTCGGCCAAAGAGACTCACCAAGGGATCATCTGAATCCTCCATATCTTGTTCTGAATATATCCATTCACCTCGTTTTATGAGTTTGTTTATTCGCCGATCCACTTCCTCGATGTCGAATTGTGAATAGATAATCTTCGACCACTCATGCAAGTTAAGACCATTAAAATGGTGAAATGATTGCGGTTGATTCTGGAGGAGATTTCGCCAAATAGAAGGAATAAGAGATGTTTCGCCAAGCCCTTCGATAAGTAAGTATGGATTTCTGATTGGGCGAGTAATCTCGTAATGCATAATCTGCCCACGGAACAATAGTTTTTCCCCTAGGGACTCCTGGATTTTGTTAACTTTCCTCGTTAATTCTTCGTATGATTTTGCTGTGTTTAAAAAAATATCTCTACGGGAGATCTTACCAGACTTTGCCATCTGATACCATTCGGAAAAATAATCTTTATGAATTCGTGTGGTAAGATCAGAACTGGCTAGAGGTCCGCCATAATAACGATCTATAATTATATCACCATCCATATTCACATATCCTGACGAAATTAGTGCTTCGGCTTCTGCAGTTTGGAGGCCAAGGTCAGAATAAATTTGTCGAGTCTTCTCTAAGTTTGGGGAATAGCAATCGTTCGGCCAATCGAAGTCATCGCTGTAGTAATTCCAATAGTTATTATAATGCGCCATGCGTTTCTTATTTTCCAATAGTGGGTTAATAGTAAAGCCGAGACATACGAGCGTTTTTCACTTCTAGATTATATTTTATAGAAAGCTGTCGAATAACTGTTACTATCACCAATGAGTGTGGCTGTCAACTAAAGCTGATCGCCGAGTTAGAGTTTTTTCCTGTACCGGTTTTCCGATTCGTTTGGTGGTAAGGTGACCCAACGTTATATTCATGCGGCCTTAGCACGCTGTAATACCTAACGATAAGTCCGTCATTGCGTGGGCTGCGTCACTGAAGTTCATGTAACCTATCATCGGCACCCATTCGTTCTTCAGACTACTGAAGAAGCGCTCCATTGGGCTATTATCCCAGCAGTTTCCGCGCCAGCTCATGCTCCGCGAGATCTGGTATCTACACAGTACCTGCCTGCTCGTATAACGACTGCCCTGAATTGAAGTGGTCGACAATATTTGGCTGCAATATGGGAGTTTTAAAACCACTAAAAGTCCGCTCCTGGCACAAAACTGCCTGTAGACAGCTAAGAACGAACAGAAATTTTATGGCCGACACAGTTTTGTTATGTCCATAAGGCCTAGGACTTCGCCAGATAAGGGGATAGAAAATTCTCTACCTCTCGTTTACCAATGCCTAATGTAAAGCTGACCCCTGCATTTTTTAAAATTCTGAGTCCTTCCCCACGGTTTCTAGGGTGCGGGTCTTCCATGGCTACGTAGATATGGCGTGGTTTCAGTTCAGCAAGTGTCAAGGCACAGGAGGGGGTTCTTCCTTGATAGGAGCAGGGTTCAAGTGTGACAAAGATTTCACATTCACCAATTGGAACTGTTAGTTTTGAAATGGCGTCTATCTCTGCGTGATGATGGCCTGGAAGTTGAGTGAAGCCTTAGAAAACTACCGCCCGTTTATGGACAATCACGCACCCTACAGGTGGATTTGGTCTGCAGCCTGGTAAGGCTTGACGTGATTTTCAAGCGCTAACAACATGAATTCTAAATTTTCGCTCATCCGCTTTTATGCCCGAATATGTAAATCATAGAATTACGATTTTCAAACCATCCGGCATGAATGTCTATTATTTAGATTAATTACTCAACAGCTATGACCAACCCCTCGTTAATTAACTCGCACCAACGCTTTGATACGTCAGCTATTGGCACAAAACCGACAGTCAGATGAGGTTTCACTTGGTTCAATAAAAGTATCAGATTAAATAGGGGGTCAGCACGGATAAAGAGATTAATGGCGA
This sequence comes from Pantoea sp. B65, assembly GCF_047308185.1. Taxonomy (NCBI): domain Bacteria; kingdom Pseudomonadati; phylum Pseudomonadota; class Gammaproteobacteria; order Enterobacterales; family Erwiniaceae; genus Pantoea; species Pantoea sp. B65. Next base: position 5,464 of record NZ_JAHXPU010000012.1, read on the forward strand.
ATTTGCTTAAGGTCATAGTCAGTCAGGCCGGTCATCGCCAACACTACATTCTGATCCATACCGTTTGAAAGCATGTTACGCGCGATCTCAAGTTGAGTTTTCTGGCGTTCTGCTTCACGGCCCTTTTGCTCACCCAAAATAATCCCTTCCTTCCGTGCTTTTTCTTCGAGCTTTTGTGCGATAGTCATGATTATGTCTCCATGTTGCGGTAAACGCTGCACCAGAGTGCTGATAAAGGCGTCAGGATTTGCCGTATCCCCAACCATTAGCATGTAGTTGAATAACGCCTCCAGCTGTTCGGATGTATTGTAATCCAGCTGCAGCAGCATGACCAGTAGCGGCTCCAGTTCTGCCATATCACGCTGACGGATATGCTTCTGCACCAGTTCCTGCGCGGCAATACGCCGGTGCCTGATAATCTCATCGTCGCTGATCGTTGTAACATCCACCAGCGGAAAATCGCCGCAGTAAAGCTGCCGCGCTGCGTTCGTGTCACTGAATGCATCCATCCAGTTCATGGAATAGGGATAAGGTGCGATTTTACCGTGATAAAACAGGACTGGGATCACCAGCGGCAGTTCCTTTGCCTTTTTATGGTTATCCAGATGCCGCTGCATCGCCGCCAGTGCATAGCGCATCAGGCGGAAGGTCATCAGCCTGTCGGGGGTGCTCTGATGCTCAATCAAACA
>NZ_JAHXPU010000013.1:0-12007 GCF_047308185.1 Pantoea sp. B65
CCCTTGTATCTTGTTTTCTGTGGTGGTTAGCTACCACTACATGAAACGGAGGCAGATTCAGGCTCCCCTTAAGGCTCTGACCTTCATTCGTAGCATAATCCCTCCGTTTCTCCTTTCACGCCAGCATCTACTCTGAACGGTAACCGGAAGCTCTGACTTCGTATGTACAAGGCAGGATGGCGTGATGGTTTATGTGAAAGGGAGACAACCTCATGATTTATCTCGGCGTTGATATCAGCAAACAAAAATTCGATGTCTGCCTGCTCCCCGAAGGCTCCTCGGGGAAAAAGAAAAGCAAAGTCTTTAAGAATGCACCCGGTGCTGACCGGGAGCTGAAGACCTGGCTGCTCCGGCAGAAGTGTGATCCCGCACAGGTGACCGTGGTTATGGAGGCGACCAGCGTTTATCACGAAAACCTCGCCTTTGCCCTTCATCACGACAGCACCGTAACCGTCTGTATGGCAAATCCGCAGCGGGTGCGCGAGTTCGCAAGAGGCATGGGTATCCTGACCAAAAATGACACCGTGGATGCTTTTGTTCTGGCCTGCTACGGTGAACTGAAACAGCCTGAACCCTGGGTTCCCCCCGCGCCGGAAGTCCGCAAACTGCGGGCACTGTTGCGCCGCCGGGACGCCCTGCAGGAGGATGTGCAGCGCACCCTCAACCGCCTGGAAAAGGCTCTCTCAACGCAGACGCCGCGCGAGGTGATAACATCCCTTAAGCGCACCCGCCAGTGGCTGCAGAAAGAGCTGGAGCGCATAGAGCAGCTTATCGCAGACCATATAAACAACCATCCCGGACTGAAAGAAGATCTCGACCTGCTGAAGTCGATAAAGTGCGTCAAGGATAAAACCGGCCAGATGATGCTGGCAGTTCTGCGCGCAGGAGAGTTCAGGAGCGCTTCGCAGGTGGCGGCGTATCTCGGTCTGGTCCCGGTGGAAAGGTCATCAGGAAGCTCGGTATGGCACAGGCCGCGGATGTCAAAGGCGGGGCCACCGGAAGTGCGTGCAAAGCTGTATGTGGCCGCGCTGAGCGCCATTCGTTATAACGCACAGGGCAAGGCGCTTTATGAGCGGCTGCTTGCCAGAGGCACCGCAAAAAAAGCGGCAGTGGGTGCGGTGATGAGGAAACTGGTGCATCTGTGCTACGGGGTACTGAAGACACGGCAGCCATGGGACGCAAACTATGCAGCTACCGCTTGACGTTCAAGACGGTAGCTACATCAGGAGGCAGATATTCTCCTGTAGGGGCGACATTTATGCCGCCCCTGCCGATAATGTGCACTGCTGCCACCTTCGGGACGGGAGCCATGGGACGCAAACTATGCAGCTACCGCTTGACGTTCAAGACGGTAGCTACGCTATTTCAGCGATAGCGCATCCACAGACGGCATGCAACACGCAGTGGTTCTGAACATTCAGGCAAGAATGGTGGCAACTATATTGCGCACCACCGCGTTACCGTCTATCGCGGTACAGACCAGCATATTAGCCGGCTGATCGCGAAGCGGTACGGTCTGGCCGAGCGTCAGCGTACCACAGGTCTCCACCCCAATAGCCATCGGTACAAATGTCCCCAGAGCGGGATCGGCGGCGACAGCAACCGCCAGCGGATCATACAACACACATCCTTCAGACCACTCAAACATCGGCGCATCAAGAAAGGTGGCGCAGACCTGTTTAAACATCGCCGCCAGCGGCGATGAGGCGGCATCGACGTTTTCCACCGGCTCTTTTGCCAGCACCAGACCGGTTGACGGATTAGTGACGTCGAGACTGACCATCGTCAGCCTCACACCGGAACGAAACACAATATCCGCCGCCTGCGGGTCAAACCAGATATTACATTCCGCCACCGGCGTGATATTTCCGCGTCCGTGTTCGGCATTAAAGCCCAGCGCCCCGCCCATAAACACGATAGAGTGCAGCGCCGCACAGATTTTCGGTTCTTTAATCATCGCCAGCGCGATATTAGTCTGCGCGCCGATCGCGACAATGGTGACTTCCCCCGGATGAGCAAGCACCGTCTCGATAATAAAGTCGATAGCATGTTGATGATTATGAGCGTTTTCCAGGGCAGGAAGTGGAATCGAACCCGGTTTACCCCGTGCGCCCGCATAGGCGGTTTGCAGCAGCGCCGGCAGGTCTCCCCCCATGCGCGTCGCCATCCCTATCGCTACCGGGATATCGCTTCTGCCGGCGGACGCCAGGACCTGGGCCGCACAGCGCGCGCCCAAATCTGGCGGACAGTTACCAAAAATCGTGGTGATGCCGAGTAGTTCAAGACGCGGATCTTTCACCGCTAACATAATGGCTAACGGGTCATCCGCATCGGTGCCGGGAATGCCAATCGCAGGGTCGGTATCAAGGATAATTTTTCTTTTAACAACTGCCGTCATCAGGTTTAACTCCACGTTTTATAAGGGTGCGTTCGGGATTATGCAGCCTTTAAAGTAAGGGGGATCAGGTCAGTAAAACGTGACCCCGGCGGGAGTTTTTCCGCAGGGCAACGGTAAGTTAAATTTATCGATGGTGCCCACAAAAAATGGGCTAAAAAAGCAGAAAGATAACAAAAATTTGAGGATTGGCTCACATTACAGTGATTAAATAACCGGATTTTTCTCTGTGTGGCGAGGTATTTTCGCCCCGCTAAACGCGTTTCAGCTGACCGATAATGACCGATAGCGACGATATGACCGAGTCAGTCAGTGAGCGCCTGGCGTCTCAGCCCGCAACCGGGAAAATAACGGTGTACGGGCTGGTCAACATCGCGAATTAAAATGCCGCTGCTAACATCGCTTCCAGCGTTAACTGGTCAGCAGCGAACAGGCGGATGCCATCCGTCAGCTTCTCAACCGCCATCGCATCCTGACTGTGCTGCCAGCGAAATTCCGCTTCACTGAGCGCAGCCGGTGGCGGAGTGATGGTTTCCGGCAGTGTCAGTTCTGGCTTCGCGCTGATGCCACTCTGCTCCAGCTCTGCCAGTAGCGCCGGAGAGATGGTCAGACGGTCACAGCCGGATAGCGCCAGGATCTGCTCAATACGACGGAAGCTGGCGCCCATCACCACCGTGCGATAACCATGCTGCTTATACCAGGCGAAAATTTTACGCACTGATGCCACGCCCTGATCCGTCGCTACCGAGTAATCAGCCTGCGGGCTGCGTGTCTGATACCAGTCGTAAATACGGCCAACAAACGGAGAAATCAAATAAGCACCGGCTTCAGCGCAGGCACGCGCCTGCGCAAAAGAGAACAGTAAAGTCAGATTGGTATTAATTCCCTCTTTCTCCAGCTGTTCTGCCGCTTTAATCCCTTCCCAGGTGGCCGCCAGTTTGATCAAAATGCGCGATTTATCCACGCCCGCCTCGCGATACAGCGCAATTAACTGGCGGGCTTTAGCAATACACTTTTCACTATCGTAAGAGAGACGTGCATCAACTTCAGTAGAAATGCGTCCGGGTATCGACTTCAGGATCTCACAGCCAATATTTACCGCCAGCTTATCACCGGCATTTTCCGTCAGTTGCTGCTGAGTGCCCCCCTGCGCTTTTGCCCAGGCAACCGCCCCGGCCAGTAACGCCTGATATTGTGGCAGTGCTGCGGCTTTCAGGATCAGCGAAGGATTAGTGGTGGCATCCTCGGGAGAAAACTGTCTGATGGCGTCAATATCACCGCTATCGGCGACCACTACGGTAAACTGCTTTAACGTTTCTATCGGAGTCATATTTCACCCTGGTGCGGTTTGCAGAAGATAAAAATAGGGGGGAATCTTCCCCCTGGTAAATTTAGCTGACAGCAATCCGCTCCCGTAATGATCGGCAGTATGCTCTTGCTGTCAGAGTAGCGGTGGAATTAACTGACGACGCGGCCCGTTTCACGTTCGAAAATAGTGGTCATCTTATCCCATGCCAGTGACACATCATCATCCAGATTAAATAATCCGGAGGTGCCGACAATAAACACATCCACACCAGAACTGGCGATCTGATTAAAGGTCTTTTCATTACAGGAGCCATCAATCTCGGTCAGATAGTGCAGATCATTATCTTCACGGTACTTCACCAGCTCGGCGATTTTATTCAGAGTTTCAGGAATAAATTGCTGCCCGGCAAAGCCTGGATCCACCGACATAATAGTGATTTTATCCAGCAGATGGATATACTCTTTAATTGATGCTACCGGGGTTGCCGGGTTAAGTACCACCCCCGCCTTTCTGCCAGCGGCATGAATCTCATTTATCAGACGAAAGATTTTATTATTCGCCGTCTCCGGATGAAAACTAATGTAATCAGCTCCGGCTTCCAGACACATCGGGATAATCTCTTGCGGATTTTCCACCATCAAATGCACATCAATCGGAATGGTGCTAACTTTTTTCAGCTGTTCAATAAAGAACGGCGACAGCGTGATATTTTTCACATAGTGCCCGTCCATAATATCAACATGAAAAAAGCTCGCCCGGCTGTTTAACGCGGTAATTTGCTCGCTGAATTTGGTTAAATCCATACACATCAGTGAGGGATTAAACATGGCGCTCATGACAGATTTCCTTAGTTCATTAATACAGACTTATCGTCAACAACGATTAATTGAAGATCTTGATCATATTGCCCAGCACAATACCCACCACGCCGAAATCCGCATCGCCAAAGGTGGTTGACGCAAAGCCAAGGTCGCCCATAAGCGGTAACAGAATGGCCGGCAGGAAAGAGATAATCATTCCGTGTACAAAAGACCCAATCACCGCACCGCGACGCCCACCGGTTGCATTACCGTATACCCCGGCCGTAGCCCCGCAGAAGAAGTGCGGCACCAGCCCCGGTACAATCACGCTTAAGCCCACCAGCGGCAGAATAAACATGCTTATCAGACCGGCAGCAAAGCTGCAGAGGAAACCGATAATTACCGCGTTAGGCGCGAACGGGAACACCGTCGGACAGTCGAGTGCCGGTTTGGCATCTTTGACTAATTTGTCAGCAATACCTTTAAACGCCGGTACAATTTCCGCGATAACCATGCGCACACCGGCCAGAATAATATACACGCCACCGGCAAAGGTAATTGCCTGGATCAGGGCAAAAATCAGATAGTTTTGCCCGCCGCTTACCTGAGATTCGGTATAGGCTTTACCGGAAACCATCACTAATACCAGGAACAGAATGGTCATGGTGAGTGAGATGGCGACTGAGGAGTCACGCAGGAAGTTAAGCGATTTAGGAACGTTCAGCTCTTCAGTGGATGAGCTGCCTTTACCTACCAGCTTACCGACCAGTGCTGAGCAGAGGTAGCCTGTCGAACCAAAGTGTCCTAATGCCAGATCGTCACTGCCGGTGATTTTGCGGGTGAACGGCTGCAAAATTGCCGGCGACACCACCATCATCGCCCCGAGGATCAGCGCGCCAATCGCCACCAGCCAGAAACCGCTCACGCCGCCGCTGGAGAGGATCACCGCCAGCATCGCAGACATATACAGCGTGTGGTGCCCGGTCAGAAAGATGTACTTCAGCGGGGTAATACGCGCCAGCAGAATATTGATCAGCATACCGAATACCATGATCATCGCTGTCGCGGCACCGTAATTCTTCTGCGCCAGCGCGGCCATCGCATCGGTGTTTGGCACCACCCCCTGGATGTTAAAGGCGTGCTCAAATAACTGACTGAATGTTGTCAGCGTGGTGGCGACCACTCCGGCACCGGCAATCAGAATAAGGAAGCCCATAATGGTTTTAGTGGTACCGGAAATGACCTCTGAGAAGGACTTTTTCTGTAGCAACAAACCAATAAACGAGAATAAACCAACGAGGATCGCTGGGGTACCCAATACGTCCTGCATGATAAAACTAAGCATGATACGCTCCGGTATTTATAGAAGAAAACTCACAGATTCTCAGCGAGTATTTCTTTAATCTTATTATTATCGAGTAAGTTTTTCAGTCCAAATACCAGACGGGTGCCATCATCAAGGTTAGAGATGATATCCTGCGCACCAATATAGATATCGGCTTTTTCAGATTTGGCAGAGGTTAAATCAGTATGGGAAACCTCAGCTTCTTTACCCAGTTCCTTAACGATCTTTTTAACATTCATTTCGACAATAAAACTACTACCGAGACCATTACCACAAACGATAAGTATTTTTTTCATATCAACCTCAGATAACACCATTAGACCAATAATACCGTGAACAGCATACAGAGAGGCTGTCGGCATCCGTTACTGGCAGATTAGTACTTGGCGATTAAGCGATTAATCGCTTGCTGGCTATCGGCTTTCAGCAGTGCATCAAGATCGTTCTCATCACTGAAAAGTTCAGCCAGCCGGGAAATTAATGACAGATGTTCTTCACCGCTCAGCGCACAAAGAAAAATAATCACATAGACCGGATCATTTTCATCCGCGTCAAAACTGACGCCCTGCCGGATATATAGCAGTGATAATGCCGTTTTATACGCCCCTTGCTCTGGCCGGGCATGCGGCATTGCCAGTCCTGGCGCCAGAACATAATAAGGTCCGGTCTCATGATGTGAACGAATAATAGCAGCGATATACTCTTCACTGATGGCGCCCTGCTGCAATAATGACTCTGCACTAAGCCTTATTGCCTCTTCCCAGCTGGCGACCCGATCAATAATTTTAATTCTTTCTGGTGTAAGCCAATTAGATAACATGCCTGCTATTCCTTTTCTTGCTGATGCTGTGCATGTTGACGAATTCAGTCGCTAAGATCCGTGACACTCTTCACAAAGTTAGCGCTAACATCGTTTTTTGTTAAAATATTTGTTAGCGCTAACACTTTTAATGTTTAGCAACTGTGAGTAAGATTGATGTTATAGCATCAGAGATTAATCAACAGCGGTTAACTATCCGAAAATTATCTTTTAAATCATCTGCTTTGTGATGCGATTGCCAAAGCGAAATCGCCCTATGTTATGATATGCCGCAATTTGCAATCATTACGAAGCAATACAATTACGGGAGTGTACATGGAAGGTAAGCGGCGGCCGGGAACGGGAAAAAGCACGCTCGCAGATGTGGCTAAACTTGTCGGTGTCAGCGCGATGACCGTCTCCCGTGCGTTACGGGCGCCGGAAAAAGTTTCTGACCAGTTACGGCAGAGAATTCAGCAGGTGATAGCCGAATTGGGCTATGTTCCCAACCTGGCGGCCAGTGCTCTGGCGTCAGCATCATCCCGACTGATTACCCTGGTGGTGCCTTCCCTGAAAACCCCCGGTTGTGCGGTGATTTTCCATACTTTGCAGCAGGTGCTGCTACCGCAGGGCTATAACATTTTACTTTCTGAAGCTGACCATTCGAATTCAAGCGGCAGCGATCTGATCGAGACCCTGCTGGCATATAACCCGGCGGCCATCGTGCAGTACAATTTCGACAATTCGCCTGGCGCGCAGAAGGTGCTGTTAAATGCCGGTGTACCGGTGGTGGAAATTGGTGGGGTGAATAAAAATCCCATCGGCATCAGCGTGGGTTGTGATTATGCCAACGCCATCAAAACGCTGGTCAGCGAAATGATACATCAGGGTTACCGCAATATTGGCTTACTCTGCTCTCATGATGAGCAAAATATCTTCCAGCAAATGCTGACCGGCTGGAATACCGCGATGCTGGCGGTGAATCGTTCGCCGCACCGGGTGGTCAGTACGCCGCTACCGCCAACCTTTACCACCGGCCATAGTCTGCTGCCGGAGATACTGTTAACCTGGCCGGAACTTGATCTGCTGATTTGTACCGCCGATGATGTCGCTTGCGGCGCCATTCTGGCCTGTCACAGTATCGGCGTGGCGGTACCACAACAGTTAGCAATTGCCGGTATTGGCGGCAGTGAGCTGGCGGCAATCTGCTCGCCAACATTAACCACCGTGGCGGTGGCCTATAAAGAGATGGCCAGCCTGGCGGCAGAACACCTATTGGCGCTGTTAAAAGGCAACACGGTAGCGGATATCAGCACCATACCGGCGCGCTTAATTAAACGCGCCAGCACCTGACCCCTCCCCGCTCGCGGCAGGCTTGCCGATCACCACGCAAGAAAAAGGCCACCGGAGTGGCCTGATAGTATTATGTGATGAGGTTTACTTTTTCTTTTTTTGTTTCTTAAGCAAAGCGCGAATCTGTTTTAACTCGCTGTTGCTTAACTGCACGGCATGTTCTTCTTCGGGTTCTGCTTCCGCCGTGTGCTGATTGTCGATAACAGGATTTGCAGCACCGGACAGGGTGGACTGCAGTCGCTGGCTTACTTCCTGGCTGACGGAAATTTGATTATCCAGCGCCAGACTTTTTAATGTTTCTTTCAACGCGGGATCGATCTTTATCGTTAAACTAACGGTGCCGGTCATACCTGATTCTCCTGATAATATTCCTCAACACCGTAGCCTAACCAGCCAGTTATTAACATACTGTCATAAAAATTTAATATTTCAGCGCGCGTGGGGTGAAATCGCGTAATACCGACTCATCGAGCTGGCAGAGATCGCCCTGCAATTCCGCACATAATTTGGCGACAAAGGTCACCAGAAAATGTGAGTTATGTTGTGCCAGTCGCTTACCTTCCGGTGTTTGCATGGTATCCGGTAGCGTAAACAGTTTTTTCTGGAAATGATCCAGCGTCCAGCGACTGTCGTCCAGCTCACGCTCTTTGCCTAAGGGATCGCTGCTGTCAAATAAAGGACGTCCGAGTGCGCCCGAGGTATAAAACACCCGCGCGAGGCCTATCGCCCCCAGAGATTCCAGCCGATCAGCATCCTGAACAATTTTCGCTTCCAGCGTTTGCGGCGTGATACCGGCACTAAAACTGTGCGCCTGAACCGCGTGCGCTACCGCATCGTACAGGGCCGTCGGGAAGTCAGGAAACTCGTGTTGCAGAATACGCCGGGTTTCCACCGCCGCTTTGCTGGAAGCCAGATGGCGTTCCGGGTGATTTTTGGGCAGGTTAACCACATCGTGGAAATAGCAGGCGGTCAGTACCACCAGTGGATTAGCATCGGTATCGCGCATTATTCGCCGGGCGGTGTACCAGACGCGTTTCAGATGAGCGACATCATGTGCTTTATCATCCTGCGGCCAGCTTTGATGCAGCCAGTGCTCAAATCGCGATTGCCAGCTTTCAAGGGACATTGATGACATAGACTTCTCCCTGGTGTTTGATTGTTGACAGTTTTATCCGTCGTTATTGCTGAGCTGCGCGACGGCAGTTGTTGGCCCGTGACGTTATTTGGCTCCCTGAGATCTGTTTATAATCGACAAGTGATAACACTTTTATGACATGTAATTATTGCTTAATGCAAGCAATGAAACTTTGTGCAGTAAAACGAGATCCTAATCAAGTTATAGTCGGCGGAGTGGCTAATCACCATCGCAACCGCACAAATTAGTCTTTTCCTTAGCTGCAGCAGGCCCACTCGCCACAAACATAAGATCTGATAATGATGATATGAGATTGTTCCGAAAAACCTGGTAATGGTATGGTTGCCGGTAAACGATTGCCGTTAAGTAATGACTAAACTCAAATAATCAGCCTGAAAATGATTCACATACGTCCGTAATTACCATAATATTTTATAAAATCAGCGAACTAGAGATCCGACCTTCAGCCGGACAAATTAACAGTTCAGAACCAGTTATTGCTACAGCCCGGGTTTATCTTCCCACGCCGCCGGATAGGCCTTTACCCTGTAGCATTTGATTAGCAAGTCTCATCATTAACTGGCAAAAAGCCGGCGCTTTGGCAAAAAGTGATACCAGGATTTGTCAGGCTGCCGATAACAGTGTTGATGAGTGGGACTTCCGATAATGAATACAACGAGGTAAATAATGAAAGAACGGCCGATTCTTTTTTCTGATCAGCGAGTGCGCGCCTTGCTGGCAGGCCAGCAAACCCAAACGCGGCGGATTATGAAATCGCTGGCTTTCACGCCAGGGCAGGATAATCATGAAGGATGCTATGGCTTTGATGTTAGTAGCAACCACCGGCGCGGGCGTCATATGATGGAGATGGCCGACCTGAGCTATCAATGTCCGTTTGGCCAGCCGGGCGACCAGCTGTGGGTGCGTGAAACCTGGCGCGGCCCGATCGTACCGAAAGAGCTGTTAACCGAGTATGCCCGGTCGCCGGAGAACTTTCGCAGCACTGATTACTGTCACTATCGCGCCGATCGCAGTGAACTGGGGACTTCGCTGGATGAAGAGAATGAACAGTTTGGCTGGCAGACCGCCATTCATATGCCGCGCTGGGCCAGCCGCATTAATCTGCAAATCACCGGAGTACGGGCGCAAAAAATTCAGGAAATCAGCGACGACGACATCATGGCGGAAGGGGTACAAACCGACTCCCACTTTCTGAATAACTTTTTCACCATGAAAAGCGACGCCATTGCTCCCCAAGCGGCGTATAAGCAAGCCTGGGAAAAGCAATATGGCGGCACCAGCTGGGATGTAAACCCCTGGGTGTGGGTGGTTGAATTTAAGCGGATTTAATTTGCCTTAGGGCAAAGGGATCATTTTGTGCTTTTCGTCGCCGGTTGCACACATTGCGGCCCGAATCACAGACATGTCATACAGTAAGTGTTTGAATATTCATATTGAATGTCACTTCCCTGTCTGGCCGGGATGCCACAGCGATTCGCCACCCCTGCATTGTTATCTCTGTCGCCGATCCCTGCTAATAGATATTGCGGTTATCTCCGGGCTGCGGCATGTTAGTAACAGCTGCAGGCGGGTAATCACAGTGAGCAGAACAATGATTAAATGGCCGTGGAAAGCAAATACTGAAGAACCCTTTTCGTCACTTCCCTGGCAACAGGCGCTGGCCGTGCCGATCTTCGCCTCCCTCTCTCCGGCTGATGAGCAGGCACTGGTGCGAATGGCACAGCGTTTCCTTGAGCAAAAGCGCTTAGTTCCTCTGCAAGATCTTGAGCTGGATATGTTAAACAGCGCACGCATTGCGCTGCTGTTCTGCCTGCCGGTATTAAAGCTGGGTCTGGAGTGGCTGGATGGCTTTTATGAAGTGATGATCTATCCGGGGCCATTTGTAGTAGACGACGAGTGGCAGGATGGTTATGGTCTGGTGCATAACCAACGCATGGTGCAATCCGGCCAGAGCTGGCAGCAAGGACCGATTGTGCTTAACTGGCTCGATATTCAGGACTCTTTCGATCTTTCTGGTTTTAATCTGATTGTGCATGAAGTTGCGCATAAGCTTGACGCGCGCGGCAGTGGCAATGCCAATGGCGTACCGGCGATCCCACTGCGTGATGTTGCCGCCTGGGAACAGGATATCCGCGCGGCGATGGAGAGTATTCAGGAAGAGATCGATCTGGTGGGCGAAAATGCCGCCACCATCGATGCCTATGCCGCCAGCGATGCGGCGGAATGCTTTGCGGTATTGTCGGAGTATTTTTTCAGCGCGCCGGAACTGCTGCAAGAGCGCTTTCCAGCGCTGTATCAGCGCTTTTCACGGTTTTACGCTCAGGATCCGTTAAAGCGCGTCGAAAGCTGGCTGCAGCGCCGCGATAACGGCGAAACTGTTCACTAAGCGATCGCCTTGCTGAAAACGCAGCCAGTTGAAAGCTAATATATTTTTTGCTGTTGACAGCCTGAGGGCCACTCGTTAATATTCGCCCCGTTCCAACGATTCCTCTGTAGTTCAGTCGGTAGAACGGCGGACTGTTAATCCGTATGTCACTGGTTCGAGTCCAGTCAGAGGAGCCATATTTCAGTTCTTATGCGTCCCTGCGAATCCTTATGTTTCAGCGATTCAACGGGATAGCGTAAAAACTCTTCCCGATGCGTTTTCAGTTTTCCCTCTGCATCGGGAACAACTGGTGGTCTGATCTGGGGTCTTTCACTTCGATAACGGAGCGACCCCAAATCTCTCTTAGCGATGCGAAAATCCGCACTCTCAAACCATCATCAAAACCCTTTAAAGTTTTCGACTCACACGGTCTGTATCTGCTGGTCAATCCGACAGGTTCACGTCTGTGGTATCTCAAATATCGT
>NZ_JAHXPU010000014.1:0-48891 GCF_047308185.1 Pantoea sp. B65
CTGAAACCCTGTAGGGGAGCCATTTATGGCTCCCGTGCTGCGTGATACCCCGGGCGGAATAAATCCCGCCCCTACGGTTCGGGGGTTATCTGAAACCCTGTAGGGGAGCCATTTATGGCTCCCGTGTTGTGTGATACCCCGGGCGGAATAAATCCCGCCCCTACGGTTCGGGGGTTATCTGAAACCCTGTAGGGGAGCCATTTATGGCTCCCGTGTTGCGTGATATCCCGGGCGGAATAAATCCCGCCCCTACGGTTCGGGGGTTATCTGAAACCCTGTAGGGGAGCCATTTATGGCTCCCGTGCTGCGTGATACCCCGGGCGGAATAAATCCCGCCCCTGCGGTTATCTGAAACCCTGCAGCTCACGCATTCCCTTATGCCAGCAAGGGTTACGGTCATTATCCTTAACCACCAATAACAGTTTCAACCTGTCAGTGACGGCTGGCGCATCCACATTTCGCCATCTCTCCCTGCACTTCTTTCGCCAGATGGGAGTGCCGGAGCCGTAGCTCTCCCTGCCGCCATGCGCCATGGTTATCAGAGCGGTTCTCCAGCAGTCGGTTTAGCGCCTCCGTAACCTGTAAATCGCAGCGCGGCGCCCAACTGGTCAGATGCCAGCCCGGTGAGCCCGCCTCATCCACGTCATCAAAGCCGACCACCCCGATATGCGTGCCCTGACCAAAGTCACGGATTGCCTGCATTGCGCCAAATGCCAGCACGTCACTTTCACAGAACAGAGCATTAATGCGCTCCGATGCCCGCGCCTGCTTCAGGTAGGCCATCATGACCTGATACGCCAGCTGGCGATCGTCGCCGCCCGCGGCCAGTACTTTATCCAGCCTCTTCTCCGCCGCATCCAGACTGGCGGTATAACCTTCCATCTGCCGCAGATGCGTCGGGGATCTGTGCTGGCCTTGCATATAGCCAAAGCGCTGATACCCCTGCGACAGCAGCAACCGTCCAATCTCCACGCCGGCAGCGTAGCCATCAACGCTGACGATTTCGCTATCGGCGAGGCTGCCAGACAGATGAATCGCCGGAACACCAGGTAACGCTTCGGTGGCGATCAACAGCTCATCACTGAAAAGAGTGGCAAGGAAAATCAGCCCGTCGACCTGCAACTGCCTGGCTTTCTGCAGCACCGACTGATAGCTGTGGCGTGAATCAACATTCAGTAGCAGTGTTAAATAGCCACGCGCATTCAGTTGTCGCGTCAGCTGATTCAGCATTTTCACAGTATACGGGTTACTGAATTCGTCGCCGATTACGCCGATAATATGGGCCTCAGATGCCGGTATCTGCTGCTGTATGCTGTCCTTTATCATATGGTATTCCCGTATTCGATCCTGACTGGAGGGGTGAACTAAGCAATAACAAAATAGAGCAATCCACAGCATCCCGACAGCTTGCCATCGCGGATATGTGGCGCATCTCCGTTTTCAGGCGGCCAATCGCGCTGAGAAGGGTAACAGTCGGTCACTGGTAAACATTCGCTTCAGAGCATTACAGCGTGCCGGGGGGAATCGCACGATGGATAGTGAAGATGCTGAAAAGACGCCGACACCGCAACCTGTATGGTTGACGGAGACGGGCGATGAAAAAAATTAACGATGCCAGTGGCGATGCTACTTGCCGGAGCATCTGAGTGGCTACTCCCCAGGGGCTGTTTTACATTGGCCGACCAGGCAGTGAATCCATGGCGATGCACGAATTCATCATTAAGGCGCTGCGGGTGCTGCGCGCTGGCTGATGCCGCATACGCAGAGTGGCCGACGGTTTTTCATTGAATAACAATTGATAATCGGTGGCGAACTGACTTAAATGCCAGAAACCCCAGTACATGGCGGCGTCTGTAACGTTACGACAGCGAGAAAAAGGGTTAATGAGTTCGCGATGCACCGCGTTAAGCCGGATCATCTTCAGCCAGGAGTTAGGACCAACGCCAACGACCTCGCAAAAAGCATTCTGTAACGTCCGGCGGCTGACATACAGTTCGCGACACAGATCCAGAACCGTCACCGGCTCTGAAGTCCGGTCAAGCACGTATTCTCTGGCGAGCGTTACCAACCGACGGTAGCCAATTTGTTTGCCGGTGGTTTGTGAAGGTAGCGGATGCGCATTTTCCAGCAGACTCAGTAGCGCCATGAGCAGATTGTGATTGAGTACTTTGCCCGCGTTGCCGCGCTGGATGGGGTTTGCATCGGCGCCATCGTACCAGAGCACCTGATGCATTAAAGAACATAACGCCGCTTTCTTATCAGGATCCACCACCAGGGCTGATGGTTGCGTCAATAGCCGCAGGATCTGCCCCTGATCTACCAGCATATCGGTATTCTGAAACAGCGAATCATACGGGATCACCATGCCGAGGATCGCGTACTCATCAGGGGTACTCAGTTCAAATTCCTCGCCGCCAGCACTGACTGCGAGGCGGTGCGCATCAATAGGCTGGGAACCGATAAATCCGATAGCGCCCTCTGTGGTGGGGATGCCCAGCCAGAACGATCCCGGTTGCACCATACAGGACTGGCGTAACGCCAGATTCGTGTATTCACGGCATAGCTGAATATCGTCTAACAGGATCTCCGTCAATTCTCCCTGGAAATGTCCGGGATGGATTTGATCATATAGCTGATGCCAGGCGGTAATGGTGCAGGATTGCTCATACACATCCTGGGTATAATAGTGATGTACATTGCCATCTTTGGGTAACGACATTAGTTTTATCTCCTGGAAAGTGATTCATGGCCTTAAGACGATGCAGTAGCGGGGGTTTTCTTTTCATTGTATGACTCCCCGACGCCAGCCTTAGCGATATACCACACCACATTGTCAATCCAGAAATGACGGCACGTAATACTGCTACTCTATCTCATTCGCCGGCAACCTGACGTGACGCCGACGATACTGATCATCATTACGTCATACTTGCCGGATTTATCGGGAGTTGACTGCCGCAACTCAGTGAGCTGACGCGCCGCAATGGCGGTCAGCGCATTTCTCATTACACGATGCGGAACATACCCACCATGACACAACGGCGCAGGCGGACAAACGTACGCGCGGAAGTTACCCCTTCACCGGTCGGCGTCGAGATGGTCATCGACGTCCAGCCTTCGCCGCCCAGCCCAAGACCAGCGATACAGGAACCATTCTTCACGAAGATGCTGGTATCCATGGCGTTTGCCATTTGATTCATATTGTTGATATTGGTGGAATGCAGCGCCGCAGTATGATGACGCCCGCCTTCCAGCTTCACTGCCAGCTTAATCGCTTCCGTCACGTCTTTTACCCGCACCACCGGTAATACCGGCATCATCATCTCGGTGACGGCGAACGGATGCGACGCGTCGGTTTCCGCCAATAGCAGGCGGGTCTGTTCGTTAACTTTCAGGCCGATAGTCGCCGCAATTTTCGCCGCATCGCGGCCAACCCAGTCACGGCTGACGGTTCCTTTGCCGCTGTCATCAATATCCGACAATAACACTGGCAGCAGTTGCTTAACCTGCGCATCGTCGAGTAATACGGCATGTACGCGCTGCATCTCCGCCAGCAGTGCGTCAGCCACGCTATCAACCACAATCAACACTTTTTCATCGGCGCAGATGATGTTGTTATCGAAAGAGGCCCCTTGTACGATAGCGCGGGCGGCATTCCAGATATTCGCCGTTTCATCCACTACTACCGGCGGGTTACCGGAGCCGGCCGCGATAAGCCGTTTATCGGTGGACTTACGTGCGGCTTCCACTACCGCTTCGCCGCCGGTGACCACCAGCAGGCCGATGCCAGGATATTTAAACAGGCGCTGTGCGGTTTCAATATTAGGGTTTTCCACGGTAACCAGCAGGTTTTCCGGCCCGCCAGCGGCCACAATTGCATTGTTCAGTAAACTGATAGCATATTGAGAAACGGCTTTCGCTGACGGATGAGGTGCGAAGACCACACTATTGCCGCCGGCAATCATGCTGATGGCATTATTGATAATGGTTGCCGCAGGATTAGTTGAAGGTGTTACCGAAGCCACTACGCCCCAGGGCGCGTTCTCAATCAGGGCCAGTCCGTTATCGCCGGTCAGTACTTCAGCCGACAGACATTCCATGCCCGGCGTACCACGCGCCTGTGACACATTCTTGGCGTATTTGTCGGCTACGCGGCCCATACCCGTTTCGGCAACCGCCATCTCGGCAAGTATCTGCGCATAGTGTTCACCGGCCTGGCGAATAGCTTCGATCACCCTTTGACGCAACGCTACGCTGGTGAGTAGCTTTTGTGCTTGCGTCGCGGCATACACCGCATCGTCCAGCGAGGCGAACACACCGGCCTGCGTCATCTGTACTGCTTGTTCAGTTTCTAGCTGTTCCATCTTCACTGTCCTCATATGGCATTATACAAACCGGCTAAGGCCAGGCGCCGCCAAAGGCATTATTGGTTGCCGGTTATTACGCTAGGGGAAATGGTTTACAACGCTTCGACCTGGTCGGGAAAATGGACTTGCCCGGACAAGTTGAAATAATATGATTTGTTTCCATTTCACCGTTGCTGTCGTTTCGCAGACTATTCTGACAAGGTGTGGTAAAAGGAAATAACAAATTTCGGCAACAGCAATCAAAGAGTGAAATGGATCACTTAAATAATATATTTAAACCTCCATCTTATGCTGAGTGATTTTTACTATTTCATAACAATGTAATTACAAGAGGTAAATTTGGCTTTGTGACGTTTAGCGAAACGCACTGCCTTTTTTCTCGGGTAAATGAAGAGGGGTTTTAATTGTAATTATTGATTTTTGACGCGGGCGGCGGGGATTACGGGGCGGTAAATTAACGCCCCGTTTTAATTTATTGACTAAAATTCAGGCTGATTACTTGCCATAATAACTTTGCTGATAAAGTTGTTTGATATTTCCTACCTCAGGATGACCTGGGTTAGTTAATGTACAAGGATCGTCATAAGCATTTTTGCTCATCCTTTCCAGCACGCTATTGAATTTTTCCTCTTCGATAACCACTTCGCGACACTCTTTTAAGGTCAGCGGGATATCCAGTCGCCGATTAAGATCCTGGATAGCGACTATCAAATCTTTTATTCTCAGTTTTTCTTCCAGTAAGCGATATTTATTAGTGGACAGGCGATTATATTGAATAATATATGGCAGCATAATCGCATTGGCCAGTCCGTGGGTAATATCAAACTCACCCCCGATTTTATGCGCCATGGAATGTACCAGACCAAGTGAAGCGTTACTAAAAGCAATGCCGGCCATGGCCGAGGCGTTATGCATATTATAGCGGGCGGTAATATTATCAGGCTGTAGATAGGCAGTTTCAAGGTTTTCAAACACTAAATGAATGGCTTCTATGGCATAGGGATCGGTAAAACAGGTGGCGGCGGTGGAAACATAGGCTTCGATAGCATGCGTCAGTACATCCATCCCGGTATTGGCGGTGATATGCGGCGGCATTTTCGCTGGAATACAGGGATCGAGAATAGCGATATCCGGCACCATATCCGCCGCGACGATGGGATATTTAATATGGCTTTTGGTATCAGTGATCACTGAAAAAGAAGTAATCTCAGAAGCGCTGCCGCTGGTCGAAGGGATTGCCACAAAGCGAGCCTTGGTGCGTAGCTGCGGCATGGCGCCTACCGGCAGAAGATCTTCGAAGCTCAAGTGCGGGTGTTCATAAAAACACCACATGACCTTGGCCGCATCCAGTGCCGACCCTCCACCGATAGCGACTATCCAGTCCGGTTCGAAGGCCAGCATCGCTTCAGCGCCTTTGCGCACGGTTTCGACCGAGGGATTGGGTTCGACATTATCAATAATGATGCATTCGAAATTGGCCTGTTTTAACAGATCCGCGGCGCGCTTTAAAAAGCCAAAGCGTTTCATCGAACTTCCGCCGGTCACCAGCGCGGCTCTTTTACCGGTTAATTTCGATAAATGATCCAGCGCATTTTCGCCATAAACTATATTACGCGGCAGGGAAAAATTTGAGATTGTCATGATAACTCCTTAAGTATAAAAATAATCGAAAAATTATCCGCATCTTCCCGCCGGTCCGTATTCCGTATTAACAATTTCCGTGCAATTAGCCCGATTCCCGCGTCTGCCATCGATTAAGCTTTTTCCCGGCATCGCCGGGAAGGCAGTGTTTTCAGCATGAGAATGGCTAATGCATCCGGTTCGGTAATATCCGCCAGCAGGTTTTGGCATAAACAGGCGGTACAGTCGCCAGAAAATCACGGCACTGACCGCGTCGGGGTTTCAGACATGTGAACTACGCAAAATAAGCATTTTTAATCTTCTCAGGTTAAATAAATTAACCTTATATTCTGGTTGCTTATGGGTTTTGCGCTGCCTGAATTGCCGTTAGTGCAATGGTATAAACAATATCGTCTACCAGTGCCCCACGTGATAAATCATTCACCGGCCGGCGAATGCCCTGCAGCATTGGCCCGATGGACACCAAATCCGCCGAGCGCTGCACGGCTTTATAGGTTGTATTGCCGGTATTCAAATCCGGAAAGATAAATACGGTTGCCCGACCGGCTACCGGTGAATTCGGCGCTTTGGAGCGGGCAACATCGGCCATAATGGCGGCATCGTATTGCAGCGGACCATCGATCAACAGATCTGGTCGTCTGGCCTGTACCAGGCGAGTGGCTGCGCGCACCTTATCCACATCGCTGCCGCTACCTGATGTGCCGGTAGAATAGGAGATCATCGCTACCCGGGGCTCAATGCCGAACGCCGCTGCCGAATCCGCAGACTGAATGGCAATCTCCGCCAGCTGTTCGGCGCTCGGATCCGGATTGATGGCGCAGTCGCCATACACCAGTACCTGGTCCGGCAGCAGCATAAAAAATACTGAGGAAACCAGTGAGCACCCCGGCGCGGTTTTAATCAGCTGCAGCGCCGGACGAAGCGTATTGGCCGTGGTATGGACGGCGCCGGAAACCAGCCCGTCGACCCGGTTCTCCGCCAGCATAAGGGTTGCCAGCATCACATTATCTTCCAGCTGTTCCCGCGCCACCACTTCGGTCATGCCTTTGTTCCTGCGTAACATCACCAGCTGCGCCACATATTTCTCACGCTCCAGGGCCGGATCGATAATGTCGATGCCATCCCCCAGCACCACGCCCTGGGCTGCGGCAATCCGCATAATTTCATTGGGGTTGCCCAATAATACACAGCGTGCAATGCCGCGCGCTGCACAGATAGCGGCCGCTTTTACCGTGCGCGGCTCTTCCCCTTCGGGCATAACAATACGTTTAGCGGCCTGTCGCGCCCGTTCGGTCAGCTGATAACGGAACGCCGGGGGGGACAGGCGGCGCGGATTTTCGGAACTGGCGGCCAGTGAATCGATCCAGCGGGTGCTGATATGATCGGCGATATAGTTCTGTATTTGTTCTATCCGCTGATAATCGTCCGCCGGCACTTCCGGACTAAAATTTTGCAGGCTGAGTGAGGTCTGCCAGGTATGGCTATCCACCATAAACACCGGTAACCCGGTCTGAAATGCCCGTTTACACAGTGCGATGACGTGTGGGTTAATTTCCCCGCCGCCGGTCAGCAAAATGGCGCCAATCCCGATGCCGCTCATTGCCGCAAGACAGATGGCGATAAACACATCCGGGCGGTCGGTGGGGGTAACCAGCAGTGAACCCGGGAGGGGATGTTTTAACAGATGCGGCAGGGTACCCGCGCAGAAGGTGATGGAGGTGATCCGACGCGAGCGGATCTCGCCTTCATTGATGATACGGGCGCCCAGATGTTGTGCCATATCGAATGCGCGAGTCGCGGTCAGCCCGACGTTCCAGGGGATACAGCCCAGCAGCGGTAGGCGGCTCTCGCCATCCGGCGAAATACCACGGATAGCGCTGACGTCGCTGCGTTTCATATTGGCAAACAGTTCCGATAAATCAGCACGGATGCGCCCCTGCTCATCTATCGGCTCGTTCAGTTTGTTAAGGATAACGCCGATGATATTTTGGTTCTTACCGCCGGCAAAGCTGGCGCGCGCCAGTTCAATCCGCTCTTTTAACTGCACCGGTAAATCGTCGTCCGGGGACATCACAAAAACGATTTCCGCGTTTAATGTCCGGGCTATCTGCTCGTTCAGCGCGTGAGTAAACTGCTGGTGACGGGTTGGCACCAAACCTTCCACCAGCACCACGTCCGCCCCGCGGGTCTGAGCATAAAAGCCAGAAACGATCTCTTCCAGCAGTAGATCCTGTTGGCTGGCGCCAAGCAGTGCTTCGACATGGCTCATGGTTAGCGATTTCGCGCTGAGAAGAGCGGATCCGGCGTGCAGAAGTTCGGCACTCCGGTCGGGGGGGGCAATATCGGAACGCGGCTGGGCAATGGGTTTAAACACGCTCAGGCGTACGCCTTTCCGCTCAATGGCGCGAATAACTCCGAGAGTGACGCTTGTCAGCCCGACGCCGGGGCCGGCAGGAACCAGCATTATAGTACGGGACACGATTAACCCCCTTTTACATTGCTTATCAGTCGGGAATCGCTTGCTACCGGGGCACTGTTCGCTGCCTGACAGGTCAGGCGGGCGGCGTCCTGGGCAATTACCCATTCTTCATTGGTTGGGATCACCAGCGCAGGGCGGCTATCCTGCTGGCAAATATTACCGGCATGACCAAAGCGGGCGGCGAGATTACGTTGTTTGTCGAGGGTAAAACCCAGCAGGCCCAGCTTGCCAAGCGTTAACTCACGCATTAAAGCGGCGTTTTCGCCAATACCGCCGGTGAACACCAGCGCATCCAGCCGGTCTTCCATCAGTGCCGTATAGGAGGCGATATATTTCGCCAGACGATGACAATAAATATCCATTGCGCGTTTGGCCTCCGGCTGACTGGCATAATTCTCTTCCACATAGCGAAAATCGCTGGTCAGCGCGGTGATACCTAACAGGCCGGACTCTTTGGTCAATAGTGTGTTGATCTGCCCGACACTAAAACCCAGCACATCATGCAGGTGAAAAATAATGGCCGGATCGATATCGCCACAGCGGGTCCCCATCACCAAACCTTCCAGGGGCGTCAGACCCATGGAAGTATCCACACACTGGCCGTTGCGTATCGCGCTTATCGACCCCCCGTTACCCAGATGGCAGGTGATCACATTCAGCTGATGTAGCGGCTTGCTGAGCATTCTGGCCGCCTGCTGGCTGACAAAATAGTGGCTGGTGCCGTGTGCGCCATAACGGCGGATGTGATGGTCTTCATACAGGCGCCATGGTAAGGCATACAGGTAAGCGGCTTCCGGCATCGTCTGGTGGAATGCCGTATCAAAAACGGCCACATTTTTATTTGCCAGTTGAGGAAAACATTCCAGCGCCGCATTGATACCCATCAGATGCGCCGGGTTATGCAATGGCGCGTAAGGGATGGCCGCTGTTATCCCCTGTAACACATCATCATTAATGACCATGGACCGGGTAAACCGTTCACCACCATGCACGATACGGTGACCAATGGCGGTTAATTGCTCTGACAACCCCGGCTGCGGCGCCAGTATGGTTGCGACGATAAACCCTAAGGCTTCGCTATGGGCACTGCCCGCTTTTAGCGCCGCTTCCTGTTTTTCTCCGGCGATTTTCCATTTGATGCCGGCGTTTGCCAGATGAAAGTTCTCCGCTAATCCCGAGAGATATTCCTGACCGCTGGCAGGGTCGAGAATGGCGAATTTTAATGAAGAGCTGCCGCAGTTTAAAACCAAAACTCGTTGGTTACTCATAACCTTACCTGCTAATTTATGTGAAAAATTAACCAGCTTCTTATCGCCGCTGCCGGCTACCACGCTGGTTCAGGCCGATCGCATCCGGGTAACACTTACCGCGGTGTTACCTGCGGCGATAAAAAGGCCTCAGGCTACCGCGGCATGTTTTACAAATACTTGAGGATCGCTTCCACGCTGGCTTTGGCGTCGCCGAACAGCATCTGCGAGTTCTCTTTAAAAAACAGCGGGTTTTGCACGCCGGCATAACCGGTGTTCATTGAGCGTTTGAAGACCACCACGTTCTGCGCCTTCCAGACTTCCAACACCGGCATACCGGCAATCGGACTGTGGGGATCTTCCTGGGCCGCCGGATTTACCGTATCGTTTGCGCCGATGACCAGCACCGTATCGGTGTCGGCGAAATCGTCGTTGATTTCATCCAGCTCCAGTACCACATCGTAAGGAACCCTGGCTTCCGCCAGCAGTACGTTCATATGCCCGGGCAGGCGTCCGGCTACCGGATGGATACCGAAGCGGACTTTTACGCCGCGCTCGCGTAATTTTTTGGTCATATCCGCGACCGGATATTGAGCCTGCGCTACCGCCATCCCGTAGCCGGGGGTGATGATTACCGAAGCGGAGTTTTTCAACAGCTCGGCCGTCTCCTCGGCGCTAATTTCACGAGATTCTCCGGTTTCCTCCGCCGCGGCTGACGCTGCGCCGTCGGTGCCAAATCCGCCTGCGATAACGCTGATAAACGAGCGGTTCATGGCTTTGCACATGATATAGGAGAGAATGGCGCCCGATGAGCCAACCAGCGCGCCGGTGACAATCAGCAGATCGTTATTGAGCATAAAACCTGCCGCTGCCGCCGCCCATCCTGAGTAGGAGTTGAGCATCGAGATCACCACCGGCATATCGGCCCCGCCGATGGACGCCACCAGATGCCAGCCGAACGCCAGCGCAATCAGAGTCATCAGCAGCAACGCCAGCAGTGGCGACCCGATGGCTGGCGCCAGACTATCCGGCAAACTGACGATGCCCGGATTGAGAAAAACGCCCAGCAGCAATAAAGAGAGCAGCAGCGCCAGCACATTCAGCTTGTGCCGTTGTGGTAATTTCAGCGGTTTGGACGAAAAGATGCCGCGCAGTTTGCCAAAGGCCACAATCGAGCCGGTAAAGGTTATCGCGCCGATAAAAATGCCGAGGAACACTTCGGTCAAATGAATATTGACCATCACGGCATCAATACTGGCCTCGTGGTGGAGATAACTGTTGTAACCCACCAATACCGCCGCCAGGCCGACAAAACTATGCAACATCGCCACCAGTTCGGGCATGCCGGTCATTTCAACCTTTTTGGCCAGCCAGACGCCAATTGCTCCGCCGATCGCCATCGCCGTCACGATCCGCGCCATCATCCCGGCGCTGGCGCCCAATCCGGCCACGGTGGCCAGCAAGGCGAGCGCCATACCGATAATGCCGAAAAAATTTCCCCGCATGGACGTCTCATGTTGCGACAGTCCCGCCAGACTGAAAATAAACAGGATGGCTGCGACAATATAGGCCGCAGTGACCAACCCCTCCGAAATCTGGACCATGATTTTCCCTTAGCCTTTACGGAACATTTTCAGCATGCGCTGAGTGACGGTGAATCCACCGAAAATATTGATGCTGGCAACCAGCACCGCGATAAATGACAGCGCACCGACCCAACCGCCGAACCCAATCTGCAACAGTGCTCCCACTACGATAATTCCTGAAATGGCATTGGTGACCGACATAAGCGGCGTATGCAGCGCGTGGCTGACGTTCCACACCACGTAGTTACCGACCACGCAGGCCAGCGCAAACACGGTAAAATGCGACAGGAACGCTTGCGGCGCGACATTAGCCAGCCGGCCAAATAGCGCTATTGCCACCGCCAGTACCAGGTATTTTTTCCAGCACGCGACCGGTTTGGCTGGTGGTTTCGCCAGGGAGGGAGGGGCGGATTTTGCCGGTTGCGCCGAAACTTTAATGGGCGGCGCCGGCCAGGTGACCTCGCCGAGTTTCACCACCGTCACGCCACGGATCACCGCATCATCGAAATCGATAGTGATGTCGCCGTTTTTCTCTTTGCATAGTAGTTTGAGCAGATTAACCAGATTGGTGCCGTAGAGCTGTGAGGACTGGGTCGGCAGGCGGCTGGGTAAATCGGTATAGCCGATAATCCGCACGCCGTTTGGGCTCACCGTTACCTGGTTCGCCACCGTGAGTTCACAGTTACCGCCATTCTGCGCCGCGAGGTCGACAATCACGCTGCCCGGCTTCATTGAGTAAACCATCTCGCTGGTGATCAGGCGTGGCGCCGGTTTCCCCGGGATAAGCGCCGTGGTGACGATAATATCCACTTCCCGCGCCTGCGCGGCAAACAGTGCCATTTCGGCCGCGATAAACGCCGGCGACATGACTTTGGCGTAACCGTCGCCGCTACCGGCCTCTTCTTCAAGATGCAGTTCGAGGAATTCAGCCCCCATGCTCTGCACCTGCTCTTTCACTTCCGGGCGAGTATCAAAAGCCCGAACGATAGCCCCGAGGCTACCGGCAGCGCCAATCGCTGCCAGTCCGGCCACGCCGGCGCCGATAATCATCACTTTCGCCGGGGGAACTTTGCCCGCAGCGGTGATCTGCCCGGTGAAAAAACGCCCGAATTCATGGGCCGCTTCAATAATGGCGCGATAACCGGCAATATTGGCCATGGAGCTCAGGGCATCCATGGATTGCGCGCGCGAAATACGCGGTACCGAGTCCATAGCCAGAACGTTGATCTGACGTATAGCCAGTTTTTTTAATAAATTGGGGTTCTGTGCCGGCCAGATAAAACAGATCAGCGAACTCCCGGATCGCATCAGTGCTATTTCATCATCGCCTGGCGCATTAACGGCAAGGATCACATCCGCCAGCCAGACTTCAAGACCGTCAACCACGGTCGCGCCAGCCGCCTGATAGGCCGCATCAGCAAAACTCGCTTTGAGTCCGGCGTCTTGTTCAATAACCACAGAAAAACCAAGCGTCAACAGCTGTTCCACCGTTTTCGGTGTGGCCGCGACGCGCGCCTCATTTGCTAATCGTTCTTTCGGTATCCCGATTTTCATATCCATCCTCATCACCAAAAAAATTGCTTTCCCTCAGAAAAAAGATGTCTCGTACAACTAACCGCCTTGTGTAACCCGGGTAAATAACCGAGACCTGAAACAGAAAATAAACTGGAAATCATTCTGGCAAGCGGTGGTAAAAGGAAATAACAAATTTCGGCAACAGCAATAAAAGGGTGAAGTGGATCACCTAAATATATAATAAAATATTATCAGCAGGGCTATAGGGGGTGGTTACAGCGAGATATCTGTTACTGGCTGGCTTAAGTGAAATTTACGTAAGGAACTTCAGTAGCGCGGCATTGCAGCGGAGAAATAAAATTGAGTCATGCCGCACAACTGGCGAAGTGATGATACAAGCCAGTATTGACATATGGAGTTTGCAATAAATTAAACATGATGTAACGTAACTGTTGCATAATTGCGACCTGAGCATCAGTAGTGCCGTTCCTCTGTTGCTGGAGTAGATTGCCCTCTCCCCGGGTTTACCAAACGATATGCACAGTTATAATATTACTGTGGAAATTTATTTTTTTGAGAGGGGAGGGATAATGATGATTAATATCGAAAAGATTCTTCCGCAATTAAGTATGGCTCTAATTGCGGAAGGAGTATAAAACATCAGGAAAATAACAGTGTTCGGAATAACAGAAGGATGCTGGAAGCGGGTAGGGTATTAACACGCCTGTTTGTGCTTATTAAACCGGAGCATGTTCATTGAGAAACATAGGATCACCATTATTTTCACCTATTTTATTTAATATCGAATGCATATCTTTGCGTGTGCAACCAAATTGCCAGCATACCAGAATTCGTTTGTCGCCAGGATATGCTTTGTATGATTGTGTCCGGTGTATGGTGGACGTTCCATCAAAAAGAATGGCTTCTCCTTCTTTATATTTATGTATTGATGCAAGTTTATCATAGTTATCGTAATCATCCCGATGTGCTGAAGTTGTCTCAAGCCCACCAAAATATGTTTGAAAAGGAAATAATGGAGTCAGCATGGTGCCACTTTCATTTCTTTTTAGATGCTCATGAAAGAAGTCAGAGTGCCATCTGCCCGTAGGGTAACTCCCGATGGTTTCGATTATATTAGCTTGCACAACACGCATGGTAATTTTATTACTACCAATAATATCTCTGCTTAGGGCAAGCTCACATCCATCCAGAACATTTCTAAATATATTTAAGGCGTCTGGTGATTTTGCAAAATACCATCGCATTCTAACATCATGAAATTCTTCGCTATAGTCTTCGTGTGATTTAATTCCAATATCTATTTCAGGTGGTAAGTTTTCATCCAGAATATTAAAATGAAGTTTTCTGATTGGGTCTAATTCATCGAAAGAGAATGCAAGCTTAGTCACACCTTTTTCCAGGAATTCTTTTTTCTTAGACATGAATGCTCCTTTTTAAAAGGCCCTTATTCAGGGCCTTAGTCAGGTTATTAAGCTACAGAGATATTGCGAAAGGCCTCTGCCGCCATACGCGCCGGTTTGGTCTCAGCTGCCAATTTATTTGTATTCATGAGATTTTGCATTTATCATTCCTTTAATCTGATTAAAAATCAGTGCATTAGCACTCCTTTATCCAATAACTTGCTTATGGGCAAGTTGCTGAATTAGATCAACAAATGTTTTTATCGGGCGTTATTAATTAATTGATTTTCTGGCAAAAAACATTGCAATAAAAATAGTTACTATCCCAATGGAGAATAGATATATAGGTGAGGAACTGTAAATTAATGTTCCAAGAACAGGGCCTATTACATAACCAAATGCTGAAGCACCAAAAAGAAATCCGGCTACACCACCTTGCTCTTCTTTACTAACAGCTAAAGATGCTGATGATTGCATGGCGGGTATCATCATGCCAAAGCCAGCACCTAATAGACCTGCTGAAAAATAGGAGGTAACAATATGTTCCCTGGAGAATATTAATAATAAAAAACCCAGCATTGTTAACGCAGATCCTATGTGTAATAGTTTTTTTGTATCTGGCTTCATAATTTGTATATAAAAAAGTTGAATAAGGATCATCATTAAAGCCATCAAAGATACCGTAATTCCAGTTTGTTTGATAGCAATGTCCTCTTTTAGAGAATATACATCTTGTATATAAAATGATATAGTTTGCTGAAATGCTGAAAAAGCCATGTAGGTGCAAGATATTCCAATAAATACAGGAAAAACACGGCGATCAGTAATTTTTATAGCATTTTTTTTCTTGGTTTTTTCTTTTTCTCTTTTTGTCTCAGGTTTAAGAATAAAATATCCTGCAAGTGTGCCGAAAAAAGCCATTCCTGCAGCGATATATAACGGAAGTGCTATTGATACGGAGCCGAGTGATGATCCCAATAATGGACCAATGACTGCACCAATGCTATATGCTGAAGCGATAAGTGCCATGCCTGGACCCCGTTCTATTTTTGATGTTGTTTCAGAAATATAAGTCATTGCAGCAGGATGTATACCTGCGGTCAGTGCGCCAGTCAGACATCTAATCAAAAGCAGCATTAAGAATGCTGTAGTTGCAGAAATAATATGGTTAAGACAAAATTTCAATGCCAACGCGAGCGACAAAGTGCCGACGGCGTAAAAAATCATACCGGATAGATAAGCATTACGACTTCCTACTCTAAAAATTATTTTCCCCCACAAACCTGAGCATAATGTTATTATTAAG
Source organism: Pantoea sp. B65 (assembly GCF_047308185.1). Taxonomy (NCBI): domain Bacteria; kingdom Pseudomonadati; phylum Pseudomonadota; class Gammaproteobacteria; order Enterobacterales; family Erwiniaceae; genus Pantoea; species Pantoea sp. B65. Next base: position 15,563 of record NZ_JAHXPU010000014.1, read on the forward strand.
GCGGCCGTTGTTACAATTATACCTACGCCAAATTCAGATATGCCGATAATACGACTGGCTGGACCTAATATAGTATACAGAAGTGTCTGTCCTATACCGACACATACCAGACCTATTACCAGTGTGATATGGTGTACTAACCTAATGGCAGGCTGTTGCGTCCTTGCAATATGTGATGAATTCATTGGCTCAAGGTTCCTTCCTTAAGTATGTTAATGAAACACTCTTTTCTCGGGGTAAATTGCATAACAAGTGCGGTTAGTTTTCGGAAATGTCTTCTTTATAATCATTTTTAAAACCAATTATTTTGCTAGATAGCATTCGCTTAGGCAAGTAACGATGTAACTCCTTAGATTCACAAAATCGCCTGAAATCATCAATATGATTAACGCCCGCCTTAAAGTACATCTGTCCTAAACGGTTTTCAATCGTCCTGGACGACAGGCATAATATATTACCAATGTCTTTACTGTTCATTCCCTGTAGCCTGAAGAATATGATTTCGCACTCTTTTTCAGTAAAGAATTCATCAGGTTTAGTCAGGAGTAAAGAACCCGGCAACCTCCCTTTAATGAAATCATTCGGAGTAAATACCTCCAGATACCTGATAGTACCTGACATACCGATGCATTCATTTGCTTCGTTGTAGAAAGGCATCTTCTTTGAAATATAAGGGCAATCAACAGCCCCCGGATGAACCTCCAGCAGAGAAATTTTCTCCTGTGTACTTACAACGTGCCTGACCTGCTGTTGCCAGAGTCTGGCGCTGATCTCATTATCAAACAGGCTGGCCGATATTTCGTCGTCAAGCCTGCCTATGATTGAGTCAGGAGACCTTAGTCCAACCAGTTTTGCCAGAGCATAATTTGCATAAATAAATTTCGTGGTACCTTTTTCTCTTATAAAATAAGGTTGAGATAACTGATCTAACGCCCGTGTTAGTATTTTAGGAAGAACAATATCCGTATCGCTCATCATTTCCATCCTTTAAGTTGATAGCCGCGTACGACTGATTTCATAAAATAATTGTCATTGAAATTATTAATTCTTGACATTATTTCATCTCAGAATAGCATTAAGGTTTCGTTTAAAAGCCGGATGAAATTATACCATAGCACAGGAATTACCCGGAAGAGGAATTTAATCTGACAAGTCTGAAAATAGGGAGGTGAACACAGAGTGATTATTCCAATTCACGTAGTTTTATGATTTCAATAATGAAATAGATATCTCAAGTTTTTCATGTATGATAACAGTGGTCACTATTTCCGTGCTATACCTATCCTAATAAGTAAAAACTACTCATTTCACACGGTAAAGATCAACCTTTATTGATTTTATTGCCTCTAAGTATCGTAGGTTACAGATTGGCGGCGATATTGATTTAATTCGCCATAATATTATTGAATTTAACGTTAAAATAAGAGGCTTATCGGCAAGAGGTTATGATTTTGCGTAATAAATCAGGCGATACATTTTCATGGTTTCCCCCGTTTTTATCACCATTAACTTAGCATCAATATTATGAATAACGTTTATATATTTCAATTATTGTTACCATTTGTTATGCACGGATTTGTTCTTGTCAGCTGAGTTCTGATAACTCATTGAATCGAAACATTGTCGGTTCAGGCCAGTGAGAAAGATGAACTGGCGCTGGTCATGAAACAGCTGGATCTCCTGCAGACCAGCCTGGAGCTTGTCCGCGTAGTAGCAGTTCAGGGCGGTCAGTCCGGACGGTTTTAATAAGAAGCATGGCAATTTTCAATTATTTCAAGTTATGAAATTCTCTGTATCGATGTTGTCAATTTTTTATTATGATGGCTTTCAGTTAATAGTGGATGTACCAAGGTATATTTACATTGTACAGTTTATACTTTTTATTGCTGCGATTATTTTTACATTCCTGCACTAACCCTTATAAACAAAATAAGCTTTAAGTGATATTTGTTAAATTATTTCCTATAGTGAAGGGATCAAGGTTACGGATATTCCTGACGGGCATGTAGAATGTTCAGGATTTCGATCTGGTCCAGAACCCGGTAGATCACCAGGTAGTTTGGATGGACGATGATCTCACGAGTGCCAATAACTCGGCCAGGACGGTGCATATATGGCTGTAATGGCAATAATTGCGTAGCTTGTTCTATATCATTGTGAAGCGCTGCCGCAGCATTGGGATTGCGAGTATCAATATAGTCAATAATTTCCCAGAGTGCTTCCAGCGCCTCATCACTCCAGTCAACTCGCATTATGCAGTTTCCGTTTAGCCTCCAGACGAGAGCGAATTTCAGCCATAGCCTGATCGTGCGGGATGCGTGGTTTGGTACTGTTTATCGCCTCTTCAACTTTGGCACGGAACCAGCGGTCATAGCTATCTGCCTGCTCCTGCGTTTCAAACTCTGACACGATGGGGGATAATTTGGTTGTCATGATGCTCATTCCTTATCTTGCCGATATTTTGACCATTATAACCTGTTCTGTTGTTCAGTCCAAGGCACTCGATCGGGGCAGAATAGCAAGTCCGCGCGTCTTTCTGCCCTGATCGAGTTGCCTGCCGGGGTGGCAAAGAACCCCGATGGCGCGGTCCGCGCCACTCTGTTGATCCTCAAAAGAATTTTTACAATCCCAATTCTGATTGTTTACTGCCTCGCCTCCCTGTTTTCGCCAGGCTCAGTTCTGCATTCATTACCGGTAAAAGGAGGTTCCCATGCATATAACATCCCTCCGGGCGTTGTGTCTTGCAGGCAGTCTGCTCGCAACATTGTCGGTTCAGACCAGTGAGAAAGATGAACTGGCGCTGGTTATGAAACAGCTGGATCTACTACAGACCAGCCTGGAGCTTGTCCGTGTAGTAGCAGTTCAGGGCGGTCAGTCCGGACGTTTTCATTTTGATTATCTGTGCACTGCGCAGGACATCAATACGATACGTCAGAGAATTGAGTTTTACCTCGAACCATCCCGCGCACAACCCACCATCTCGTCAGTTTCAGGGCAATACCGTCAGGAGCGCCGGTAATGAATGAAGCACAGACTGCCGCATTTAAAGCTGCTGCCAGTAACGTCGAGCCAGTTGCACTAAACATACTTTTTATCGGCTCACTGATGGCGGTACTGATGCTGTGGGCCGGGTGGGGGCTGGTGCATGTCTATCGGGGCTTTGCTGCAGGCAGATAAAGGAGCTATCGGTTCAGCGCTTTGTGGTGCGAGTGGTCATTCTTATTCTGGTCAGTCGGGGTTCTACACCGGAATCCCGGAAATTTCCGCGCTGCGAAGGCGACAACATTCGAACCGGTCTACCCAACCATTTACGCTTGTTATTAGTGCTGTTGTCCGACTGCTGCCGTGATTTTATCCGGAAAAGACCCTACAGCATGATCTCGCAACTGTTACCTATTTCTTAGCCAACCAGGGAGACGTCGTGCTCCAGAAAATGATATCTGCACCGAGATAATCTTCTGCGAATTGCACAAACTCATCCTTGCTAAATGGCTTACCCGTATTAGGGTTCCTGTAAGTCAGGGTTGGCTCCTGTACTGCCATGGCAATGAGTGCCAGCTTGCTTTGGTATTTATTGAAGAACGGATATGAGTTCTTCATTTGCGCCTTGCGTTTGGGGACGATATCCGGGCCACCAAGTCCAATATTATTGGCACTGGCAAACTCAAACAGCCGGCCCATGTAATTGTGGTCGTTGTTCCATTCGCACGGCCAGAAATTTACATATTGTACGACATGTGATTTGGTGAACACCTTTCGCGCAAAGGTAAGATTTTCCATTTCTCCTGCGAAATAGTTATCGCAGGAGAATCCTTTGGGTAGCTTTTTATTATCAAGGTCAATGGCTGTTTCGGGTAAGTTAACACCATAGACTTGACCATCGAAACGCTCTGCAATCGCTGCCAACAAAGCCTGATAACGTTGGCGCACAGCAGGATCCCATTGCCGTGCCACCCAACCCGCCCCAATCGGCTTCCCTTCGCCAGGATTATCAAACTGTGGCGATATCCCACCGCCATACCTGGCGTCATTCATCAGATAATCAGGAACGTATCGGGCATCTTGTTCGAAAAACCGGTCCTGAATTTGGATAAAGAGTTTTTTATTGGCTAGCTTGAGGTGAGCCAGATTCTTCTCGATCTGCGAAAAGTCGTATTTGTTCTTATCCGGTTCGAGTGAACGCCAATTGTAAACGATCTGCGCACTGCCAATATCGCTACGCGCCATAATGACAGACGCTGCTTCGAGGCCACCAGAGCGGGTATAGATAAAGTTTTCTGGCATTTTAGCTAATACAGGCAGCGTCGCAGCAAGCAGTGTTACCGCAACAGTAAGCCTAATGCTTATGGTCATGAGATTGTCCGTGGCGATTCAGTTAACCGTTTCCTCTGTGCAGAGAATGAAAGAGAACAACTACCTCAAATACCTATTATGCAGCCAATTAAGTCTTTTTTTAGACGCTTTTCTAAGGAATGTGGCTGCCAGGTTTCTCCGCATAGATTTCAGCATACCCTCGCGACAGAATTAATGAAGTCACCTGACCGAAACCTTCAGATGGTGAAAGGATTGTTGGGGCATCGAAGTGTTACTACAACGATGGAATATATCGATATTAATCGCAACATTACGGGTAGAACACTCGAGCGGGAACCTGGTCTCTATACCGACCTCAAGATGACCAAAGAACAATCCATTATCTGAACTTTTGGTGACTGGCCGGTCATGCCGGCCAGTCAGGCGATTTAAGCACTCATTGATCTGTTATCGATACAACCTGGCAATATCTTCGTCCGTGCGATTACCATAAATTTCAATCTGTGATAGTGCTGCCTCGATGTGCTGAAACTCAGGCGCGGTCAGTTCAACGTCTGCAGCACCAAAGTTTTCCTTAAACCGTGCCTCGCTGCGCATGCCTGGAATCGGCACAATAAAATCATTCTTATGCAGCATCCACGCCAGCGAAATCTGTGCGGCAGTGGCCTGTTTTTGACTGGCGAATTGGTTTAGCAAATCAAGTAACGGCTGATTGGCCTCGATATTTTCTTTGTTATAGCGGGTAATGCCTTTGCGCACATCATCGCCAGTGAACTGGCTTTGTACATTATGTTTACCGCTCAGAAATCCGCTGGCCAATGGAGAGAAAGGAACGAAACCGATGTTCAACTCAGCGCAAGCTGGAATAACATTCTTCTCGAACATTCTTTCCATGATGGAGTATTCACTTTGAATCGCGGTTAATGGCGTCACGGCATGCGCGCGGCGTAACTCTTGCTCCGTGGCCTGAGATTGGCCCCAACCGCGAATCTTACCGTCCTTGATAAGCTCCCCCATACATTCTGCGACTTCCTCTACCGGAATGTCTTTATTCACCCGGTGTTGATAATAGAGATCGATATAGTCGGTTTGTAACCGCTGCAATGACGCATCAAGATGCCCGGTGATAACGGCCTTAAGCGACTTATCCCGGTTATCAGGAATATGCAGTTTAGTTGCCAGGATGGCTTGCTGGCGTAGCGGTTTGAGTGCTTCACCGACAATCGATTCATTGTCACCTGCGCCATAAACTTCAGCAGTGTCAAAGAAGTTGCAACCCATTTCAAAGGCGCGGCGTATCAGGCGGACCGATTCTCCGCGCTCGGGCGCGGGACCATAGCCATGACTAAATCCCATACAGCCAAGACCGATAGCCGAAACGTTAAGTCCTCGCAATTTTCTGGATTTCATTCTAAAACCTCAATCAAATAATTTAAGACGGAAGCGCTTATTTCTCTTGTCGGGTTGGTCGAAACAATATCTCGTTAACGTCCACTTCTTCAGGCTGACTGATAGCGAATGACACCATATTGGCGAACGCGCTGGCAGGTAGCGCGAAATCGGCACTGGCTTTCAGGTTGTTCGCTATCTCTTTATCGCTAACGTGTGTCATCAATTCTGTCGCAGATGCGCCGGGCGAGATAATGGTAACGCGGATGTTATGCGGCGTGACTTCCTGGCGTAGCCCTTCCGAGAAGGCGCGCACTGCATATTTGGTTGCCGAATAAACTGACGAAGTAGGCATTACGCGATGCCCGGCAGTGGATGCAACGTTGATAAACTGGCCACTTTTACGTGATTGCATATGCGGGAGTGCCGCGGCGACGCCATACAAAACGCCCTTTAGGTTGATATCAACCATTTGCTCCCACTCTTCTACCTGAAGCTTTTCAACCAGCGAAAGTGGCATAACACCGGCGTTATTGATCATCACATCGATATGGCCAAACGTTTTGATCGTGATATCGACCAGATTCGTCACGTCGTGGCGTCTGGCAACATCCGTTGTCACGGCAATAGCATGCGAACCTGATTCGATCAGTTCCTTTGCCAGGGCATTAATACGATCGGCGCGTCGAGCGGCCAATACGATTTTTGCACCCTGGCTTGCCAGAAGGCGAGCTGTCGCTTCACCGAGGCCACTGCTGGCACCGGTAATGACAATAACTTTTCCCGTAATGTTGTTCTGCATAACGACTCCTGAAGAAGAGTTAATGGAGCGGTTGTGGGCGAACCCGGCTCATTATCAATAGCGCTGCAATAATCAGAGTGACTGCGCTGCCGATAGCTGCACCGTATGGGCCTGAGTGATCGATTAGAACGCCGCCAAGTCCTGCACCTAAGGTGATTGCAAATTGAATCGCTGCGACTTGCAATCCTCCGCCACTTTCGGTCTCATCGGAAACTGTACGTGTTACCCATGTTGACCAGGCAACAGGTACGGCACCGAACAAGAATCCCCAAAGCACCACTAAAACTGAAACGCCGATCGTCGACTGCCCGACATATACCAGTGCAACAGCCAGCAGGGCCATGACCAGGGGAACCAGTGCGAGCGTTAAACGCAGGCTGTAACGCAACATATGTCCTGCGAATGAGGTTCCGACAATGTTTGCTACGCCAAAGCAAAACAGCAGTGTTGATACGCCATTGACGCCAAAGCCTACGGCATGTTCAAGATAAGGACGTAAGTAGGTGAAGAAGGCAAAGTGCCCACCGAAGACCAGCGCCATCCCGAGGATACCCGCCCCAAATTGCGGTCTTTTCAACAAGCCGAACAGCGTCGCCAGAGTTGACTGACTGTTAGGTTTCATCTCCGGCAACACACGCCACTGCCATAGGATGCCGATCAGTCCCTGAATCGCCGTTACGCCGAATACACCTCGCCAGCCAATCAAACCACCCAACCAGGTACCAAGTGGCGCAGCAATAGCCATCGCAATCGAAACGCCGCCAAAAATGATGGAAAGCGCGCGCGGGATTTTGGTTGCTGGAACCAAACGCATTGCAATTGCAGCAGCCATCGACCAAAAGCCGCCGAGAGAAACGCCCAGTAACACTCGACCAGCAATCAGCGTGCTGTAGTGAGTTGAAAGACTGACCAGCACATTTGAGGCAATAAAAAACAGGCTAAACATCATCAGCACATGGCGACGATCGAGTCGACGCGTTGCGGCCGCGATGAACAGGCTGGCGATGGTTCCTACAACTGAAGTTGCCGTGACGGCCTGGCCTGCCATACCTTCAGTAACGTTAAGGGCGGATGCGATCGGTGTCAGAAGGCTAATGGGCAGTAACTCCGCTGTAACCAGACATATCACGCTAAATGAAAGTGAAAATATCGCACTCCATTGCGCCTTTGTTGAGGCTTCCTGAGTTTCTTCTATGACTGAGGTTTGGCTCATAAATAACATCTCTGGTGATTTCAACAACGACAAACGATGCAGAAAGAATTGAAAATCAGAACAGAGTGTAGAGAATGTGTAGCTATCTCAGAAGTGGCATACTTTGATTACTGGCATGAGGTAAATTCATAATGACTACGATTAACTACAATGGATTGTCGGTATTCATCGTTGTCGCACGCGAAAAAAGCTTTACTAAAGCGGCGGCAGAATTAGGTATTTCTCAATCTGCTGTCAGCCATAGTATTAACGCGCTGGAAGAAAGTCTGGGCATGCGTCTGCTTACCCGAACGACGCGTGGAGCGGCCCCCACCGAAGCAGGGGAAAGGCTCCTTTCTAATCTTGTACCCTATTATTCAGGCATTCAGGCTGAAATTGCGGCGTTGACTGAGCTGCGCGAAAAACCTTCGGGGACCATCCGCATTAGCGCACATGACCATGCGGCCACAACAATTTTGTGGCCCAGGCTGGCGCCGCTTTTGCGGGAATACCCCGATATTAATATTGAAATAAATATTGAGTATGGATTGATCAATATCGTGACCGAGCGCTTTGATGCGGGAGTCAGGAACGGAAGCCAAATTGCTAATGACATGATTGCCATGCGAATTTCGCCTGATTACAGAATGCTTGTTGTAGGCTCTCCTGATTATTTCAGCCGCCATCCTACCCCACAAACGCCTCATGAGTTGATATCACATAATTGCGCCAATCTTCGGCTTGCTACCCATGGTGGTTTGTACGCATGGGAATTCGCTCATAAGGGTAAAGGCCTGAACGTTCAGGTCTCCGGCCAAATGATTTTCAATACTTCTCCACAGATGCTTACCGCAGCGGTCGAGGGATATGGATTAGCATTTGCCCCGGAAGATATTCTTCAGCCTTACATAGAATCCGGTCAGCTGATTACCGTGCTTGAAGAGTGGTGCCCTTATGTTCCGGGTTATCACCTTTATTACCCCAGTCGCCGACACGCCTTGCCCGCTTTTCAACTGGTTCTTGAGGCATTGCGATTGCCTACCAGCTAACGTATTCAGGTTGGAAGTTTTACCCCGGTTAATTCTTTGCAGCGCGCAAGGAACCGCGCCTGTATTGCCGGGTTTAGCGCGTCCGGATTGGTTTGCTGCTGCTGCATATGATGAAAATGATGCCCAGTGACGGTAGCCGCAGGTTCGTCACTCACCGCAAGCCAGCTTTGCGTCAGATACCCCTGGTGCAGATCATCAGGCGCGCCGCTTCCACCCATACGGGTGGGAACCCAGCCAGGATCAACGGTGTTTGAAAGGACCTCAGGCCACATTCTTGCGACGCTAAACGCTAACACCGAGTCGAGAAATTTACTCTCACTGTAAGCCGTATAACCCTGCCATTGGCGCTTTTGCCAGAGTAAATCGTTTAAAGCTTCGTTGCCATCAACGCCAAATTGCATGCTGGAACTCATATAAATCAGCCGTCCAGGCTTTTGTATCAGTGCTGTCAGCACATAGGGGGCAAGCGTGTTGATAGCCAATACTTCTGGATATCCGTCAGCGCTTTTTTTAAGGCTGGATTCTCTGGTACCTATCGCGGCGTTATGGATCACCGCATCAAAGCGGCCAAGTTTATTTGCCTGTTCAGCCAGTGATCTTACCTGCTTAAGACTGGCAAAATCGCCATAAACACCGCCTTCAGCCTCGGGGATTTTTTGTAAGACTTCCTGAGTTCGCTGTTTGGAACGACCATGCACGGTGACGTGATGCCCCTGTTTCGCCAGCATATTGGCTGCCATAAATCCTAAGCCACTCGTTGAGCCGGTGATCAACACACGTTTTTTGGCATGCGTAGGAATGGTGGCATCAGCGGCAACAGCCGCCAGAGCATTGAGTGGAAACACACTGGAAAGAATACTCATAGACAGTAATCGATTAACTATCTGTCGGCGGCTGAGGGACGGGTTCAGTGATATTTGTCCGACGCCTTTAGAGAAATTCGCTGTCATCGTGGTTCTCCTTCGCAGTAAGAAACATCATTCAGTGTTGCTCTTGATAGGAATATCTACCCATTTTTCATGCTTATGACCTAACCAAATACTCAATATTAGCCACAGGCAACTTACCGGCACAGCAACAACAGCAATACCGCTCAAACTCATGCCCGCAGCAATGAACCCAGCGTAGGTCCAGCTTGCTAATTGGTCGCCCGCACGGTAAACGAAGGTATCAATGAAGTTTTTACTTTTGTAACGGTCTTCCCGTGTTACAGAGGTAAACAGTATCTCCCGTGCAGGTCTTGCCAATGAAAAATTGCTGACTCGTCTTGCGACCTGCACTGCGACAAATATGGCGATGGTGGGATAACCAATTAATGCGGCAAATCCTAACGTGGTAATCAGTGGTAAAGCGCATAACGTAAAAGCAACGCCCAGCCAGCCCAAAACTCTGCCCGTTAATAGCAGTTGAAATAGCAGAGTAAATACATTCACCCAGAAATCGATGTTGGCAAAAAACGCGGTCCGGCTGTTACGGTCGTTAAAAACAGACTCAGCAATACTGGCTTGATGAAAATAGAGGATGGTTGATGTTGTCGAATAAAAGAAGATAAACAGAGCTATGGAGAACAGATACGGTGAGCGAAAGGTATGCGCCATACCGGTGAATATCCCACCACCAATCGGTTTCTCATCATCAGACACAGCGCCAGCTTTTTTCCCCTCACGATGATGGGCGTTTGCCAGACGTTGTGAAGCGAAGACCGAACATTCAATCAAAACCATCGCGATAAACAACAGGCCATTTTGTCCTATTCCTGCAACCATGGTTGACGTCAGTGATTAACCGGCTATTCCGCCCATTGTTGCGCCTGCAGCGAGAAAACCGAAGAGCCTTTTTCCCTGCTCGGAATTGAAGATATCGACAACAAAAGACCAAAACACCGAAACGACGAAAAGATTAAATACGGATACCCAGATAAAAAACACCCGACCAATCCAGACGTTTTGACCGGTTGATGAAAATTGTAAAGCCACAAGAAAAAGCAACAAATTAAATGAGAAAAAACGATAGGTCAGCTTTATAAAACGCTCGCGGCTACAACGCTTGACAAAATATGAAAAGATGGGGTTTACCAACAACATAGCCAGTAATGTACCGGTAAACAGCCACGGCAGATTTTTAACCCCGCCAGCTACACCTAACTCATCTCTTATTGGTCGTAAAATATAATAAGAAAGGAACAGTAAAAAAATATAAAACCACGCCCACAGTAAGAGTTTTATCTCTATTTTATTTACATGGCTGATATTCATTATTTTTAAAAAAATTCTGGTCGCCCGGCTAATAATATTGCTTTTTTCGGATAGTGATTTCATGTTCTCCCCAGGGTAATGGTCTAACCCTGTCGGGATAATAACCCTCACGCCCAACAGTTATTATTTAATCTACGCATCGCCTCCTGCCTTTTCAATCATGTTTTATTGCATACTGACATGAGTGAAACTCATAAGTTTATCTGGTGTAAAACTCAACGGTGTAAAATATTAGCAATGTTATAATTGCGCTTATTGTCTTTTCATGTCATTAAATGTAAAGAAGCTTCAATCTAAGATTGATGAGAATTACTCATATTAGTATTCCGTTTTTCACCATAGCACCACTCATAAACTTGCTATATTCTCAGTTTATCACCTCGTGATTAAACTCATTTAAGATAGATTCATGTTATCAATATTCACTTTTCAAGGTGAAATGAAGGGATAGTTAAGGAGATAATATGCGACTCATTAATAAAGCAATTAAGTTACCTATATTAATACTTGGTTATTTTGCAATTTCATCCTTGTGTTATGCTGCAACCTCCGATATGAATTCTCCTGATTCTGTTCAAACGCTGAGTGCACGAGACGCTAATTTATCTGCAGTGCAATGGTCTCCGAATGAGCTTAGCCAAATAATAAAAGCGGATGATCTTCACATCGCGCCCTTTCGTGAAGATGGGAAAACATATGGCACGCCAACATGGATTTGGTGTGTTGAGGTTGATGGCAACCTGTATGTTCGGGCATACAATGGTCAGCGTTCAAGTTGGTATCAGGCCGCCTTGCGAGAAAAAGCAGGGAAAATTGTTGCTGCAGGCATGACTAAAGAAGTCAGATTTGAATCTGTTCAAGGCGATATCAATACGCAGATCGACAATGCCTATAAAGCAAAATATCAGGGTAGTGGCTATCTGAATCATATGATCACTGGCGGATCCAGAAATGCCACTATCAAAATTGTTCCTCTAAAAATAAATAGTGCAAGTTGATCACATTGGAAATGCAATTTGGTTACCCCTTCAGTCTTGCATTTTTAATCATTAGAGTCATGACGTTTCAAATTTTGAAGTGATTTCAATTTAGTCTGTTTATAATCAGGAGATAATTATGTCCCGAATAACCTCTGCGTCATTTTTTTTAACACTCGCTGCCAGCTTTTCAACTATGGCGGATAATAGTGATATTTCTCATGCAATTTCTGCCGAGCCCGTTAAAGAGAACGTAATTATCAGTAAAAATGGCAGTCGCCCATGGGTCACCGGTGCAGAGGCGAATTTTACCGGCACTGTGCGCGTTGAGCCTCTTTTCACTCAGCCACAATCCCCGGTTCGAACCACCGTTGGACATGTCAATTTTGAGCCTGGCGCCCGCAGCGCCTGGCACACACATCCCTTAGGACAGACACTGGTGATCACTTCAGGATCGGGCTGGACGCAGGAATGGGGAGGAGAAAGGAAAACTGTACATACCGGAGACATTATCCATTGCCCACCGGGCGTGAAACACTGGCATGGCGCGACAGCATCTACTGGCATGTCACATCTGGCGATTCAGGAAGGCACGCCAGAGGGCAAAAATGTTGAATGGATGGAAAAGGTTTCAGATCAGCAATATAGCAATGAATCATAAGGATTGATCTATGCGAACTCGCGCTATAACTATGCTTTCATTGGCCATCATGCTGAGTGGGTGTGTTCAGTCAGCATCAAAAAATCAATCTATCCCGTCATCTCCCTCACTAACCGATTTAGGACAGGCATCACCCGCATTAGAGAATTATACGCAGAAGTATGTGGATAATGATTTATGGAAAAGGCCGCAGCTCAGCCCACGCGATCGCAGCATTGTCACTATTGCTGCACTCATCGCGCGCAATGACCGGGTAGAACTGCCTTACCATATCAACCTCGCGTTAAACAACGGGGTTAAACCGGGTGAAATTTCAGAGATTATTGCTCACCTGGCCTTTTACAGTGGCTGGCCAAGTGCAACATCCGCCGCTGACATCACTCGCAGCGTGTTCGCCCAGCGCGGTATAACGCGAGCGCAATTGCCGCAAGCCGATGTCACATTGCAGCCGGTTGATCAAAAAGTTGAACAGGCGAGATCTACCCAGGTTGCTAATAGCTTTAATAGCGTTTCTTCAGGAACCGTTGAATTTACCGAGAAAGCGGTGTTTGGTGATTTGTGGCGACGTCCCGATCTTGCACCCAGAGATCGCAGCATGGTCACTGTCAGCGCTTTGATTGCCAGTGGTCAGGTTGAGCAAATTGGCTACCATCTCAATCGGGCCATGAATAATGGTCTGACACAGAGCCAGGCGTCTGAAATGTTGACGCAACTGGCATTCTACGCCGGTTGGCCAAAAGTATTCTCTGCATTACCTGTAGTTAAAAAAGTTTTCGAATCACGCAATAGTTAAACTCATCCCTGACAGGCTTTCTCGTCCGGGAAAGCCTGTCGATTAATCTCGATAGCGAAGCGCTTCTATAACCAGTGAGAAGGCTTTTGAAGAGCCGCGTCGATTAGGATAGTAAATGTGCAACCCCTCCCAATAGGGCGTCCACTCCTCCATGACGCTAATCAACTCTCCAGATTTTAAATAGGGTGCAGCCAGTTCCGCTGGTACATGGCCTAAGCCGAAACCCGCTACAGCCGCCTTAACTATCTGGAATATGCTATGAAAGATGACCTGCCCTTCAACACGCGCTGTCACCTCACGGCCATCTTTCTCAAATTCCCATACGTAGAAGCCGCCATGTACCGGTAAACGCAGATTAATGCATTGATGTTTGAGCAGATCATGTGGCGAGGTTGGCAACGTTTTTCCGGCGAAATAGTCCGGTGAACCTACTACCAAAAAACGCATGTCCGGACCAATTCTTGCCGAAATCATGCCGCTTGCCAGTTGCCCTCCTAAACGCACACCGGCGTCGTAGCGTTTCTCGACGATGTCAGTGAGGCCATAATCGTTAACGAACTCAATATTAATATCAGGATAGGTGCGCATTAAGGGTGACAGCTTTGGCCAGAGAATAGTTTCAATGGCGAAGTCGGTAGCTGAAATACGTATCGTTCCTGCCGGGTGCTCTTTTTTGTCATGCAACGCGGCCAATTCGCTGTAGATATCATCAAACTTAGGTGCGAGGCTGGCCAGTAACTGTTCACCAATTTCAGTAGGTGAAACGCTGCGCGTAGTCCGCGTCAGTAATCGAACCCCCATTTTAGTTTCAAGTGAACGCATGGTATGGCTGAGTGCAGACTGAGATACGCCCAACTGTGCCGCTGCTCGGGTAAAACTTTGTTCTCGCGCGACAGTGACAAATGCTACTAAATCATTGAGGTTATCTCGTGCCATTTCATTCGCTCCTTAAGTGGTTGGGACTGATTTAACTATATATTTCTAAACGTGTCTATGAATCTGAAGTTCAGTTAAGCATCGATTAATGATAAATCTTCATAACTCTATTCGCGACTTTCACCTAATCAAAAAACATTAATCACGTTATGTTAATTAAGTCTTTATTTATGTTTTCTGTCGGTATTTACCCTCCGCTTTAGCGGAGGGGGTTATTATTTATTGCATTAACGAGGAGTCTTTATGCCGTGGTCCAGCAAAGAACTTAACGATATTGTTGAGGCGGATGACCTTCATATTTCACCTCTGCGTGCTGATGGTAAAACGTTGGGCACGCCAACATGGATTTGGTGCGTGGAGGTTGAAGGTGCTTTGTATGTGCGTGCTTATAACGGCACAGGTTCGCGCTGGTATCAATCTGCGTTGAAGCAAAAAGCGGGACAAATTGTTGCTGCGGGTGAAACCCGGGATGTAATTTTCGAAACTGTTCGCGGTGATATTATCGATAAGATTGATGAAGCTTACCGGAAAAAATATAATAGTAGTCAATACCTTAGCCCAATGATAAGTAATCGCGCGCGGGAAGCGACCATTCTCATAAAGCCAGCGCTCAAGTGACGGCACGATGTTTTCTGGAATAGGGGAAAGTAGATGAGAGGAATGCTTATTGTTTTATCTTTGTCTGCTATTACCGCACTGGCACCAGTCGCAGAGGTCACCGCGGAAGATCGAATCGATGAACGTCTCCAGTCAGTCCGTCAGCAAGACTGGAACGTTGAAGTTGTTAACGATCAACTTAATTATCCCTGGGATATGGAAGCAGCAGGGGATCGGCTGATTATTACTGAAGCGGCCGGAAACATCGTCATGCTGCATCAAGGCCAACTTCAGCGCTATGCCGTTAAGACGTCAGACCCGATTGTCAATGAAGGTGGCGGCGGGCTGATGGGGATGGCGCTGGAAAAAGACTTTGCTCAAAGCGGCAATGCCTGGCTTTATCACACCTACCGCAGCAACTCCGGGCTAACCAACAAAATCATCCAGGTACATTTTGCTGGGAAACAGTGGCAGGAAACGAAAGTCATTCTTTCGGGTATTCCAGGCCATCGCCTCTATAACGGCGGGCGCATTGCCATTGGGCCAGATGGTTATCTGTATGCCACAACGGGCTGGACTGAGAACGAAGACCGCCCACAAGATATACAAAGTCTGGCAGGCAAAGTGTTACGTATGACACTTGATGGCAAGGTTCCGCAGGATAACCCAATTGCCGGTTCACTGGTTTACAGCTGGGGGCATCGTAATCCTCAGGGATTAGCGTGGAATCAGCGTGGAGAGCTGTTTGCCACTGAGCATGGCCAGATCGCGCATGATGAAGTTAACATCATTATACCCAGTTCAAATTACGGCTGGCCGGTAATCCGGGGGGATGAAAAACGCGCTGGCATGGAAACTGCCTGGCTTAATTCAGGCTCGGAAACATGGGCGCCTTCAGGTGCAACTTTTGCAGGCGATAACCTGTTAGTCGCGGCTCTGGGTGCGAAAGGCTTGTATGTGTTTGATAACAAGCAGAAGAAACTCAGGCAAATTTTTAGCTCGGGAGACCGCCTGCGTGATGTGTATGCTACCGGTAACGCGCTCTATGTGATTACAACAAATCGCTCCCCCCGCTCTGAAGGCCCGTCTGCAGACAAATTACTGAAGTTAACGCTCAAAAAAACATGATTGGTACGCGAAGATAATTCGCAGTAATGAGAATTCTTCATGATTCCATCCCATCCAGGGTCGGTAATCACTATAGGCATGTAATGTTAATATTGCTGCTATTCGATGGCCTGATTGGCGGGCTATTTAAAGCATAACAATTAACCAGAGAGTTATTTATGCCCCATATAATTGTCAAGATTGTTGGTCAGTCAGAAGAGAACAAGAAAATCATTGCCGCGGCATTAACTGACACCTTGAGTAAAACACTGGGAATCAGTGATGATTTCATTTCTTTGTCTATAGAGGATGTTTTAAAGGAGAATTGGGTTGAGGATGTTTACAAGCCTGAGATTATAGGAAAGCCAAATAATCTCTATAAAACACCCGGCTACGATCCACTTTGATTAAATCTGCCATGCTCGGGTTTATTATTTAATACCTCCGCAAATTCATCCAATTACGTCTGTCACAAGCGCATGTTGATTAATTTGCGCTGATGATCTCCTGTGCGTCATAAAGAGGAAATAACATATGAGTTTTTCATTCAAAAATCAGGTTGCATTGGTTACTGGTGCAGCCTCTGGAATGGGTCTTGCCGCATCTAAGGCTTTCGCTGCATCGGGCGCGTCAGTCGTTATGGTGGATGTCAATGAAGAAGCGGTTGCAAACGCAGCCGCTGAACTAAATGCAGCAGGTTACAGTGCGATAGGTATTCGCTGCAATGTCGCAAATATTGACGAGGTCAAAGCTATGGTTGATCAGGCTGTCGCCACGTTTGGGCGCATTGATGCGGCATTCAATAATGCGGGCGTGCAAAGTCCAGTGGCTGAAACGGCAATTGCCGATCCTGAAGATTATGATTTTGTCATGGATATCAATTTGCGCGGTATCTGGAACTGCATGAAATACGAATTAATTCAGATGAAGAAACAAGGAAGTGGCGCAATCGTTAACAACTCTTCGCTTGGCGGTTTGGTCGGTATTGCCGAGCGTGGTATTTACCATGCTTCAAAGCACGGCGTGGTGGGCTTAACCAAAAGCGCTGGTCTGGAATATGCTCCGCAAAACATCCGCGTTAATGCTATCTGCCCTGGCATTATTGAGACGCCAATGGTGTCTGGCATGCTGGAAAGCCAGCCTGAAGCAATGGCAGAACTGATGAAAGATGTACCCATTAAGCGTCTGGGCCGTGCTGAAGAAATTGCTGATGCCGTGCTTTGGTTGTGCAGCCCAGCCTCTACTTTTGTCATTGGTCATGCGCTACCTGTTGATGGTGGCTATACCGTCCGTTAAATACCCTCGGGGTTCGTTTCAATTAAGGGGGCGAGCCCCATTTTTGCTCTTGATAAGAGTCTTCGCGTGTTGGGGGCGAATGGTCTGATTTAACACCTGCTTGTAACGTTAATAAAAGGATATTAAAAATGGTTACTTTAAATAAATCTGGAGTAACAAAATCATTAATAATACTACTTGCCACACTCATTGTAGTGGTGGGTGTATTTATGCTGGCTGGCGGAGTATATCTCATTACCTTAGGCGGCTCCTGGTACTTTGCGCCAGCGGGATTGATTATCACCATCGCGGGTATATTACTTGGACTCCGCCGTCCAATTGGTGTTTATCTCTACCTCATCGCACTGGTTGCTAGTTTTATTTGGTCAATATCGGAAGTGGGTTTCACCTTCTGGCCACTTGTTTCACGCCTTTTTGCCCTCAGTATATTAGCTGTCCTGGTTCTATTGATTACACCGCTGCTTAATTTCAGCAACGGCCATGCTCCGACGAGATCTGCCTACAGTGCAGCTGGAATTATTATCCTCGCTTTAATTGCTACGGGTTGGAAAGCTTTTATACCTCAACCACTCGTGACTGAAAACAATCCCCCGGTTCCTGTAGCGGGAAAAGCATCGGGTGCTGAGCCGGGGGCAGAATGGCTTCACTATGGACGAACACCTGCAGGTACGCGCTTTGCCAATGCAGATCAAATCACTCCAGAGAACGTAGCTCATTTGAGTAAGGCCTGGACTTACCGTACAGGTGAAATACCTAAAGGTCCGCAAGCACATGTCGTCACGCCATTATTCGCTAATAACATGCTCTATGGTTGCACTCATTCAAGCCAGGTTTTTGCGCTAAATGCTGAAACCGGTAAACAAATCTGGCGTTTCGACTCACATGCCAGCGGCAATTTTTTCCCCCGTTGCCGTGGGGTCGCTTTCTATGATGCTTCAAATGATCCAGCTGTGGTTTCTACAACGACTAAACCAGCGACTTTGTGCCGTCGCCGCGTTATCTCCACGACAGTCGATGCACGATTAGTGGCGCTGGATGCGCAAACGGGCAAACCCTGTGAGGACTTTGGCGAGCATGGCATCGTTGATCTCCATGTTGGAATGGGGGCGTTTAAGCCAGGATTCTACTTCCCGACCGCAGCGCCTACTGTCGTGCGTAATCTGATTGTGGTTGGAGGATTGGTACAAGATAACCATGAAACGGGGGAACCATCGGGTGTCATTCGCGCATTCGATGTGCATTCCGGCAAGTTAGTGTGGGCGTGGGATCTGGGTAATCCAGCAATCACCGCACTTCCGCCACAGGGTGAAGGTTACACACCGGGAACGCCGAATGTGTGGTCCACACCGGCATACGATGACAAGCTTGGTTTGATTTATCTGCCAACCGGCAATGCTACTCCGGATTTCTGGGGAGGCCATCGTTCCCCTGAAGCCGATAAATACTCTTCTTCCGTGGTGGCTTTGGATATCGCCACCGGACGCGAACGCTGGCATTTCCAGACTGTCCACCATGATCGCTGGGACTACGATGTACCTTCGCAACCCGCTCTTTATGATGTTCCTGATGGCAAAGGCGGCAACATCCCGGCGCTGATTCAAACCACTAAGCGTGGTGAAATCTTTATGCTGGATAGGCGAACAGGCGAGCCGATTGCGAAAGTGGAAGAACGTGCTGTTCCTCAGGGCGGTGTCAGTGATGACCGTACTTCCCCGACGCAGCCCTGGTCTGTGGGCATGCCATCAATAGGAACGGAACCACTGAAAGAATCCCGCATGTGGGGAATAACGCCGCTCGATCAACTTATTTGTCGTATTGAGTTCCGCCAGGCGCGTTATGAAGGGGAATTTACGCCGCCATCTGAACAGACTTCGATCTTTTTCCCAGGTTGGGCGGGTGGAATGAATTGGGGCTCATCATCCATTGCTGAAAACATAGGATATCTTTTAGTAAACGACTCACGCATGGGTGTTTTGAACCGTTTGGTTCGCAGGCAGCAATATGATGCTAATGCCCAGGGTGATGGAACACATGACGGCGGCGCACCGCAGTATGGAACGCCATGGGGCGTTGAGCAGTCGCGCTTCCTCTCTCCTTTAGGAATACCCTGTCAGGACCCCCCCTATGGAACGTTAACCGCCATCGATCTCGCCACCAGAAAAGTGGTTTGGTCTGTTCCGATGGGAACGGTCGAAGATACCGGACCAATGGGTATCGCCATGCATTTGCCTATGCCAGTAGGTTTACCAACTTTAGGCGGGCCTGTTACGACTGCATCCGGATTGGTATTTATGGCAGGAACGCAGGATTACTACCTACGCGCTATGGATATTAAAACCGGTCGTGAATTATGGAAGGGACGTTTACCTGTCGGTGGAGAAACAACCCCGATGACCTATACCGCAAAAAATGGACGGCAGTATGTGGTGATCAGTGCCGGAGGAAATCGCACCACACCAATCAGGGGCGACTACATCATTGCTTTCGCGCTTCCTCAATAAGCGCGATAGGTTAACTGGCCCGCCATCTGGCGGGCTAAACATTTAATTATCTTGAGAGTTTGGTTATGCAAAGTGAGTCGGTTGAGTCCAGTGAGTCTATGAATTTTATGCGGATGCTACTGACATTAATGTTGGTCGTTTTGGCTGGGTTTTTGATTATTGGCATCGCACTGCCTGTGCTTCCCCGTTACGTACACCACCAGTTGGGATTCGGCACTTTTGCCGTGGGTTTAGTCACTGGCGCGCAGTTTGCAGCTTCTTTAGCTACTCGCTTCGCCGCCGGGCGTTATGCTGATCGGTATGGCGGCAGAAGAGCCATTTATCTGGGATTGTTACTGGCGATAGCGGGGGGTGTTTTTTATTTAATTTCGCTACCATTTGCTACTCAACCCATTACAGCTATCGCTTTAGTGTTGATTGGCAGAGCCATAGTCGGTGGTGCAGAAAGCTTTATTATCACTGGCGGCATGACGCTGGGGTTGGCTCTGGCGGGCGGCAACCAAACCGGTAGAGTGATCGCATGGGTAGGCACCGCAATGTTTGCTGCTTTTGCCCTTGGCGCGCCGCTCGGTACTGCCATATTTGACCATTCTGGTTTTGCCGCTATTGCAATAACAACTGCGCTGCTACCTATTGCTGCCATGCTCGTTGTCCGCATTTTGCCAGAACGCGTTGAACCTTCTGAACAGAGAGGAACCCTTTCCCTGGCTCTTTCATCGGTGTGGCTGCCCGGATTAGGTGCGGCTTTCAATGGCGTAGGTTATGCGGCTTTATTGTCGTTTTCTGTCCTGATGTACGCGGAAAAGGGCTGGGGAATGGGCTGGTTACCGGTGAGCGCATTTGCAGCGGCGTTAATAGCCGCACGCCTCTTCCTGGGTCAGTTAATTGATCAGTCGGGCGCAATCCGTGTGGGGGTGATGTTTTCTCTGGTGACCGCGCTTGGGCAAGTTTTACTATGTGCTGCACCTTCTCCATGGCTTGCTGCTGCAGGCGCTGCATTAACGGGGGCCGGCTGGGCAATGGTCTATCCCGCCTTCGGGTCTGAAGCGGTTCGCCGCCTGGGGGGGACAAACAAAGGCGTGGCAATGGCAACGTACTCAGCATTTCCTGACCTTGCAATCGGACTTTCAAGTCCGCTGTTAGGACTTGTGGTGTCAGCCGGTCACATGAGCATGGTTTTCCTCTGGAGCGCCATCGTCGTGATAATGGCAGTACCGATTGCGTTACTTGCCAGTAAAAAACCATGATTTGATTGGGGGAAACCTTCTTCTCTTGGAAAAGGCTCCCCCAATACGATTACAGATTCTTACCGAAGAATTCAGCCAGTTTGTTTACTGCTGGGGTGACGTATTGCGGCTTATCATAGAGATCAAAATGCGATGCGCCCGGAATCACCATAATTTCTTTCGGTTGTTTTGCCTGAGCATATGCAGCTTCACTGAATTTGAGCGTTTCAGCGCGCGAGCCAGAAATAAGCAGAACCGGGCGCGGTGCAATCAGATCCATATGTGCCAACGGATAATAGGCGAGGTGCAACCCTGGGCTGGTAACGACGTAGCGATTGTGGGCATTTGGATGCGCACCGCGCGGCGTCAAATAATAGTTCGTTGCTTCGCGCACGAAACTGGGAGAGCTCGCATTGATGCTACTTAACGGCGGCAGTAGCGGCTGCACCAGCACCGGCGCACCGGCCGCTTCTTTATTCAGTTGCTCATCCACGCTTGTCAGCAACTTGTGCTGATCTTCAGCGGTTACAGGCATGCCTTCAATTCCTGTGCGCGTCGCTTCGCCGATATCATAGGCTACCACCCCGGCAACAGCTTTCACGCGTAAATCGGTCTGGGCTTCGTTAAGGGTATATCCACCGCCAGCACAAACGCCAATAGCGCCAATACGATTAGCATCTACCTGCGGAAGACTGGCGAGATACCCCACCGCACTACGAATATCCTGCACTCGGTCAGAGGGGTCTTCCAGATCACGCGGAACACCGCCACTTTCACCATAGTGTGAGGCATCGTAAGCCAGCGTAATAAATCCTTTTCGCGCCAGCTGCTGCGCATATAATCCGGAGGTCTGTTCTTTAACGCCTCCCCATGGATGTGCAACCACTATTGCTGGATACTTTTTCGTAGCATCATAATCTGGTGGAAGATACAAGTTTCCGGCCATGCTGATTGTGCCGTTGTTAAATGTAATCTTTTGCGAGCCAACAACATTTATTCCCTCAGCAACAGTTTTAGGCGTGGCGGAAAATGTATTGGCAGAATAGGCCATTAACAATGATAAGCAGAGTAGTGTATTTTTAAATGCAGACATGGTTAACCCTCTTAGTGTCAAAGATGATGCCCATTTGATGGGAGTTTGAATAGCTCACTTTGATCTGATCAATGTCGCGCGGTGAATATCATAATCATCCAAACTGATTTACAGAGTTAATTCTAAATTTTCTAACAGCAAAAAACCTTGATTAAAAAACGAATAGAGTTATTACAAAATTTCATAAATTGAAAGTTTTTATCATATCAAAGTGTATGTTTATTACGCGATAAAGGCCTAAAAAAAGATTAAAACGTGTTGAAAATGCACTTGTTTTCCATGGCGCATTAATGAAATTCATTCATAGAAGCATTCAGCGTCAGAGGGTTAATTGATAGTTATTCATCATGCATACTGGAAATCCGATATGCAGATTAAATCTGCCTTATAAGAAGACGACGTGAGGCAAGAAGCCTGTTTATTTAAATCTTCAGATGAATACCCCACAAATTTAAGGAAATGAGATGACTATTATCAACAAAGTTGGCTCGCAAGCATCAATGGTTGGACCTGAAGATTGGTTCACTGGTACAGTCCGAATCGATCCCATGTTTGCTGCAGACGAGAATGCTCGTGCCAGCGCTGGCCACGTAACATTCGAACCAGGTGCACGTACTGCATGGCATACTCATCCACTAGGCCAACGTCTCATTGTGACCTCAGGTTTTGGTTATGTCCAAACCTGGGGTGAGCCCGCTCGCGAGATTCGTGCAGGTGATGTCGTTTGCATTCCAGCCCATGAGAAACACTGGCATGGCGCAAGCGCTACGACAGCGATGACCCATATCGCTATCCAGGAAGCTCAGAATGGCAGCGTGGTTGAGTGGCTGGAAAAGGTCTCTGATGAACAATATGGAGATACCGAATGAGCAATAACATCGATGGAAAAGTTGTTGTAATTACCGGTGCCAGCAGCGGATTGGGTGAATGCACAGCGCGTAGTTTGAGTGCTAAAGGCGCAACTGTCGTGCTTGGCGCTCGTCGCGTCGAGCGGCTTGAGAAGCTAGTCCAGGATATTGAAAGTGCGGGTGGTAAAGCAATCGCACTTGCCACCGATGTCACCGATAAAGTTCAGGTTGAGACGTTACTGAAGGCGGCGGTTGATGCTTTTGGTCGTGTTGATGTTCTCATTAATAATGCCGGGTTAATGCAGCAATCAATGCTGGAAAGCCTGAAGGTTGATGAATGGGATAACATGATTGATATCAACATCAAAGGTACCCTTTATGGCATTGCCGCCGCTCTGCCAATTATGAAAAAGCAAAAATTCGGCCACATCATTAACGTTTCATCGATTGCAGGCCATAAGGTAACACCCGCTGGGGCCATTTACTGTGCAACCAAGCATGCAGTAAGAGTCATCAGTGAAGGGCTTCGTTCAGAAGTAAAACCTTATAATCTGCGGACGACAATTATTTCACCGGGTGCTGTTGATACCGAGTTGACCCATCATATAACCGAAAAAGGTGTAGCCGGTCAAATTCAACAGTTCTACGATGAACATGCAATCCCACCATCTTCATTTGCTAGCGCTGTTGAGTTTGCGATAACTCAACCAGCGAATGTAGATATCAATGAAATACTTTTCAGGCCTACCAGTCAGGAGATGTAATTCAATCCAAACGAGCCCGGACATTAATACCGGGCTCGTTTATTTTAATCCATTTCTTAAATGATATTACTTCCCGTTTTTTTAAACGTTGTGGAGGAATAACGATGAAATCACGTATTTTAGGAAACTCCAGATTAAAAGTTTCAGCTCTTGGCCTGGGTTGCATGGGGTTCACTCAAAGTTATCCCCCATATATTTCAGATGAAGAAGCCATTAAGGTTATCCGTACTGCATATGAAAAAGGAGTGACGCTCTTTGACACTGCGGAAGTCTACGGTCCTTATACGAATGAAGTTTTATTAGGAAAGGCGTTAGCGCCTTTCCGTGATGAAGTAGTGATTGCATCAAAATTCGGCTTTGATTTAGTTAAAGGTAATGATACGGATGGCCCTAATGGCCGCGCAGTCGGCCTTTCAAGTCGACCAGAGTCAATACGTTTGGCGGTTGAAGGCTCGTTACAACGCCTTGGAACCGATCGCATCGATCTTTACTACCAACATCGTGTTGATCCGACTGTACCCATCGAAGATGTGGCAGGAACGATAGGCGACCTGATTACGGAAGGAAAAGTGCTGTATTGGGGACTTTCCGAAGCCTCAGCAGATACCATACGCCGCGCGCACCATATACAGCCTTTAACAGCCGTACAAAGTGAATATTCGATGTGGTATCGAGCACCCGAAGAGAATGTTTTACCTGCACTCAGGCAATTGGGGATTGGTTTCGTACCCTTTAGCCCTTTGGGTAAAGCTATTCTTACAGGCCGTTTTGACCAAAACTCTACGTTTGATTCTGATGATTTCCGAAGCCAAATTGCACGTTTCTCACCAGATAATCTCAGCCAAAACTTACAGTTGGTTGATTACGTCAAACTCCTTGCTTCCAACAAGAATGTGACTCCGGCCCAAATTGCTTTAGGTTGGTTGCTTGCACAGTACGATTACATTGTGCCAATTCCGGGTACGAAAAAGGTCGAAAGATTGGATGAGAATCTGGCGAGCACAGGGGTGGCATTCTCACAAAGTGAACTTGAGGACATCAGGCAAACGCTGAACAAGTTTGCAGTTGTTGGTGAGCGTTATCCTGAATCCCAGGAGAAATTGACGGAGAAGTAGAAATTAGCGGCGTTACCGAAATATGTAAAATTGCGAGTTCAACATGTTAGGTTGACAAGCCTGAAGAGATTGTAATTATTTGCGCCAACGAGAAAAGGGCACTAGCGTCAACCAGTACCCTTTCCTGAAGATTTTTATGTTCAATCCTGGATGTTGCACCTACACATGCAGCCATCGTTGCTTTGAACACCATCTTCGTTTAGACACCCGTTAGCGATCTGACTTCTAACCAGTGTGCTTCGATGTAGGGTGCCCGGACTCGGGGATATTCAGTTATCTATTAAATTGAAATTCATCATAAATTTTATCCCCGCTTGTTGTCAAGACCCGCAGATTGACCCATATTTTATCCTATAGATTAGATAGATGGATTGACTACAAGGAGAGAAGTTTGATTCGTTCCTCAGGTTCGATTTCGTCAACGAATCTCTAAATCATAATGATATTGTTATTCACTGGTATTTTTGTTTTACCTATGTCAAATCCTTGGGAACAAGAACCAGAGCCATTTCATCGGCCAGGGATGAAAGTTCTTTATTAACATCAACTGACGTTGAGGCAGGTTCGGAGTCAATAGTAACGTCGAGATTGTGAATATCTATGCGATCACCAAATAACATAACAGCCTTATCGCCATGCTGCTTCGAAGGCCACTGAAGCCCTTGAGCCTCAGGATTATCATCATGGATTTTTTCGGCCCACCTGCGTGTCTCCGGGTAGTTATCTGCGGAAGAGCCTAGTAAATCGTTTTGTGTGATGCCGTTTTTTTTCATGAAACGAGGGTTAAGGTCAACAAGCTGAATATCTTCTTTGGAAGAAATTTGGCTGCGAGCAAGGTTGTCCAGAGTGGATAGCTCTACAGGTGCATCTTCGCAGGGTGTGGGAAGGTCATGTAACACTGTCTCCATCAGTGCGACTGGCAGATTTTCCCCACCATACAATGTCGGGATGCCGTTGCCTTCGCTATCAATGATGGGACTGAACCTACTTTTGCCTTTCCCTGGGTTAAATTCGGTCGCACCAAATTGGGATGAGTGGATTCGCTCAATGGTTTTTCCTTTCGGCCAGATTACTAGCTTGGCCGAAAGGTTATCAGTTTTATCGGGGATTGTGATTTTTTTAACCATGGACAGGTCCCTCCATAGCTCTAAATGCGGCTTCCAGTACTCGCTCCGGCTCTGAGGTCAGCAGGTCTTTGGGTTTTTTATTACCCAGCCAGCTGTTGGAGGTGCCAAACCAAACGGCCAGAGACCATGGTGTTTTTGTTTCCCCGAACAATGCTATGATTTTTTTTATTAACGGCAGGGGTTGTCCGCCGATATCCAGCGCATAGGCCGGATACAGGTCTTTGCCTTCCGATGTTATGGCAAAAATCTTTCCGGCTCGCTTCCAGCGATTTGGTAACCCGCTGGGGTTTTTCACTCCGGCCCCAGCTCCTCCTCTGCGTGAAACTTCCTGAGCAGGCAGCCACTCACTGTCAGCCAAGATTGTTTTTTTTAGTTTCTCCAGGCGTTCTGTATTGGTTACCCCTGCGATCTTTTGCCTGCTTCTGGCTTTCACCCCTACTGTGGCCGTTGTTTTTTGTGCTGTAGAAGGAAGGTGACTCAGCCCGGTTACGGCACGGAAAGCAGCTTCAAGCGCAATTTTAAAGACGGCGTCATCAATGAAGGAAGGACGTTTAAGTACATAGTACAGCTCTGCTTGATCTTCTTGGTCATCATGGAAGTCCGGCACTGAAATAGTGATGTCAGCATGCCCGTCATCCGTTTTAAAGTACGAGATATTGTCTGCCGGGATAGCAATGACTTCAAAATCAGTGTCTTTTTCTCGTGTGTTCATGTTCTAACCCCTTGTGATAGTTTAGCTAGATATTGGATATCTACAATATAGACCATATACCGATAATGCGCCATATACTCACGTAAGAGTCTGTAGTTTTGTCGGTATGGTTTATCGGCTGGGATATTTACAAATACACGGTGGTTTGTTGAGTGAATTTATTTTCACCTTATTTATAAGTTAGTTATGAATTTTAGTGATTAGTTTTTTTGCCATAGTCGCGCGAATACGGGAGTGAATATGAATAATCTTGATGGCTGGGATGATCTCCTCCCTGAAAACAGTACCAGGCTAAACTGAAGTCTCCGGTCTTTCTTCCATCTCACAGAGAGGCACATCGCCATGAAAAAGACCCGTTATACCGAAGAACAGATTGCGTTTGCGCTGAAACAGACCGAAACCGGCACCCGCGTCGGGGAATTCTGCAGAAAGATGGGTATTTCTGAGGCTACTTTTTACAACTGGAAGAAGAAATTCGCTGGTCTGGGCGTAACGGAACTGCGGCGTCTGCGGCAACTGGAGGATGAAAATCAGCGGCTGAAAAAGCTTGTGGCTGACCTGAGTCTGGACAAAGAGATGCTGCAGGAGGTACTGAAGCAAAAGTTCTGAGGCCGGCTCAGAAGCGTCAGGCGGTGCATTTTCTGCGGGAGGCTTACCGTATCAGTGTCCGACGGGGATGTGGACTGCTGATGCAGAGCAGAACCGTTTACCACTGGCAGAGCCGACGGGATGATCGGGCGATAACCCTGCGCATCAGGGAAATAGCGGAAACCCGGATCCGCTACGGTTGCCCGCGTATTCATATTCAGTTGCGGCGGGAAGGCTGGCCTGTTAACCACAAGAAAACACACCGGATTTACTGTCTGGAAGGCCTCAACCTGCGCAGAAAGCGCCCCCACAGACATGTCAGTGCAGCACATCGTCAGCAACGTCCGGTCCTGACCGATATCGATCAGTGCTGGAGTATGGATTTCGTGTCGGATAACCTGTTTAACGGACGACGTTTCCTGGCGCTGACTGTAGTCGATAATTTTAGTCGGGAGTGTCTGGCGATCCATGCCGGAAAATCGCTGAAAGGTGAGGATGTGGTCGGTGTGATGGAAGGGTTGCGGGTGCTGGGCAAGCGCCTGCCGGTACGTATCCAGACGGATATCGGCAGCGAGTTTATTTCGAAAGGTCTGGATAAATGGGCGTATGAGCACGGTGTCACAATGGACTTCTCCCGCCCCGGAAAACCAACGGATAACCCGTTTATTGAATCATTTAACGGAAGTCTGCGGGATGAATGCCTGAACATTCACTGGTTCCTGTCACTGGAAGATGCGCAGGACAAACTCGACAACTGGCGCAGGGAATACAATCATGAGATAACGAATTCATCATTAAATGACATGACTCCGGCTGAATTTATCCGAAGTCTCCGGAAAGACGAAGATCTCTGATTTACCACTGCACTGATTTTGGGCCAGGGTCAGGGAAAACCCATGTTACGTGACTTACCGGTACAGGATATGGGCTAGTTGAAAACCCGAAAGTGAGACGGGAGCATAGTCTGCCAATCCACAACACTACAAATATTGATAGCGTTGAAAATGAAGAGTCTATGAGATAAGTTATCTAGAGGAATAAAAATCACATACAGTCTTTATGCCTCCTTTTTTAAACACAGCAAGGCTTACCAAAGGAATAAATATATGAATGAACAACTAGCTCTAATACCTCGGGTAGAAGAGGGTGAAATTATCCCTCAACGTGCAGGTGATGGATATATAAGTGCAACCGCATTATGCCAGTCTGTTGGCAAGAGATTTTCCGATTATAGAGTTCTTAAATCTACTAATGAATTTTTAACTGAGTTAATAACTCAAACAGGACTACCAGAGCAGCAACTAATACATGTAATAAGTGGTGGTAATCCAAGGCTCCAGGGAACATGGGTACATCCCTATTTAGCAATAAACCTTGCCCAATGGCTTTCTGCTAAATTCGCAGTAAAAGTATCTCAATGGGTTACTGAATGGCAACAAGGTAATGCTAAAGCTGTTCTTCCAGTGCACCTTGAACGTTATTTACAAAATAGCTCGAAAGTACCTTATACCCATTTTTCTATGCTAAATGAGTTGACCCTTAATTTAATAGCTCCTTTAGAGCAGGCTGGATATACTCTCCCTCAAGAGATGGTGCCTGATATATCTGAAGGGAGGATTTTTTGTAAGTGGCTACGAGAGGTTCGCGGCATTGAGCCAAATAATTTCCCAACATATGAACATATCTATCCTGATGGGCGCGGAGTTCAAGCAAAACTATATCCAATCGAGCTATACGAAGATTTTAAGCGTCATTTTAATGAAATATGGTTGCCTTCTCATGCCGCACGATATTTTGGACAACGAGATCAACAAGCATTGCAGTTTGTAAAAACACTTCTTTTACCAACTCCATGATAATAAAATTTACAGTGATTACCTTTTAGGTATCACTGTGTTTTATATTTTAATCGAAGGGTTAGTGTTGAAATATATATCGAGATCAAAAATGTTTTCCAACTAATTCATTACTTAGAAGTTTTTTTGTTTATCTAATTGTGTTCCAAGTGATAATGTTTTTCGGTACTTTATCTTTTGATAAGCTAACATAATTTCCACTTGTATGGTCCATCCGTAGTCACCATCGACAAAACGTGGCATCCCGTCAGTAGTATACAGATACATTGGTTTTGCCATACCGACAACCTTACTCTCGATAAAAATCCTGCGAGTCTTCGGGTCAATCCGAAGGTCAGCGTATCTGAAAAGGAGGACATATATGTTGCACTAAAATGAGCATATTACCTTTTCTCAGGTGGGACAATAAAGTCTACTGTTGCAGGTCTTTACGCCTAATTATTAATTTTTGGTAGTCAAAAATATCAAAACATTGAGTCTTTTTGGATTAAATAATCAAATGAAAGATAAATTAAAAATATATTTGCATTAAAATTTTTTATTAGATATATAATCTTTGATATTAGGTTTAATGAGGTAAAGGAATGCAAAATACAGCGTTCGATCAAAGTGCTGAATTTCGTCTGGTAGGAAACGATGAAATAAATGAAGATATCGTCGTGAATTCAACCCAGGAAATTAAGGATAGTATTACGCCTGAGATTGTTATTGCTCTTTGCGGACCAATTGGTTCCCCCTTACATGAAACTGCAAAGCAAATTGAATCATCACTTCAAGAGTTTGGGTACAAATCATTTAATATTAGGCTGAGCGAGCTCATCAGAATAAATTCTGAAAGTACAAAAATAAAAATTGATGAAAGTTCGAGTTTAAGTAAATTCAAATCATTGATATCTGTTGGCGACAAATTACGAGAACTATATGGCAATGACATATTAGCAAAGTTAGCAATTGCAAAAATTAGTGCGGAGCGCCAAAAAACATTTGGTGAGTTTGAAGATGTCTTAAATGAAGCGAATGCTACTCTTGGCAAGAAAATAAAAGATCAAAAAATATGTCATATAATTGACTCAATAAAAAATTCATCAGAGTTGGAGCTGCTTAAGTCTATTTATGGAAAAATGATGTTTTCTATAGGTGTATTTTCACCACTCGAAGCAAGAAGTGAAAACCTGTCTAAATTGAACAGCCTTAGTTCTCGTGATATAGGGGAGTTAATAAACACCGACTCTGGAGAAGAGTTTGACCATGGGCAATCAGTAAGAGACACTTTTCCAAAGTGTGATTATTTTTTGCGTGTTGACGCATGTTTGTCTGAACCTGGAACAGCAAATGCCAAGGGCCAGATTTTGTCAAAACTGGAGCGTTTTTTTAAACTTATATTCCGGACTGCAATTATATCTCCTACAGAAGAAGAAAATGCAATGTATGCAGCTTCTTCAGCTGCAAGAAATTCGGCTTGTTTATCACGTCAAGTTGGAGCCGCAGTAACATCATCGTCTGGAGAGTTACTATCTACTGGATGGAATGATGTTCCTCGTAACGGAGGAGGATTATATGGTAAACCATCTCTTCGGCTGAGGGTTATAGATCCAGATAATAGATGTTATGCCTCAAGCAAAAGTCATTGTTCGAATGATTTGGAAAAGAAAATCTTGGCAGAAGTTGTAATCGACAGTTTGATAAGCGAAAGATTGATCCCGAAAGGTAAAAGAGAGAAAGCTGTACAAACTATTATAAAAAACTCAAGGCTCAAGGATCTAATTGAATTCTCCCGAGCTGTGCATGCGGAAATGCACGCGATTTTAGGTGCGTCTCGAGTTGCTGGTGAGCGTATTCTGGGAGGAAAGATTTTTGTAACAACTTATCCATGTCACTCATGTGCAAGGCATATAATCGCAGCGGGGATATCAGAAGTCTATTTCATTGAACCTTATAGGAAAAGTCTTGCACTGAAGCTTCATTCTGATGCCATGACCGAGTCAGTAAATGATTCAGACAAGGTGAAGCTTGTGCAGTTTGACGGAGTTGCTCCTACAAGATTTTTAGAGTTGTTTGATTCTGGTTCTCGAAAATCTAAAGCAGGAATGCTA
This sequence comes from Pantoea sp. B65, assembly GCF_047308185.1. NCBI lineage: Bacteria > Pseudomonadati > Pseudomonadota > Gammaproteobacteria > Enterobacterales > Erwiniaceae > Pantoea > Pantoea sp. B65. Next base: position 46,854 of record NZ_JAHXPU010000014.1, read on the forward strand.
CAGTTATCGTCAGCAGGTGCAGCGATGCCAGTGGACAGTATGAGCCTCAAGGCTATACCAAAACTGGAGCAAGTTGTTATTGCTGAGGTAGGAGTTAAGCGGCTTAACATGATGGAATTGAAGTGAGTATATTATGAAAAGAAATAATGACAATCAGTTAGAATTGCCAATATTAACTGATGTTTCTTTTGTGGAAAAAAACTCACAAACAAAAAACAGTGCTGCAATAAGTAATACATATAAAAAAGGTCTGGATGATAATATAAAAGTTGCAGGTAAGGAAGATATTGAAATCTATCTTTCAATCAGTAACGCATATTTTAAAGCTATATCTTTGCAAAAAAAATAATGCTGTAATTTTTATTATTACTAGCTATTATAATGTTTCTCTCTCATTATCGGTTGTTTAACATTTTTTTATCAAAAAGTGTAAGTAGACCTTTAGTTCTACACTCTTTTTTGAGATTTCTGGCTTAGGTTATTCCGGGATTCACGGGGCCGTTCGCTGTCGTATTCAACTAGTTAGGGCTCTATGATTTCAAGCATCTCATTCAGCGTTATGAACAGGGTTGTAAGGCGGCAGTAATTGTAATTTAGCCAGTGCTGATGATTTCCGTTCGGGCGAAATGCGTTCATGTTGTTTCCCAACCGCCCCATTAGAGTTTTTGATGGGGTGACATCTATTCTGACAGAGGGGGCAGGTGAAAATCCAAGATTTTCGCCCGGAGTAATGGTATATTGCTCAGGGTATCGGGTTGGTATAAATAAGCTCGCAATAGCATTCTGCATTACACTCAACTCTATGAGTTAATTAATGTGACCTGCCCCCAGTATTAGATACAACCTTCAGTTAGTAATGTCGGTTGGTTTTTCTTCATGTTTCCCGTTTCGCCAGCATGCTGCAAATTCAAACGGCGTCTGGTAATTCAGCGATGAATGAGGTCTGGACTCGTTATAGTCCTGCCGCCAGTCACTAATGATTTTCCGGGCATGAAGAATATCGCTGAACCAGTGCTCATTCAGACATTCATCGCGAAAGCGTCCGTTAAAACTCTCAATAAACCCGTTCTGTGTTGGCTTACCCGGCTGGATGAGTCGCAGTTCTACGCCATGCTCAAAAGCCCACTGATCGAGCGCACGGCAGGTAAACTCCGGGCCCTGATCGGTTCTTATCGTTGCCGGATAGCCACGAAACAGCGCGATGCCGTCCAGAATACGCGCGACCTGAACGCCTGAAATACCGAAAGCAGCGGTGATCGTCAGACACTCCTTCGTGAAATCATCCACGCAGGTCAGGCACTTAATCCGGCGGCCGCTGGCAAGTGCATCCATGACAAAATCCATCGACCATGTCAGGTTCGGCGCATCCGGGCGGAGAAGCGGAAGCCGCTCAGTCGCCAGACCCTTACGGCGTCGCCTGCGTTTTACACCCAGACCGTTAAGATGATAGATGCGGTAAACCCGCTTGTGGTTGACGTGAATGCCCTCCCGACGCAATAACTGCCAGATGCGCCGGTAACCAAACCGGCGACGTTCAAGTGCCAGCTCTGTGATACGCAGAGATAGCTGCGCGTCAGCAGCCGGACGCTGAGCCGAATAACGGCAGGTTGAAAGGGACAGACCAGCCAGCCTGCAGGCACGGCGTTGCGACAGACCCGTTGTCTCACACATGACTTCCACGGCTTCCCGCTTCTGGTCTGTCGTCAGAACTTTCGGCCCAGAGCCACCTGAAGCGCCTCCTTATCCAGCATGGCTTCAGCGAGCAGCTTCTTGAGGCGGGCATTCTCCTCTTCAAGTGACTTGAGCCGCTTCACTTCGGGGACTTCCATGCCGCCAAACTTCTTGCGCCAGGTGTAGAAGGTAGCGTCTGAAATAGCATGCTTGCGGCAGAGTTCCCGGGCCGAAACCCCGGCTTCGGCCTCGCGGAGAATACTGATGATCTGTTCGTCGGAAAATCGTTTCTTCATGGGGATGTCCTCATGTGACTTATGAAGACATTACTAACATCGCGGTGTATTAATCAACGGGGAGCAGGTCA